>JAYVSU010000069.1:0-59985 GCA_043775055.1 Polaromonas sp.
TGCTCTTGGACGAAGCCACCAGCGCCCTGGACGCCGAAAGCGAACGCATGGTCCAAGCCGCCCTGGAGTCCGCCATGACCGGCCGCACCACCCTGGTCGTAGCCCACCGCCTAGCCACCGTCCAAAAAGCTGACCGAATAATAGTCCTAGACCACGGCCAAATCATCGAGCAAGGGACGCATACCGAGCTGGTAGCCAAAGGTGGTTTGTATGCAAGGCTGGCGGAGTTGCAGTTTGGGGTATAAACGGTGAATTTAAGCGGTTTTTAGAGGTGAAAATGGCTGTAGCCGTCGTATTTATTGCCTGAGCAGATATTGTATTTGCAGCAAATTAGAATTCAAATGACTTTTTTCCCCACTTTAAAAAAGGCGGCTAGGGAGATTTTCTTGAGCTATAGTTGGGTTTCGCAGAATTTGCGGTATCAGCTAAGTTAAGCCTCCATATGAGCAGAATTAATTGGGAAGGTCGAGGTAAAACAGTTTCTCAGCTGATTGAGGAACTTCTCACCTTTGAAAACCAAGGCATGGAAGTCAGAATATCAATGGACGGAGGAGATACATCAGTGCCAATCTCCTTAGTTGGAAAATCTAATAATAAATTTGCTGTTCTACGAAACTGCCAAGAAATCCCAACTTTCATCAATCATCGATCCGATGAAAACTCGTAAATCGACTAAAAAATACCCACTTTGCATATTTTTACGCTTCTAGCTGTCGTATTTATTGCCCAACCAGCTACATTAACCATAGCAAAATCCAATCTCCCCCAACGCCTCCCCAGCCGTCAATATCCGTACTGGCAGCGCGTTTCAATCACCAATCAATCCTGATCTCCCATCGCCAGTCACGCGGTTGAAGTCAAAAAAGGTGACATTAGGCACACAATTCGTTATACTCCAATCATGAAACCCTTTCGCTGGAGTCATGAAAAGAACGAAATGCTGAAGATGGAGCGTAGCGTTTCGTTTGAGGAAATCGTGCTGGCTATTGAAGCGGCTGGCTTGCTTGATGATTTGCCGCACCCTAACGCTAAGAAATACCCAAATCAATCCGTTTTGGTGGTGACATTTGAGGCTTATGTTTACTTGGTGCCATATGTGGAAGAAGCTAATTATTTCTTTTTGAAAACCATCATTCCAAGCAGAAAAGCCACCAGAGACTATTTAACGAGGAGTACGCCTGATGACTAAAACTAACCCCACAGCCAAGCCCGACTTCAAACTAGACGCCGAAGAGCAAGCGCTTTTGGACGCTTTTGAAGCGGGTGAGATGAAACCGACTTCGCCGTCTAAAGCCAGTTTGGCTAAGTTTAAAGCGGCTGCGAGTGCGACGTTTATCAAAGACAAGCGGATTAATATTCGTCTGTCATCACCAGATTTGATGGATATTCAAGCACGGGCGTTGGAAGAAGGACTGCCCTACCAAACGTTCATTGCAAGCATTTTGCATAAATACGCTTCTGGGCGCTTGTTTGAAAAGCCATCTAATTTAGCTAGAAGTACTGGATGAAAGCCGTTTTAAGTAAGAAATGCTTGTAGCCGTCGTATTTTCTGGGTAGTTTGCTATTTATTTAGTAGTAATTTGCATATCTGAGCGCCAATAATTGAAAAAATTGTGACTGATACAGCTTAAGCAAAGGTGTATATTGTGTCTAGCAGTCAGACTTATTGGTTGCCTGATTGCCAACTTGACTAGGAGAATCCCCATGATTGTGGTCTTAGGAAGCGTCACTGTTCAAGCAGGTAAGTTGGGTGAGGCGCTGGCGCTGAGTCAAACGCATGTGAAGCACTCGCGTGGTGAGTATGGCTGTGTGATGCATTCAGTCAACCACGATAGCGAGAACCCTGACAGGTTGGTTTTTGTGGAGAAATGGTCTAACCAAGATGCTTTGTTGGCGCACTTTGAAGCGCGGACTTCCCGCGCTTTTGCCAAGGCGATTGGCGAACTGGCCAGTGCGCCGCCCACGATTGAGGTTTACGCGGCGACGCAGGTGAATTTTTAGTTGATTTGATGCTTTGTCAAACGTGCTGCTGGTTGTAGGACAAAGTCGTTGATAAGGTGGTTGGTCGTAAAAAGGGTATTCAAACGGGCTGCGAGTCTGTAGACTGAGCTATATATGGGTGGCACTTGACGACAAGCTGCTGCCTTGCACCCCCGCTTGAAAGGACTACAACTATGCGATTATTTACTTTGTTATTGCTTCTTATTTTGACAGTTACAGGCGCTATTGCTGCGCTCAATTGGGCGGCTTTTGTCGCACCGGTCTATTTGTCACTGGGGTTTGCAGTCGTTAACATGCCTATTGGCTTGCTGATGCTGGGGCTGCTGGTTAGCATCACGGTTCTGTTTTTGTTGTATGTGGTTTACATGCAAACGGCTTCGCTGCTGGAGACGCGTCGCTTGTCGCGCAAACTTGAGGCCAATATTGCTTTGGCTGAAAAAGCGGAGGCATCACGCTTCACTGAGCTGCGCAGTGCGCTGGAGTCTGAAATGGTCAAGCAGGCGAATCGGGAAGCTGAATCCAGAGCCACAATGCTGGCCAGGATTGACCTGCTGGGTAAAGAGCTGAATGTGTCATTGGGTCAGTCAACCAACACGTTGGCCGCGCATATTGGGGAGTTTGAGGACCGGTTTGTGAAGACGACGTCGCTGGTCAAACCTGTTTAGTTGCTCAAATCAAACGCGCTTTGGGCGGCATTGATAGCGCAACATAATCTGGCATAAAACTATGCAAATTATGCGTAATGCATTTTATGCATAACTAAACCTTATCTTGGCCTTAGACAAGTGCCTTGCAGAGTTTTAAGCTTCGGGCTTGAACCTTTCAATCTCAAGGACTTTCAAGGATTTATATGTTGCACCCAACTACACATGCCACCGCCACCACGGCTGCTGGCAAAGCGCCCGCCTCCACCCTTCCTTCTTACCTGCAGGCTGACAATCTTGGTCCGTGGGGCAATTATTTGCAGCAAGTTGACCGCGTGGTGCCTTATTTGGGCAACCTCGGGCGCTGGGCGGATACCCTGAAACGGCCAAAACGCATTTTGATTGTGGATGTGCCGATTCATTTGGACAACGGCACGATCCAGCATTTTGAAGGCTACCGCGTACAACACAATACATCACGCGGCCCAGGCAAGGGTGGCGTGCGGTTTCACCAAGATGTGACTTTGTCGGAAGTGATGGCGCTGTCGGCTTGGATGTCGATCAAAAACGCGGCCGTCAACGTGCCTTACGGCGGTGCCAAAGGTGGCATTCGGGTTGACCCAAAAACCTTGTCGATAGGTGAGTTGGAGCGTATGACGCGCCGCTACACGAGTGAGATTGGCATCATCATCGGGCCAACGAAGGATATTCCTGCACCGGACGTGAACACGAATGAGCAAATCATGGCGTGGATGATGGACACGTACTCAATGAATGAAGGCGCAACGGCAACCGGTGTTGTGACTGGAAAGCCTATCCATTTGGGTGGCTCTTTAGGACGCAAAGACGCGACGGGACGTGGTGTGTACACCGTGGGTGTGGAAGCAGCACACCACATTGGGCTTGAAATCAAGGGCGCACGCATTGCAGTGCAGGGTTTTGGCAACGTAGGCGGCGTGGCTGGGAGGCTGTTTACCGAAGCTGGCGCGACTGTTGTAGCGGTGCAGGACCACGGCGGCACGATTTACAAAGCGGGCGGCTTGAACGTGCCAGCCTTGCTTAAGCATGTGGCTGAAGTAGGCAGCGTGGCGGGTTTTGCGGGCGCTGAGGTGATTGCCAACGAGCTGTTTTGGGAAGTGGATTGCGACATTTTGATTCCGGCCGCGCTGGAGTCGCAAATCACAGCAGCCAATGCAGGCAAAATCAAAGCCAAAATGGTGATTGAAGGTGCCAACGGCCCGACGACACCTGCTGCTGACGATATTTTGCAAGAGCGCGGCGTGCTGGTGTTGCCTGACGTGATTGCTAATGCGGGTGGCGTGACGGTGAGCTATTTTGAATGGGTGCAGGATTTCTCAAGCTTCTTCTGGGATGAAGATGAGATCAACGCGCGCTTGGTCAAAATCATGAAAGACGCTTTTGCTGGCGTGTGGGCGGTGGCGCAGGAGCATAAAGTGAGCTTGCGGACAGCTACGTTTATTGTGGCTTGCAAGCGGATTTTGCATGCGCGTGAGTTGCGCGGACTGTATCCTTGATTTTTATCCTTAATTGAGTGGACGTTAGTTCAAAGGACGTTTAAGCGATTGCGGGAGGGCCAGCGGCATGACGTCGATGCCCTCCTCGATCAGCTCCATGGTTTCGTCCTGCGTGGCTTGGCCACGGATGGCGCGTTCATGGGTCTCGCCATAATGGATTTTGCGGGCTTCTTCGGCAAAGTCGCTGCCTACATCTTCGGTGTTTTTCATGATCTGTTGAGCCATCTGCATCCACGCGGCTTGCATGGCGGCAGCTACTTCGACAGACACGGGCGAGCGGTCATGCGACATCACGCTTTGCACCAACGCCGGCAACTGGGATGCGCTAGAAGCCGCTTCCGACGAAGCTTCGATGTTGGAAGATGAAACGCCATTACCGGATTCAGGTTTTGCCGTAGACGCAGCCTCCTTGGCTAGCGACGACTCATTCGTATCACGCGATCTACCCAGATTGATACGCGGTGCACTGAGCATTTTGCTGATGTGCGCATCGCCGCAGAGCGGGCATTCGACCAAACCACGCGCTAATTGGCTCTGAAAATCGTCTTCAGAGCCAAACCAGCCTTCAAAGGTATGTCGCTGTTGGCATTGAAGATCAAGAACTTTCATGCCCGCATTATCCTGCCAAGTTTGACTGTCACGCTGGTTGCCAGTTCAAGGACCACGCACCTGAGAGGACATTTTGAAGCCAAAGCGTGCACGTTAAGGTCTTGGCATCAGTGACTTTGCCTTCACTGCACATCTGCAAGAGTTCAGCAGGCGTAGCGGTGATAACGTCTAAAAACTCGCCATCGTCCAAGCAGCGCTCTCCTAAGCTCAGGCCCTTGGCAAAATAAACGTGGATGACTTCGGTAGAGTACGCAATGGCCAAATGCATGGGGCCAGCGCAGGCCCAATGGGTCGCGCTGTAGCCCGTTTCTTCAAGCAGCTCGCGTTGACCACACAAGAGTGGGTCTTCACCCGTTTCAAGCTTGCCGGCGGGGAACTCGATCATCACCTGCCCAATGGGGTAGCGAAATTGGCGCTCCAAAATCACACGGCCATCATCCAGCAAAGCAATGACGACGACTGCTCCTGGATGCACCACATACTCACGGGTAGCGTGCTTGCCGCTGGGTAAGCGCACGGTATCGCGCAGGATATGGAGGAAATTACCTTTGCAGATCACATCGCTGCTGACAGCCGTTTCTACAAGGTGGCTCTCAGAGTGGTCAGTTGCCATGATGCTTATGTTTCAGTCTAGTGCTTCAGTAAATACCGATAAATAAAACCTGGGAAGGCTAAAGTCAAAAACAAAGCGCCTGTGATAGCGTAAAACTCCCAGTTTTGCGGTGCGATTTGGCCAGCACGGTTTTCAAGCAGCAAGCCCAAACCACCAACCAAAAAATAAAATACGGTCATTTCCAGCAATCGCCAAGCCAACGTTTTAGGTTCCATCGTCGTGTAAAAAAGAAACAATTTTTTAGTTATGAATGCTAAATTAGCACCCAAGACGGCAGCCAATAAAACAAGCCACACAGAAGCAGTTTGACTCATGGCTCAATACGCAGAATGCTAGGCTTAGGTGCTGAGCGTTTTAATAATCGCATCGGCACACAAGGTCATCAAACCACTTGGGAAGAGGCCCAGTATCAAAACCAGAGCGCCATTGATGGTCAATACTGTACGCACATCTGCTGAAGCAGACACGGTGGTTGAGGTGATGGGTTCATCAAAATACATGACCTTAACCACGCGCAAGTAGTAGAACGCGCCAATCAAAGACATCATCACGGCAAAAACTGCGAGTGCAATGCTAGGCGTTTGCCCAGAAGACACCAAAGCTTGCAAGACCGACAATTTAGCGTAAAAACCGACCATCGGTGGCACGCCAGCAAGCGAGAACATGCAAATCGCCATAATGGCGGCATACAGTGGGCTGCGCTGGTTCAAGCCGGCCAAGTCGGTAATTTCGTCGCTCTCAAAACCGTCGCGGGCCAGCAACAAGATCACACCGAAGCTTGCCAATGTCGTGATCACATAGGTAATGACGTAGAACATCGACGCGCTATAGGCCGTTGTTGCAGACAAGGTGTTGCCGTTGACGATGCCAGACAGTAAACCAATCAATACAAAACCCATTTGCGAGATGGTGGAATACGCCAACATACGCTTCAAATTGGTTTGCGCAATCGCGGCCAAGTTACCCACCAGCAAAGAGCCGATAGCGAGCACGGCCAACATTTGCTGCCAGTCAATCGCCAAAGGCAACATACCTTCAACCAACAAACGAATCGTGATGGCAAATGCCGCCAACTTGGGGGCGCCGCCAATCATCAAAGTGATGGAAGTGGGTGCGCCTTGATAAACGTCAGGCACCCACATGTGAAATGGCACGACACCGAGTTTGAAACCGAGACCCGCAACGATGAATACCAATCCGAAGACCAATACTTGGTGCTTCACCACACCTGTGTTGATCGCCTTGAAAACCGCACCGATGTCCAAGCTGCCTGTTGCGCCGTACATCATGGACAAGCCGTAAAGCAAAAATCCACTTGCCAACGCGCCAAGTACAAAATATTTCATGGCAGCTTCTGACGCGGTGGCATTGTCACGGCGCAAGGCAACCAAAGCGTAGCTGGAGAGCGTGAGCAATTCCAGACCCAAATAGATAACCAAGAAGTTGTTACCTGACATCATAATAAACATGCCAAGCAACGAGAACATGCCAAGGGTGAAAACTTCGCCGCCGCGCATCATGCCGCGATCGGCAGAGTAAGGACGACCGTAAATCAAGGTGACCATCATGGCAATGGATGCAAAGCACTTGAGCCAGTTAGACATAGGGTCGCTCACGGTCATGTTGCCAAAACCGTAGATTGTTTGGCCGCCTGTGGCATATAAAGCCTGAAGAAAAGCCACAACAGCTAAAGTCAACAAGGTCAACACATAGGTTGCGGTGCGGCGCGGGCTGGTCACGGCCAGATCTACCAATGCAATCACACAAGCCATCACCAGCAAGACGATTTCAGGGTAAATAGCGATCCAACTTAGTTTGTCAATCATCTTAAATCTTCAGTTTTGTGCAATTAGGAGCCAAATACGCGTGTTTGACGGTGAGGTCAATTAACTTACAACTTAGATGTGGCGACATGCTTAAGCAAATCGACCACAGATGCGTTCATCACATCAGTGAATGGTTTTGGATACACGCCCATCCAAAGCACAGCAATAGCCAACAAGGTCATAACCAAGAATTCGCGGCTGTTGATGTCTTTGAGTTCTTTGACATGGTCATTGGCAACAGGGCCCAAGTAAACACGTTTGAACATCCACAAGGTATATGCAGCGCCGAAAATCAAAGCGGTGGCTGCAGCGAAACCGAGCCAGAAGTTAACTTTAATAGCGCCCAAGATAACCATCCACTCGCCTACAAAACCGGCAGTTCCAGGTAAGCCGCAGTTAGCCATTGAAAATAACAAGGCAAAAGCTGCAAACTTGGGCATGGTATTGACGACGCCACCGTAACTGGCAATTTCGCGGGAATGCATGCGGTCATATAAAACACCGATGCTCAGGAACATAGCACCTGAGACGAAACCGTGCGCAATCATTTGCACCAAGCCACCGGCAACGCCTAAATCATTAAATATATAAAAACCTAAGGTCACAAAGCCCATGTGTGCTACTGATGAATAAGCCACCAGTTTTTTCATGTCTTGCTGCACCATAGCGACCAAACCGACGTAAATCACAGCAATCAATGACAACGCAATCATGAGCCAAGCCCATTCACGAGCTGCATCTGGCGCGATAGGCATCGAGAAACGCAAAAAGCCATAAGCGCCAAGCTTCAACATGATTGCTGCAAGCACAGCTGATCCACCTGTTGGTGCTTCAACGTGAACGTCAGGCAACCACGTGTGAACGGGCCACATCGGTACTTTGACAGCAAACGCTGAGAAGAAGGCAAAAAATAACAAGGTCTGCGCTGTACCACTCAATGGTAATTTGTGCCAAACCGACAGGTCAAAACTGCCGCCTGATTTAGAGTACAAATAAATCAGTGCGATCAGCATGAGTAATGAGCCGAGCAAGGTATATAAGAAAAACTTGAAGGCGGCATAAATTTTGTTTGGACCACCCCATATGCCGATGATCAGATACATCGGAATCAAAGTTGCCTCAAAGAAAACATAGAACAGCAAGCCATCTAAAGCGCAAAACACACCAATCATCAGCCCGCTCAATATCATGAACGCGCCCATATACTGGTTCACGCGGGCGGTGATGGACTCCCATGAAGCAATGATCACAATCACATTGATAAAAGCGGTGAGTAGCACAAACCAAAGCGAAATACCATCTACACCGAGGTGGTAGTTCACATGGAAAGCATCAATCCAGGGTGCTTTTTCAACGAATTGCATGGCGGACGTGCCAAGCTTGAAGCCGCTGTACAAAGGTAAGGTTACCAGCAAACTAATCACTGAACCAATTAAAGCGATCCAGCGGACAACCCTGGCTTGATCGTCTCGACCAAAAGCCAGTAACACAGCACCAAAAAAAATTGGTGTCCAAATAGCAAGACTCAACAGACCCATTTTCTTCTTTTCCTTAAGGCTTGAGCCAGACGAAGTACGTCATCAAAACGAATACACCAACAATCATTGACAGGGCATAGTGATAGAGATAGCCAGTTTGCACACGGCGCACCAAACCAGAGAATACACGCACCACTTTCCAAGAACCGTTGACAAGTGTGCCATCAATAATAGTTTGATCGCCCACCTTCCACAGACCCAAACCTAACGCACGCGCGCCACGAGCGAGGACGTTTTCATTAAACCAATCCAAGTAGTATTTATTTTCTAGGAGGGTGTAAATAGGTTGGAAGATCCGCTTGATTGCCGTCGGCAATGCTGGATTCACCATGTACATATAGTAAGAAGTAACCACGCCGCCCAAGGCCAACCAAAAAGGCAGCGTCTTGAATGCATGCATAGCCATCTGCCAAGCACCATGAAACTCTTCGGTCAACACCGTCATAGCGTGGTGTTTTTCTGCATTGATGAAAATAGCATCTTTGAAGAATCCACCAAATAACATCGGCTCAATCGTCAAATAGCCAATCAACACAGATGGAATAGCCAGCAAAATCAACGGCAAGGTAACAACCCATGGTGATTCATGCGGTTTGTGATGATCATCGTGCTGCGCGTGCTCATCATGGGCGTCGTGATGAGTATCATGATGGGCTTCAGGATTTTGATCAAATCGCTCTTTGCCATGGAATACCAAGAAATACATTCGAAATGAGTAAAAGGCGGTAACAAATACGCCCGCCAATACTGCAAACGAAGCGAACCCAGCGCCATACAGATGACTTTCGTGAACCGCTTCAATGATGCTGTCTTTGGAGTAAAAGCCTGCGAACAATGGCGTACCAATCAAGGCCAAAGAGCCCACCAAGGATGTGATCCAAGTGATTGGCATGTACTTGCGCAAACCACCCATCCAACGAATGTCTTGGTTGTGGTGAACGCCCATGATCACAGAGCCTGCCGCGAGAAACAACAAAGCCTTGAAAAAAGCGTGCGTCATCAAATGGAATACGGCAACTGAATAGGCAGAAGCGCCCAAAGCAACGGTCATATAACCCAATTGCGATAACGTGGAGTAAGCCACCACACGTTTGATGTCGTTTTGAATAATGCCAAGAAAGCCCATGAACAGTGCTGTAATGGCACCGATAATCATGACAAAGCTCAGGGCTGTCTCACTAAGCTCAAACAGTGGTGACATGCGCGCCACCATAAAAATACCAGCAGTCACCATCGTTGCAGCATGAATCAAAGCTGAAATTGGTGTTGGACCTTCCATGGAATCAGGCAACCAGACATGCAAGGGAAACTGAGCGCTTTTACCCATAGCGCCGATAAACAAACAAATGCAGATAACAGTGACCAACATCCATTCAGTACCCGGAAAGCTAATCTTAGCCAGTTCATTGGCCTTACCAAACGCCTCAGAATAATTAAGAGTACCCGCATAGGCTGCGATCAAGCCGATACCCAAAATAAAGCCGAAATCACCTACGCGATTAACTAAAAAAGCCTTCATGTTCGCGAAGATGGCTGTTGGCTTGTTAAACCAAAATCCGATCAACAAATACGAAACTAAGCCCACGGCTTCCCAGCCAAAAAACAATTGCAGCAAGTTGTTACTCATGACAAGCATCAACATGGAGAAGGTGAATAATGAAATATACCCAAAGAAGCGGTTATAACCTGCATCCTCTTCCATGTACCCTATGGTGTAGATATGCACCATCAGAGAGACAAAAGTTACCACGCACATCATCATCGCGGTCAAACCATCTACCAGGAAGCCAATCTCCATTTTGAGACCGCCAACCACCATCCAAGTGTAAAGCGTCTCATTAAAGCGAGCACCACCTGTTATGACGCTATTTAAGGTCATTGCAGATAACACAAAGGCTACAAAAACACCCAAAATCGTCAGCGAATGACTCAGTCGGCGGCCGATCCAATTACCACCCAAGGTAGTTCCGAAAACACCAGCCAATACCGCACCCAGCAAAGGTGCCATAGGAACTGCCAGTAAAGTCGATGCAGAAAGCGTTGCACTCATTGTTCTAATCTCATTGATTCGTCTTATATTAAAGGTCTAGCTTCTAAACTAGCCTTTGAGTGTGTCCAGCTCATCCACATTAATGCTGGATTTATTCCGGAATAACAATACCAAAATAGCCAAACCGATGGCAGACTCTGCCGCCGCAACTGTCAAAATAAAGAACACAAAAATTTGACCATGCATGTCGCCCAAATAATGTGAGAACGCCACAAAGTTGGTATTGACAGCCAAAAGCATCAACTCGATCGCCATTAACAACACAATTAAATTTTTGCGGTTCAAGAAAATACCTATGACTGATAAGGCAAACAGCATGGCACCAAGCACCAAGAAATGCCAAAGTGTTAATGTCATGCTTTTTTCTCCAGAGTAGCGGTGGATGATGCCAAGGCAGAAGGATCTGCGATAACTGGAGCTGGTATAGGCTGGGCTGGCTTTGTAGGTTCAAGTCGAATTATTTGCATGCGGTCACGCGCCTTGATACGAACTTGGTCAGAAGGGCTTACGTACTTACTGTCCTTGCGTTTGCGTAATGTCAAAGCAATAGCGGCAATGATTGCGACCAGCAAGATAACAGCAGCTATTTCTAACGGATACAAATATTGTGTGTACAGCAAAATTCCTAAATCTTTGGTGTTTGAAATTTGCGAGATTTTCCCAGCATTTTGAGCCAGCGAAGTTGCAACTTTTGGTTCATCAACTATTCTGAAACCACCCATGAGAACAGCAGACATCTCAAGCGCAATCAATGCTCCGAATACAGCAATCAGCGGAAATCTTTTCCAAAAACCGACGCGAATGCTGTCAATATTAATATCCAACATCATCACCACGAATAAGAACAGTACCATCACCGCACCAACGTAGACCAACACCAATGCTATAGCTAAAAACTCCGCCTTAAGCAAAATCCAAATGCCAGCAGCTTGGAAAAAAGCTAAGACCAAATACAAGACCGCGTGAACGGGATTACGTGCCGTAATCACGCGAAATGCTGCAAAGAGCATCACCGTTGCAAAAATAATAAAAAACAGAGTCTTAACGTCCATGAAACATTTCTTTATAAGTAATACGTGTTGTCAGCTCAGCGATATTTAGCATCGGCAGCACGATTGGCAGCAATTTCAGTTTCATAACGATCTCCCACCGCGAGTAGCATTTCTTTGGTGAAATACAAGTCTCCCCGCTTCTCACCGTGATACTCAAAGATGTGAGTTTCAACAATGGAATCAACGGGGCAGCTCTCTTCACAGAATCCGCAAAAAATACATTTAGTTAAATCAATGTCATAGCGACTGGTTCGACGGCTTCCGTCTTCGCGGACATCAGACTCGATAGTAATGGCCATGGCAGGGCAAACTGCTTCACATAATTTACAAGCAATGCAGCGTTCTTCACCATTTTCATAGCGACGCAAAGCATGCAAACCACGAAAACGCGGGCTCGCAGGTGTTTTTTCCTCCGGAAACTGAATCGTAATTTTGCGCCGAAACATGTATTTGCCTGTCAGCAACATGCCTCTGAATAATTCAGCCAGCATGAAACTCGACAAAAAGTCTTTCAGTGAGAAAGGTGTACTGATAGAAGGTGTAGCTAGATTAGACATAAAACTTCACTTACTTCCAAATATTCCAAGATGTCTGCATCCACGCGCCGACAACAATCAACCAAACTAAAGTAACTGGGATGAAAATTTTCCAACCCAAACGCATGATCTGGTCATAACGGTATCGAGGAAACGTTGCACGAATCCAAATAAAAGTCGTCACTAAGAAACAGGTTTTGAGTCCTAACCAGATCCAACCGGGGATGAAATCTAAACCAGCCACAGGCGATAGCCATCCACCCAAAAACATGATGACTGCCAAAATAGAAATCAGCCACATATTGGCATACTCAGCCAAATAAAACATCGCATATGACATGCCAGAATACTCAACCATATGACCGGCCACAATTTCTGACTCACCCTCTACAACGTCAAAAGGATGGCGATTTGTTTCCGCTAAGCCAGAAATAAAGTAAACAGCAAATATAGGCAACAAAGGCAACCAATTCCATGACAAAAAATGAAGCCCCATCGCTGAATAACTACCGTCAGTGAACAACCCTTTTGCTTGTGCAGTCACTATATCCGTCATGTTCAAGCTCGCAGATACCATAAGTACCACAACCAAACAAAACCCCATAGCAATTTCATAACTCACCATTTGCGCAGAGGCACGCATAGCTCCCAAGAAAGCATATTTGGAATTTGAAGCCCAGCCGGCGATGATCACGCCATAAACTTCCATAGATGTAATAGCCATTACAAACAACAAGCCAGCATTGATATTTGACAAAGCGATATCAGGGCCGAATGGAATTACGGCCCAAGCCGCTAGCGCCGGCATAATGGTCATAATTGGTCCAAGTAAAAACAAGCCTTTATTAGCTGCTGTTGGAATCAAAATCTCTTTGGTCAATAATTTGAGTGCGTCAGCAATAGGCTGCAAAAGGCCCAAAGGACCTACGCGGTTCGGTCCTAGTCGAATTTGAATCCAACCAATAAGCTTCCGCTCCCACAAAGTTAAGTAGGCTACTGCTCCCATCAGTGGCAAAACCAAAACAATAATCTTGATCAAGTTCCAAACCACAGGCCAAACAATGCCAGACCACCACGTAGCAACCATCAAGTGCAAGCCAGCGTTGTAAATTGCATCAATCATGCAGTCACCTCAATTGCAGACGTTGACTTGGCATCGGCCGTCATTTGTAATGAACTGGCACGGCGAACCGTGCCATCCAGTTGATAAATAGATGCAACTGCAGGCACAACCAAACTCGCTGAGATATCAATACTTGCTGCGGTTGTGTTCATTAATTTATCAGCAGGCAAATGCATTAACTGTGTTTGGCCTTGCAATGCAGCCGCCAAGACATCTTGAGAGGTCTCAAACTCAAAACCTGTGATGCCCATCATGTTGGCCAATACACGCAGGACTTTCCAAGCCGGACGCGTCTCACCCAAAGGCTTAACGACCGCATGGAAACTTTGCGGGCGCCCCTCAGCATTCACAAAAGTACCAGATGTCTCTGTAAACGGTGAGATTGGCAACACCACATCACAAAAATCCATATTGGCTTTAAATGGACTCATGCTCACAACCATCTGAGCTTGTCCTAATGCTGCTTTAGCTTTTACGCCAGCAGCAGAGTCAAACTCAGGCTCGTTGTTTAACAGCACAACAGCTTTCAAACCACCAGCCAACATTTGACCGGCATTTAAACCATTGCTCAAAGGCTGTGCACCTACCCACTGTGCCCCCACAGTATTGGCAGATTCAGTTAAGTAACCGACAGATGCGCCAGTTTGTTCAGCAATCCAATTGGCCAATGCCAACAAGCTTGCCGCTTTGGCATGATGTGCAACTGCATTGCCTAAAAAGATGGCTTTGCGATCACCAGAAAGTAATGCAGCAGCGATGACCTTTGCTTTATCGGTCACTGCAATTTGGCATGGTGCACTCACGCCTTTTTCAGCAGCTACAGCAGCTGCAATTTCAGCTAAAATATGCCCCCATGCGCTTGAATCCGCAACACAGGTATGCGCAACGGGAATAGCTAAATCGTAGGCTTGCGAATGTAGCGTACTAACCACACATCCCTTACGAACGGACTGACGAATCCGCTGTGCAAAAAGTGGATGCTCTTTACGCACGTTGGAACCAACGATCAAGACGCTTTGCAAGTTAGACAAAGATGCAATACTTGTACCCAACCAACGCACATGCTCAAAGCCGGTGAATTCAGCGTGACGCAGACGGTAATCAATATTGTCACTCTGTAGACCACGCATCAAACCCGCGGCCAAATACAGCTCTTCTACTGTTGATTGTGGGCTTACCAAAGCACCCAAGCTCGCAGCGCCATGATCTGCTTTGATTTGCTTCAAACCATTTGCGACATATTCGAGAGCCGTCTGCCAATCAACTTTTTTCCATTCGCCACCATGTTTGATCATCGGGCTGGTTAAACGATCATCAGAATTCAACGCTTCGTAGGAAAAACGATCACGATCAGCAATCCAGCACTCGTTGACAGCCTCGTTCTCTAAAGGTACAACGCGCATGACTTTGTTGTTCTTCACCTGAACAATCAAATTTGCACCGGTTGAATCGTGAGGACTGATGGATTTACGGCGGCTCAATTCCCAAGTGCGTGAACTGTACCTGAAAGGTTTACTGGTTAAAGCGCCAACAGGACAAATATCGATCATGTTGCCGGACAACTCTGAATCAATAGATTGCCCAATGAAGGTCTCAATTTCAGCATGCTCACCACGGTGAGACATGCCCAACTCCATAACGCCAGCAACTTCTTGTCCAAAACGAACACATCGCGTGCAATGGATGCAACGGCTCATTTCTTCCATGCTGATCAATGGGCCAACATCTTTATGAAAAACTACACGCTTTTCTTCTTCATAACGAGACGTTGAACCACCATAACTAACAGCCAAATCTTGCAATTGGCACTCGCCGCCTTGATCGCAAATAGGGCAGTCTAAGGGGTGGTTGATCAGCAAAAACTCCATGACCGATTGCTGCGCCTTGATAGCTTTTTCGCTCTTGGTACGAACAATCATGCCTTGCGATACCGGCGTAGCACAAGCTGGCATTGGTTTGGGCATTTTTTCAACATCAACTAAGCACATCCTGCAGTTTGCAGCGATGCTTAGTTTTTTGTGATAGCAAAAATGCGGAATGTAAGTACCTGCTTGCTCGGCGGCATGCATGATCATGCTGCCTTCCAAGGTCTCTACTTTTTTGCCGTCGAGTTCAATTTCAACCATGTTATTTCTACTCTGTGACCTTAGACGTAAGCCGGTACCATGCACGTCTTGTGATCAACGTGATAAATAAATTCTTCTCGGAAATGCTTGATCATTGCGCGCACTGGCATAGCTGCCGCATCGCCCAAAGCGCAAATTGTGCGACCTTGAATGTTGTCAGCAACGGAGTTCAGCAAATCGATGTCTGTTGCACGTCCTTCTCCATTTTCAATACGGTCCACCATACGAGACAACCAACCCGTTCCCTCGCGACATGGTGTGCATTGCCCGCAAGACTCATGCATATAAAAATAGCTCAAGCGTTGCAAACTTTTCACCATGCAACGGCTGTCATCTAAAACGATGACCGCGCCAGAACCCAACATGGAGCCTGCTTTGGCTATCGAGTCGTAATCCATAGTGCAATCCATCATGATGGAAGCAGGCAAGATAGGCGATGATGAACCGCCAGGAATAACCGCCTTGAGTTGACGACCGCTGCGTACACCACCAGCTAATTCAAGCAATATAGCGAACGGTGTACCCATAGGTACTTCATAATTACCTGGTCTCTCCACATCACCACTGACCGAATAAATCTTAGTGCCGCCGTTATTTGGCTTGCCACAAGCCAGATAGGCAGCACCACCATTGCGAATAATCCAAGGAACAGCTGCAAATGTTTCTGTGTTGTTAATAGTCGTCGGTTTGCCGTACAAACCAAAACTAGCAGGGAATGGTGGCTTAAAGCGTGGCTGCCCTTTTTTACCTTCAAGAGACTCCAATAATGCAGTTTCTTCACCGCAGATATAGGCCCCAAAGCCATGAGCCGCATGCAATTGGAAATTGAAGTTGCTGCCAAGGATTTTGTCACCCAATAAACCAGCTGCACGCGCTTCTTCAAGTGCTTCTTCGAAACGGTCATACGTCGCGAAAATCTCGCCGTGAATGTAGTTATAGCCGACACTGATACCCATGGCGTATGCTGCAATCGCCATACCCTCAATCACAATATGCGGATTGAATTGCATGATGTCACGATCTTTACAAGTACCTGGCTCACCTTCGTCGGAATTACAGACCAAATACTTTTGACCCGGAAATTGACGCGGCATGAAGCTCCACTTCAAACCCGTAGGAAAGCCCGCACCGCCTCGACCACGTAAAGCGGACTCTTTGACAGTCGCAATAACCTGATCTTGCGTCAGACCCTCGCCACCATCTTTAGCCAAAATTTTGCGCAGGGCTTGGTAGCCGCCACGCGCCTCATAATCTTTGAGACGCCAGTTATTCCCATCTAAACCACCCATGATTTGAGGGTCTAAATGCCTGCCGTGAAAAGACGTTTGCAAACCAGTGGCAGCAAACCGAGCAAGTAGGCTTGCTGCGCTCATAGCTGCCCCTTTGCTGTTGAATCGGACAACTCAGAACGCAAACCATCAACCAATTGGTCAAGCTTGTCATTCGTCATAAAACTGCACATGATGCGATCATTGACCAGCATCACCGGTGAATCCGCACAAGCACCCAAGCACTCACTTTGCTGCAAAGTGAACATGCCATCACTGGTAGTTTCACCCATCGTAATGCCCAACTTGCCTTCTAGATGCTTAAGAGCTTTACTGCCATCTCGCAACTGACAAGGCAAATTGGTGCATACATTGAGCTTGTATTGACCGCATGGTTGTTGGTTGTACATGTTGTAGAACGTGGTGACCTCATGGACAGCCATAGGAGCCATGCCCAAATAATCAGCGACAACACGCTCATTCTCAACACTTACAAATCCAAGCTCTTGCTGAACAATAGCCAAACAAGCCATGACTGCAGACTGTTTTTGATCAGCTGGATATTTTGCGACCTCTTTGGCGAAGCGCGCTTTAGATTCTTCAGACAACATTTTGGGTTGTGCTTCAGAATGCGTTGTATGAGTAGCAACCATCACCGATCAATCTCCCCAAATACAATATCCATAGTGCCAATAATCGCCACAGCATCGGCAATCATGTGGCCCCTTGCTAATTCATCCATCGCAGCCAAATGTGCAAAGCCTGGTGCACGGATTTTCAAGCGGTATGGTTTGTTGGCACCATCACTCACCATGTAAATTCCGAACTCCCCCTTAGGATGCTCTACAGCCGCATAGGCTTCTCCCTCGGGTACAGAAAAACCTTCTGTGAAGAGCTTGAAGTGGTGAATCAACTCTTCCATGTTTGTTTTCATGGACTCACGGCTAGGAGACGCAACTTTATGGTTGTCAGTAATCACTGGGCCTGGATTGACACGCAACCAATCAACGCATTGCTTGATGATGCTGTTTGATTGCTTCATCTCTTCCATACGCACCAAGTAACGATCGTAGCAATCACCCGTTTTACCCACAGGGATATCGAAGTCCATGCGATCGTAAACGTCATAGGGTTGTTTTTTTCGCAAGTCCCACGCAACACCAGAACCACGCAACATCGGCCCCGTAAAACCTAAATTCATAGCGCGTTCAGGCGTAACAACGCCAATGCCTACGGTACGCTGCTTCCAAATTCGGTTATCTGTTAAAAGCGTGTGGTACTCAGCCAGACTGGCTGGAAAACGTTGCGTAAAGTCATCAATGAAATCTAACAAAGACCCATTGCGATTGTGATTCAAACGCTCAATGACTTTGGCATTGCGGATTTTGCTCGCCTTAAATTGTGGCATGGTATCTGGCAAATCACGGTATACGCCACCAGGACGGAAATACGCAGCATGCATGCGCGCACCACTCACCGCTTCATACATGTCAAATAAATCTTCACGCTCGCGAAATGCATACAACAACAAAGTCATCGCCCCGCAATCCAAACCGTGCGCTCCAACCCATAACAAATGGTTCAGCATACGGGTGATTTCAGAAAACATCACACGAATGTATTGAGCCCGTAAAGGCACCTCAATACCCATCATTTTCTCTATTGCCAAGCAATAAGCATGCTCATTGCACATCATGGACACATAATCAAGCCGATCCATGTATGGAAGCGACTGCATATAGGTCTTGCTTTCAGCCAACTTTTCAGTGGCTCGGTGCAACAAACCAATGTGTGGATCCGCACGCTGAATCACCTCGCCATCGAGCTCAAGAACCAATCGCAACACACCATGTGCTGCTGGGTGCTGTGGCCCAAAATTGAGCGTGTAGTTTTTAATTTCTGCCATATATGCTCACTCGTCGCCAAGGCGATCAGTGTTGGCCTCCATAGTTGTTTTCACGAATAATGCGTGGTGTGATTTCGCGCGGTTCAATACTGACAGGCTGGTAAATCACGCGCTTTTGCTCGGCGTCGTAACGCATTTCCACATGCCCCGAAGTTGGGAAATCTTTACGGAAGGGATGCCCAATAAAGCCGTAATCGGTCAAAATTCGGCGTAAATCATTGTGACCTTCAAAGATGATGCCAAACAAATCAAAAGCTTCACGCTCAAACCAATTGACAGAGCTCCACACATCACCCAAAGAAGCAACGATTGGCATATCGTCATTGGACGCAAAGACCTTGAGACGAATACGCTGATTCAAAGTCACAGACAGCAATTGTGACACCACACAGTAACGCAAGCCCTCATAGCCACCGTCTTTGTATTCTGAGTAATCAACACCACACAAATCAATCAACTGCTCAAATTGACAACCGGGCGTATCTCGCAATAAAACAGCAGCATCTAAATAGTTGCCGGCATCGACCACGACATTGACTTCCCCCAAACTCACCACAATACTTTTGGCTTTATCGCCCAGTACAGCATTCAAGGTGTCTTTGAGAGTTTCCGGATTTACAGCAAAAGCAGTCATGGATTTGTTGAGTATTAAACGCGCGCAATCGTCTGCGTACGACGAATTTTTTGCTGCAATTGAATGATGCCGTAAAGCAAAGCTTCGGCTGTAGGCGGACAACCGGGGACATACACATCGACCGGGACAATACGATCGCAACCGCGCACGACGGAATAACTGTAGTGATAGTAACCACCGCCATTCGCGCAAGAACCCATCGAGATAACCCAACGAGGCTCACTCATCTGGTCATAAACTTTGCGCAATGCGGGTGCCATTTTGTTGCAAAGCGTACCAGCAACAATCATCAAATCGGACTGCCGCGGGCTGGCACGGAACACTTCAGCACCAAATCGACTGATGTCATAGCGCGCAGCGGCAGCATGCATCATCTCGACAGCACAACATGCCAAACCAAAACTCATAGGCCAAAGTGACCCTGTCTTAGCCCAATTCACCACCGAGTCGTAACTGGTGGTCATGAAGCCTTCTTTAAAAACGCCTTCAATTGCCATGTTTTATCCCAATTTGCCTGTCGTTATTCCCAATCCAACGCACCCTTTTTCCACATGTAGACAAAACCTACTATCACTATAGCCAAGAAGGTCAAGACCTCTAAAAATCCGAGCAAACCAACTTCCTTAAGCGCTGCCGCCCAAGGAAAAAGAAATGCAATCTCCAAGTCAAACAAAATAAAAAGGATAGCGACCAAGTAGTAGCGTACGTCAAATTTCATACGCGCATCTTCAAACGCCTCAAAACCACACTCGTATGGTGAGTTTTTCGCTTCATTAGGTCGATTTGGGCCGAGAAGATAGCCCAATACTTGAGGAACGATGCCCACGGCAACACCAACCAAGATGAACAAGAGAACGGGAAGGTACTGATTAAGGTCCATCTTAGGGTTCTTTTTTTAGTTCTTGCATACGGTAAAGTATCCATAGATACCTTACACGATCATTAATTGGTGCCGTCGGCGAGACTCGAACTCGCAAAGCTTTCGCCACTACCACCTCAAGATAGCGTGTCTACCAATTTCACCACGACGGCTGTTTCTAGGCCCAGCAAGCAGGAGGTTACCTTACGGCAAATAAGCCTGCTGAACTATCTAGTAGTTTACCCTGAAACACCCCTGCTTTTCGGGAAGGGTGTTACCAATATTTGCATATTTACACGCAAATTATTTAGCTGGAATTTGCGCTGTGCCTTTGCTACCACTTGCTGGCGCCGTAGACACGGTTGTTGGTGCTGGAATTTGAGCTGCAGTAGCAGGAGCTGCCGCTGGTACAGTAGAAGTCGCTGCACTTGCCGGAGCAGTTGGAGCAGGTGAGTTGCCAGGTATCTGACCTGCCGGACCCGCTGGAACTGGTGCCGGCGCCACTGGCGCAGTCACTGCAGCACCTTCTAAAACGCTGCCAGTTGAAGTTGACCGCACGCTGCTAAAGTAGGACAACATCAAAGTAGCTACAAAAAACACAGCAGCTAAGATGGATGTGGCGCGAGACATGAAGTTTGCGCTTCCACTGGCGCCAAACAAGCTACCAGAGCCACCGCTGCCAAATGCGGCACCCATGTCGGCACCCTTACCGTGTTGAATCAAAATCAATCCGATCATAGCCAAAGCTGAAAGCATTTGCACCAGCAACACAATTTTCAAAAATACACTCATTTACATACTCCTAATTTAATAGCAACCTAAGCTTATTATTTGCCGGCTGCAGCAATAATTGATAGAAAATCAGCAGCTTTCAAGGAAGCACCACCGATCAAACCACCATCAATATCCGTTTGTGCGAGCAAGGCACTCGCATTGCTCGCATTCATACTGCCACCATAGACGATATGAATACGGTCAGCATGGCTGCTTGCAGCACGAAGTTGTGTACGCAGCAAGGCATGAACGGCCTGCGCCTGCTCAGGCGAAGCCGTTTGACCCGTGCCAATCGCCCAGACCGGCTCATAAGCCAGAACAATTTCACTGATGCAATGTCCGTTGGTATGAATAACCGCCGCTAATTGGCGCTTGACCACTTCTTCGGTCTGACCCGCCTCGCGCTGTGCCAAGGTTTCCCCTACACACACAATGGGCGTGATACCTGCTGCTAAAGCGGCTTGCGCTTTTTTAGCCACCAGATCGTCGGTTTCACCATGGTATCGACGGCGCTCTGAATGACCGACGATGGCATAGCGAACACCAAAATCCTTCAGCATCGCTGCCGAAACTTCACCGGTATAGGCACCTTGCGCATACATAGAGACGTCTTGTGCCCCCAATTGCAAGGTTGTACCTGCACAAAGTTGCTGGATTTGAGCCAGATAGACCGATGGCACACACAACGTAACATCGCAAGCTTGTGATGACAGAGCAGCTTTTAAACCGTCTACCAATAACGCATTGGCAGCCAAACCGCCATTCATTTTCCAATTGCCAGCGATAAGTGTCTTTTTCATGGGTGCAGTCATTATTGAATCCTCTCCTGAATTATCAAGATTGCCAATCCAAGACCAACTTACCCACGTGCTGGTTGGATTCCATCAACACATGCGCTTGTTCAGCAGCATTGGCTTGACTGGCTGAAAACACAGTATGAATCACCGGCTTGATAGCGCCTTTTTCGAGCAGTGGCCAGACGGTTTTTAGCAACGATTGCGCAATAGCCGCTTTGAAGGCGATATTGCGTGGGCGGAGCGTTGAGCCCGTGATGGTCAAACGCTTGCGCAACACCATACCAGCATTGAACTCGCTCTTCACGCCACCCTGCACCGCGATGATGACCAGACGGCCGTCTTCCGCCATGCATTCCACTTCTTTAGCGATGTAGTCACCCGCCACCATGTCCAAAATCACATCCACACCTTTGTTGTCGGTGATTCGCTTCACGTCGGCGGTGAAATCATGCGTTTTGTAATTGATGGCATGGTCTGCACCAAGTTTGAGACAAGCAGCGCATTTTTCGTCACTGCCCGCTGTAGCAATCACATTAGCGCCCAAAGCTTTCGCCATTTGAATCGCCGTCACGCCAATACCGCTGGTGCCGCCTTGCACCAAAAATGTCTCGCCTGCCTGCAACCGTGCACGGTCAAACACATTGCTCCACACGGTAAAAAACGTCTCTGGCAGCGTAGCGGCCTCAATGTCCGTCAAGCCTTTAGGAACTGGCAAACATTGCACCACTGGCGCAACGCACAACTGCGCATAGCCACCACCAGCCACCAAGGCACAAACGCGGTCACCCACGCTCAATCCACTGGCCGCCATAGCAGTTACATCGCCACTGACGATAACGCCAGCCACTTCTAAGCCAGGAATATCCGAAGCGCCAGGCGGCACAGGATAGTTCCCAGTGCGTTGCAAAACGTCGGGACGATTGATGCCGCTCGCGGTAACGCGAATCAGTACCTCGCCTACACCCGCTTGCGGATCTGACCTTTCACGCAAGCGCAACACATCAGGTGCGCCGTAAGTGGTAATTTCAAAGGTTTTCATTATTAAATATGGCTGTAACCGGCGTATTTATTGCCTAAGCAGCTATTAAATATATAGCGCTTAGACAACCTCTGCCCTTACAAATTAACGTGATTGATCTTGCTCAGGACGCTCCATCAAAGCCTTCATGGACAATTTCACGCGACCTTTTTCGTCGGTTTCCATGACCTTGACTTTAACGATTTGACCTTCTTTGAGGTAATCACCCACTTTTTCAACGCGCTCGTGAGCGATTTGGCTGATATGCAACAAACCGTCTTTACCAGGCAGCAAATTGATCAAAGCGCCGAAATCCAAAATCTTGGTCACTGGGCCTTCGTAAATCTTGCCGATTTCCACTTCAGCAGTGATTTGCTCGATACGGCGTTTGGCTTCTTCAGCCTTCGCTCCATCGGTGGCTGCGATGGTGATGGTGCCGTCTTCATTGATGTTGATCTGGCAACCAGTTTCTTCCGTCAAGGCACGAATAACCGCTCCACCCTTGCCGATCACGTCACGGATTTTCTCCGGATTGATCTTCATGGTGTACAGCTTAGGTGCGAAATTAGACACCTCGGTCTTAGCCTCGCCCATGGCTTCTTGCATTTTGCCCAGAATGTGCATGCGGGCTTCTTTGGCCTGTGCCAAAGCTACTTGCATAATTTCTTTGGTAATACCTTGGATTTTAATGTCCATTTGCAAAGCGGTGATACCGTTGGTCGTACCAGCAACTTTAAAGTCCATGTCACCCAAATGATCTTCGTCGCCCAAAATGTCGGTCAACACCGCAAAGCGGTTGCCGTCTTTGATCAAACCCATGGCGATACCGGCCACATGTGCCTTCATAGGCACGCCAGCGTCCATCAACGACAAACAGCCACCGCAAACAGAGGCCATAGATGAAGAACCATTAGATTCTGTGATCTCGGACACCACGCGCATGGTGTACGGAAAGTCTTCTTTAGAAGGCAAGACTGCCATCAAAGCACGCTTGGCCAAACGGCCATGACCGATTTCGCGGCGTTTTGGCGTACCCACACGTCCTGTTTCGCCAGTGGCGAACGGAGGCATGTTGTAGTGAAGCATAAAACGGTCTTCAAACTCGCCAGCCAAGGCATCAATACGCTGCGCATCGCGCTCAGTACCAAGCGTCGTAACGACCAAAGCTTGCGTCTCACCACGGGTGAACAAAGCAGAGCCATGGGTGCGTGGCAGCACGCTATTGCGGATTTCAATCGCACGAACCGTGCGCGTATCGCGACCGTCAATACGTGGCTCACCTGCCAAAATTTGGCTACGCACGATTTTCGCTTCGATGTCAAACAGCATGCCGTCAACAGCGACGCTATCAAACTCAACACCCTCAGCTTTCAGGCCTTTTTTGGTCCAAGTGGTCACTTCACGGGTAGCGTGCGTACGGGCTTGTTTGTTGCGAATTTGATAGGCTGCAGCCAATTTTTCTTGCGCCAGTGCTTCAACTTTAGCAATCAGCACGTCATCCTTGGCAGGCGCTTTCCAGTCCCATACCGGTTTGCCGGCGTCGCGCACCAAATCGTGAATCGCATTGATAGCGATATTTCCTTGCTCATGACCAAACACAACCGCGCCGAGCATGATTTCTTCGCTCAACTGCTGCGCTTCGGACTCCACCATCAACACAGCAGATTCAGTACCGGCGACGACCAAGTCCATGATCGAGTCTTTACGTGCTGTTTGACCCGGGTTCAAAACATATTGACCATTGACATAACCGACGCGTGCTGCGCCGATAGGGCCGCTGAAAGGAATGCCGCTGACGGACAAGGCCGCGCTCACAGCAATCAAAGCTGCGATGTCGGCATCAACTTCTGGATTGAGCGACACGGTGTGAACCACCACATGCACTTCATTGAAGAAACCTTCAGGGAAGAGCGGGCGAATTGGGCGATCAATCAAACGGCTGGTAAGTGTCTCAAACTCGCTTGGACGACCTTCGCGCTTGAAAAAGCTGCCTGGGATTTTGCCTGCAGCGTAAGTTTTCTCAAGGTAATCAACGGTTAACGGGAAGAAATCTTGGCCCGCTTTGCCTTCAGTTTTACCAACTACGGTGGCGAGTACCACGGTGCCGTCCATGTCCAACAGCACTGCGCCGCTGGATTGACGTGCGATTTCGCCAGTTTCCATGGTGACGGTGTTAGCACCCCACTGGAAAGTCTTAGTCACTTTTTTGAACATTGTCATTTTTAGCTCCTGAAATATTGCAACCCAAATGAGTTGCTGAAAATTGCAATCTGGTGAGATTGCGACTAATCAGAGCCGATTGAAGAACACAATGCCATTCCAGAAAAATCGTCAGCCTATGGGGCAGATGATGCTTTTTTGGAATGACACAGCTCGTATTCGTTAAATCAGTCTCTGAAAAAAGAAAAACAAAACGCCCGAGTAAGTAGAACTAACTCAGGCGTTTAAAGATGGAGAAATAAGGTTTTCCTTGTAGCTACCGTTTTTAAAAACTCTCAAACTAGCAGCTATGTTGAAAATTACTTACGCAAACCTAATTTGGCGATCAATGCAACATAGCGGTCATGGTCTTTACGGTTCAAGTAGGACAACAGGCTCTTACGGCTGTTAACCATACGCAACAAACCACGACGACCGTGGTGGTCTTTCGCGTGAGTTTTGAAATGGGGTGTCAGTTCGTTGATACGAGCGGTCAACAGTGCGACTTGCACTTCAGTGCTGCCGGTGTCGTTTGCGCCGCGCGCATGTGCTTTTACAACTTCAGCTTTAATGGAGGATGCGATCATTTTTTCTTTCCTGTAATTTATTAACTTGCGTTATGAATACTTGCGCCGGGCAATGGAACTGCGCCTAGCGTGCGCTCTGCAACATGCAAAGCCGCTCAATTATAACCTGATTACATCAACAAAAGTAACTTACAAATAAGACCGTATTTAGTCGACCGCCAGCCAGAGTAAAAATAAACCCAACAGTACGCTACACAGTCCAAAAAATCGGATTTGTCCGTCGCTGAGTTGAATAATCTGGGCGAACGTGCGCTTCCAGCCGTTTGGCGATAAAAATGGCATCAAGCCCTCAATCACCAAAACCAAGGCAAACGCCGCCCAAAGGGTGTCACTGCTCAAAATGTAATACTCAAAAAGGGCTTGTTTGATTACTTTTTGCCAGCAGAAACGGCCGCCGAGCCACCACCACGCATCGCTTTAAAGAACTCGGACGAGTTAGGGTCAAGCACCAAAACATCGCTTTTCTTGTTAAAACTAGCCTTGTAAGCATCTAAACTGCGGTAAAACTGAGCAAATTGTGGGTCACGGCCAAAAGACTCTGCATAGATACGGGTGGCATCCGCATCGCCCTCACCCTTCACCTTTTGCGCATCGCGGTAAGCATTGGCCACCGTCACTTCACGCTGACGGTCTGCATCTGCGCGAATTTTCTCGCCTTCAGCTGCGCCCGTTGAACGCAATTCATTGGCAACGCGCTTACGCTCTGCCTCCATGCGGCGGTAAACCGACTCAGTAATGGCATCCACATAATCGACTCGGGTAATACGCACGTCGACCACGTCGACGCCCCACGGCTTGGCACCGCGCACGGCACCGAGCACTTCACGCTTTACATCGGCCATCAAGACTTCTCGCTTAAGGGACAACAACTCTTTCACCGTGTGTTTGTTGATTTCTTCTTGGAAAGCATTGCGCACGACGCGGTTGAGTTGGTTCGCACCAGCCGTTTCGTCCAAGCCTACATTTCGGATGTACTCAGACGGGTTGGTGATGCGCCAGCGCACGTACCAGTCAATCACCATGCGTTGCTTTTCAGCTGTCAGCATAGGCTCTGCATCTGTGCTGTCCAAGGTCAATAAACGCTTGTCAATGTAGGAGACATTTTGAAACGGTGGGGGCAATTTGAAGTTGAGACCCGGCTCAGTAATGACCTCTTTGATTTGCCCCAAGGCATAAACCACGCCAAACTGGCGTTGATCTACAACAAATAACATCGAGCTCAGGAGTGCCAGTGCAACCAGCAAGGAAGATGCAATAAAACCAATTCTGTTCATGGTGTGTGCTCTTTTATGTAGTTTTATTATTGTTAGCGTGTTTCACGATCACGCGTACGCGCCGCGTCACGACTACGCGCATCGTTGGCTGCAGCCGTTGTAGGCGCAATAGCTGGAGCCGTCGCGGGGAGTGATGTCACACCCGTTGCGTCTGACGTTGCGGTTTGCCCTGTCATTTGCATGATTTTGTCAAGCGGCAAATACAGCAGATTGGAGCCTTGTTTAGAATCCACCAAGACCTTGGTAACATTGCCATAAATTTGCTGCATCGCATCTAAATACATGCGGTCGCGGGTGACTTGTGGTGCTTTGGCATATTCCGTTTGGATAGAGCGGAAACGCTGCGCATCACCTTCAGCCTGCGCTGTGATACGGGCTTTGTAGGCGTCTGACTCTTCTTTCAGGCGAGAGGCCGAACCCACAGCGCGCGGTACTACATCGTTGGCATAAGCTTGCGCTTCATTTTTAGCGCGTTCACGCTCTTGGCCTGCTTTGAGCACATCATCAAAAGCCGCCTGCACTTGCTCAGGTGGACGTACGCCGCCTTGCTGCAAGTTGATACCGACAACCTCAACACCGACTTTATAACGGTCCAAAATGACCTGCATCAACGCCCGTACACGTGGACCGATTTGGTCGCGCTCTTCAGACAAAGCAGCATCCATGCGCATTTTGCCAACCACTTCACGCACTGCTGTTTCTGCAGCTTGCACCACTGCACCCGCTGGGTCTTTGCTTTCAAACAAATAAGCACGTGCATCGCTCAGGCGGTATTGCACGGCAAATTTGATTTCAACAATGTTTTCGTCCAGCGTCAGCATGGCTGATTCACGCAGACCAGTTGCTTTAATGATATTGTCACGCCCCACGTCCACGGAGCGGATTTGCGTCACAAACACCAGCTCGTGGCGCTGAATCGGGTATGGCAGTCGCCAATTGAAGCCCGCGCCGACCGAGCTTTTGTACTTACCAAACTGCGTAATGACCGCTTGTTGGCCCTCTTGTACGATGAAAAAACCCGTTCCCAGCCAAATCAAAGCCAAGACGCCTGCAATCAAACCAACGCCAATGCCGGCACTTTTCATGTCGGGCTGAAAACCACCACCTGAACCGCCGTTGTTACCACCTTGGTTGTTAGGTTGCGGGCGCATTTTGCCCTTTGCACCACCAAACAAACCCGTCAGTTTTTGGTTGAAATCGCGCCACAACTCATCCAAATCAGGTGGACCATTGGGCTTTTTGCCGTCATTTTGCTGTTGAGACAGTGGCTTTTCCCGCTCAGGTTGCGGCGTGGACGCAGGTTTGTCGCCATCTTGGCCTTCTGGCGATTTGTCATCACCACGTCCCCATTTGGAATCATTCAAATTGAACATGCCCAGCAAAGCGACCTTGAAGCGCTGTGACATGCCTGTCGATTCAACAGTTCGAACGGTGCGTAAATTAAAATTCATAACTCAGTCTCGGGTGAATTCAGAGGGGAAAATCATTACAAAGTATCTGCACTGGAAGCCGCATCGTCTTGTGTACTTACTTGTACACCTTCATGTTTAGCAACCCAATCGAAGCGAGGATCATATTCTGAACTTGCAGCTTCTCCCAATGCAGCTCGCACAGTTGTCGCTAAATATTGGCGCAAAGCAGGCAAACCCGCCCCACTTTTGGCACTAACAAACAAGCGCGGCACGTTTTGACCATCTATTTCATACATGTCTTCTAATTGAAGTGGCTCTTGCTCTTTTTCAAGAGCATCTATTTTGTTAAATACCAGCAGTTGTGGCACGGCATCAGCGCCAATTTCTTTCAAAACACGCTGAACTTCAGCAATTTGCTCTGGAAAGCCCGGGTTTGCTGCATCCACCACTTGAATCAACAAGTCGGCATCGACCGCTTCTTGCAATGTGGCTCTGAAGGCATCAACCAAACCATGCGGCAAATCCCGAATGAAACCTACCGTGTCAGACAAAGACACGGACCGGCCTCCTCCATCCGCTGTACCCAGATACAGCTGCCGCGTGGTGGTGTCTAGTGTAGCGAACAGCTGGTCAGCCGTGTAAGCACGGGCTTTGACCAAGGCGTTGAACAACGTCGACTTACCCGCATTGGTGTAGCCGACTAATGAAATATTGTAGGTTTGCCGCTTATCCCGCTGCCGGCGCTGGGTATTACGCTGCTTTTTGACTTTGTCCAAGCGCTCTTTGGTGCGCTTGATGGATTCGCTGATGATGCGTTTGTCGAGCTCAATTTGCTTTTCACCCGGGCCGCCGCGCATGCCAATACCACCGCTTTGACGCTCTAAATGCGACCAACGACGCACCAAGCGGGTGCTGATGTATTGCAATTTGGCCAATTCAACTTGCAATTTGCCTTCATGGCTGCGAGCACGTTCGGCAAAAATTTGCAAAATCAGGAAAATGCGGTCGTTAACCGGCATCTCCAGCGTCCGCTCCAAATTACGTTGCTGGGCTGGGCTCAAGGCCTGATCGAACAAAATCTCAGTTGCCCCCATTTGCAGGGCCAAGAGCTTGATTTCATCAGCTTTACCGGTGCCGACAAACAGCGCAGCGTCTGGCGCTTTGCGCTTACAGGTAATGCGAGCGACAGGGTTTAAACCAGCCGATTGAGCCAGCAAACCCAGCTCTTCTAGCTCAGCATCGAAGTGCGGTAGCCCAAAATCCACGCCAACCAAAATGGTCGGCGCCGAAGTGGTGTCTTGCACTGCTTAGTTGGCTACGGAAGGAGCGACGCTGGGCTGGCCCGCATCGTCTGTAGCCGCCTGAAAATTAACCGCCCGACCCGGCACAATGGTCGAAATCGCGTGTTTGTAGACCATTTGCGTCACAGTGTTGCGAAGCAAAATGACGTACTGGTCAAACGACTCGACTTGGCCTTGTAGTTTAATACCGTTGACGAGGTAAATCGACACCGGCACGTGCTCACGACGCAGTTGGTTGAGGAAGGGGTCTTGCAAGAGTTGGCCTTTATTGGTCACGATATGCTCCGTGTTCAAACGTTGTTGTAAAAATTATAAAGAAGTCAACATTACCACAGCTACTGCAGCGGATGTTAGGGAATCAGCAAAAACCCGCAGGTTTTTCTGAATTTGTAGGTAAATGCACATTTTTGTAACGCATTTTGGCTTTAAAACAATTAATTTACTATATATTTAATAGCAAAGTAATAAATAAATACGCCGGCTATAGCCATATTTACTCTCTAACACGGTTACTTTCTTTACCTGCATACGGGTTGGTGCTGGTTTTCATCTCAATACGCAATGGTGTGCCCACAAGCTTGAATTCTTTGCGAAAGCGCCCTTCTAAAAAGCGCTTGTAAGAGGCAGAAACATGCTCCAGCGAGTTGCCATGAATCACGATCACAGGCGGGTTCATGCCGCCTTGGTGCGCATAGCGCAGTTTGGGGCGGAACATGCCAGCACGCTCTGGGCTTTGGAATTGGGTGGCCTCCAGCAGCAAACGCGTCAATACCGGCGTGGTCATTTTGATGGTAGCGGAGCGGTGCGCTTTGGCAATCGAGGTCCAAACAGGGCCCAAACCTTGGCGTTTTTTGGCTGAAATGAAGTGCAGTTCAGCAAATTTTAGAAAAGAAAGACGTGTCTCAATCGAACGCTGCACCAGCTCCCGCTGGTAAGCATCCACGGCGTCCCACTTGTTGATGGCAATCACCACGGCGCGACCGCTCTCCAAAATATAGCCAGCAATGTGTGCATCTTGGTCCGTCACGCCCTGCTCAGCATCAATCAGCAGCAAAACCACATTGGCAGTAGCAATAGCTTGCAAGGTTTTGACGACGGAAAACTTCTCAATGGCTTCAAAAACCTGTCCACGGCGGCGCAAACCTGCAGTGTCAATCAGCTCAAAAAGCTGCCCATCCCGCTCAAACGGCACAGAGATAGCGTCACGGGTGGTACCAGGTAAGTCAAATGCGACCAAGCGCTCCTCGCCCAGCCAAGTGTTGATCAGGGTCGATTTACCCACATTTGGACGACCGGCAACAGCCAGTTTGATCGCGCCGTTGTCTTCTGCGCCCTCTTCTTCTGGCGCAGCAGGTGGCAACATGGCCAGCGCCACATCGACCAAATCTCGCGTTCCTTGGCCATGTGCGGCTGAAATACCGTGAACTTCACCCAAACCCAGTTCAAAGAATTCGACCAACTGATGGCTATTGGTCATACCTTCAGCCTTGTTGGCTACCAACATGCAGGGTTTGCCCAAACGGCGCAGGTATTTGGCAATGTCGTGGTCTTGCGCGCAAACGCCAGCACGGGCATCGAGCATGAAAATGACGACATCGGCTTCTGCGACGGCTTGGCGAGTCTGTTTGGCCATTTCTTTGTAGATGCCACTGTCAGCATCAGGCTCAAAACCGCCGGTGTCAATCACGATGTATTCGTGTTTGCCCTGCTTGCCGTTGCCGTAATGGCGGTCGCGCGTCAAACCCGCAAAATCAGCGACGATAGCGTCACGTGTCTTGGTTAGACGGTTAAAAAGCGTAGATTTGCCGACATTTGGACGGCCAACAAGTGCGAATACGGGTTTCATAGGGGGTTTTTATTGTTCTTATACAAAAGCAGCCAGCGTAGCTAAGCAACGCTACAGTTAGGCGCTATTATCCCAGATTTGCAAACAGCCGCATAAGTCAGCTGCAAGCCCACACAAGGCCTTGCTTATTCTGTTTTTTGCAGGTCTAGATTTCTATTTATTCTGGCGAAAAGCCAAAAACACCGCCATTGCGGGTAACAACAATTAAATTATTTCCAGCCAGAACGGGTGCTCCAACCACGGCGGAGCCATCTGTAGTGAGACGCGTCAATGGTGAGCCATCCACACGTGACAACAAATGCACCAAGCCATTGCTCTCGCCTACGACCAACGCACGTCCGAACAAGACAGGTGCAGTTAGATTGCGATATTGCAGGCGGTCTGTACTCCAGAGGCGCTCACCAGTGTTGCGGTTCCAAGCGATGACTTTGCCATCCAATTCTGACCCATACACTGCTTTGTCATCTGCATGAACACCGTCAAGACCTGACGCTGGCTTGGCCCACAGCAAAGTACCACGGTCAACATTCACGCAACCCACACTGACGCGGAATGAACGTGCACAAACAACATCGCCGACTTTGTTGGAACGGCCCACCAAATCAACCAAGCGCTCTACATCGTTGGTGCCACGTGCAGTCGCAATAGGGGCCTCCCAGCGAACGTTACCATCCAAGGGGTTCAGCCCCACCAAACGGCCTGATAAGCCAACCACCACAGAATCATCGACAGAGAGAAGAACGCCAGCTTGGCGTAAAACCAAGGCTTCGTTAGTACGTTTTTGCGTCCACAGTTTGCGGCCAGTTTGAGCATCAAAAGCCGTCATAGATCGGTCTGCGCCCAGTACAAACACACGGCCACCGGAAATTAGAGGCGCTGTAAAGCTCGGTACTGTTAATTTTTGCCGCCACAAGACGCGTCCACGCTCCAAAATAACCACCTCGTTAAGCGCTGAAAAAACAGCAGCCAGTTGGTCGTCACCCCCTACACCGGCCACAATTGCAGCGCCGATACTAGTCCGCCAAATTTCACGCCCAGTCGCAGCCTCAAAACTTGCTACCATGCCATCTCCGCTGGCCAGTGTCACTGTTGTTCCGGTTGAACGACTGCTGACAGCCGCTTCAAGCGGGAAATCAACAGCGCCGACGCGCGTTGTCCAAGCTAAGCGTGTACCAATCAAAGCCACATTGGCCGATAATTCAGCCGGTTTTGGTTTTTCAGATCCGCTAGAACAGCCCAACAAGCTGCCTGCAAGAATAGACAAAACGATGTATTTGGCGAGGCTAAGACGTTTTGTTGTCAAACTTGTGACCATGCGCTGAGCAGTATTTGCCTTCATATTTTTGTCTCCGCAGCTTTTTTTATTTGGCTATATCCGCACTAGCAGCAGTGGTCACCGGGTCACCACCTAAAGCATTGATTTTCACTTCAACGAGGCGGCGGTAGCCCGTGCGCTCTTCAAAGCCTTTGAAAGCTTTGACATACTCTACTTTTGCCTCAGCGGGCTTGCCCTGCAAAGCCAGCACATCGCCACGGCGGTCAGCAACGAGCGGTTCAAAGTCTTTAGGGAAAGTGCCAGCGAGCTGCTTTGTTGCTTCGTCAAAACTTTTGCTTTCGATCAAAATACCAGCTAAACGCAGTTTGGCAATGGCTTGGTAACCTTCGTCAGAAGATTTTTCAGCGACTGCTGATAAAGCCTTTTTCGCGGCGTCAAGATTGCTTTTGTCGTAAAAAACTTTGGCAGCCAGCAAACCAGCTTGTTGCGCATACACGCTGGACCCAAATTTGGCATTCATGTCTGCCAAAGCGCGTTCGACTTTGGCAACATCATTGCTGGCAACACTGCGCTCCACCTCATCAAACATCGCAGAGGCTTGGGCCGCCTGACTACGTTGCCAGTATTGGTAACCATTCCATGCGGCAAAGGTCCCCAAGACTGCTATCAACGCCCAAGTGATGATATTGCCATATGTCCGCCAAAAGTGTTTCAGTTGGTCTAGTTGTTCTTGTTCGTCGAGGTCGAGGTGGTTTGCCATATAGATAGATTAAAAGTTGAACTGTAAAAAACTCATGTGCGCAGCAAATGCGCCCAAGCTGCAATGGATTCTAGCGACTGCAAAGTTTGCGCCCCATGTCCATCACGTAACGATTTGACCGACACTTGTTGATTGGCTAATTCTTGTTCGCCAAATACCAACGCATAACGTGCGCCGCTGGCATCTGCTTTCTTGAATTGACTCTTCATCGCGCCAGCTGCACCATCTGCCGTTGCATGCATTTGCACACTGATGCCATGACCACGAAGTGTCTGCAAAGCGCTGGCAACTTGTGGCGACGCCGCCAAATCAGGAACAATAGCATAGACATCTGGCACCAGTAAAGTCTCAGCAAGGGATTGCTCCTTGAGCAGCTCTAAAACACGCTCAATTCCCATGCCCCAACCCACAGCAGGCGTCGGTTTGCCTCCTAACACTTCAAACAAACCATCGTAGCGACCACCGCCACATAAAGTACCTTGCGCACCAAGTTCAGAAGTGATGAATTCGAAAACCGTATGGCTGTAATAATCAAGTCCGCGCACCAATCGAGGATTGATCGTCCACTGCACACCGCAAGCAGACAAAAGTCGTTTGACGGTGTCTAAATGTTTGAGTGAGGTTTCACCTAAAAAACCAAGCAATTGGGGCGCTTCTTGAACCATCGCTTGCATAGCTGGGTTTTTAGTATCCAAAATCCGCAAAGGATTGGTCAAGAGGCGTCTTTGCGCATCGGCATCCAACACATCAACATGCTTTTGGAAATAAGTAATCAATGCTGCGCGGTGAGCTTGGCGCTCGGAGGGTACTCCTAGACTATTTATCTCAACACGCACATTGCAAACACCCAAACGCTCAAAGAGCTGGTGCACAAGAAGCATCAGCTCTGCATCAACTTCAGGCCCAGCAAAACCGAGTGCCTCTGCGCCAAGTTGATAAAACTGACGATAGCGACCTCTTTGTGGACGCTCATGGCGAAACATGGGACCCATGTAATACAACCGTTTGCCGCCGTCATAGGTCAAGTTATGCTCGATCGCAGCGCGTACGACACCTGGGGTGTTTTCTGGGCGTAACGTTAAATGCTCTCCGTTGAGGCGATCCTCAAAAGAATACATTTCCTTTTCGACAATGTCCGTGGTTTCACCAGTACCACGAACAAACAAGGCTGTAGGTTCGACAATAGGTGTGCGAATATTGCGATACGCACTTCCAGCCATAACCTCACGTACATGCGATTCAAACCATTCCCAGCGAGCAGACTCCGGTGGCAAAATATCATTCATGCCTTTGACTGCGACCATCTTTTCGGACTTGATCTGTTTTTTGCCGATTGCAGTTTCAAGCTTGGCTGATTCACTCTCTTCTAGAGTTGTTTGTTCTGACATACGTGATTCAATTAGTTTTTAGATAAACGAGCGCTTGTTTAAGGCTAACCGTAACGATTTTCAATGTATTTTTCAACAATCGCTTGAAAGTCTTGGGCAATGCTGTCACCACGCAAAGTGACACTCTTTTCACCGTCAATATAGACAGGAGCGGCGGGCGCTTCACCCGTTCCGGGCAAACTGATTCCAATGTCTGCGTGCTTGCTCTCACCTGGGCCATTCACGATGCAGCCCATCACAGCAACCTTCATTTTTTCAACACCCGGATAGCGATTCTTCCAAACCGGCATTTGGGCACGCAAAAAATCGTCAATTTGTTTGGTCAACTCTTGAAAGGTAGAACTCGTCGTACGGCCGCAGCCAGGACATGCCGTCACGCTAGGCACAAAGCTTCTCAAACCAATGGCTTGCAAAATCTCAGAGGCAATCACAACCTCTTGTGTACGCGCCTCTCCGGGCTGCGGCGTGAGCGATACACGGATGGTATCGCCAATTCCTTCTTGCAACAAAATAGACAAAGCTGTGGCTGAGGCAACCGTTCCTTTGGTACCCATGCCGGCTTCTGTTAGACCCAGATGAAGCGCATAGTTGCAGCGCTTAGACAGACCTCTATACACTGAAATCAAATCTTGTACGCCGCTTACCTTGCAGGATAAAATAATTTGATTACCCGCCAAGCCCATGCTTTCTGCCAAGTGCGCGGAGTCAATAGCTGAGCTCACCAACGCTTCGTACATCACCTGTTTGACATCCCAAGGAGCTGGGCGCAAAGTATTAGCATCCATCAAGTTGGCCAGTAATTCCTGATCTAGACTACCCCAATTGACGCCGATGCGCACAGCCTTGTTCCAGCGAACTGCGGCTTCAATCATTTGGCCAAATTGCTTGTCGCGCTTATCGCCTTTACCCACATTTCCTGGATTGATGCGGTACTTAGACAAAGCCTGCGCGCAATCTGGAAAATCAGTGAGCAAACGATGGCCGTTGTAATGGAAATCTCCAATTAAAGGAACATCTACGCCCATGCGATCAAGTTGCTCTCGAATATAAGGAACTTGTTGTGCGGCTTCTGGCGTATTCACCGTAATTCGCACCATTTCAGAACCAGCTAGTGCCAATTCCTTAACCTGAATCGCGGTAGAAATAGGATCCACCGTATCCGTGTTCGTCATGGATTGAACGCGAACAGGTGCTTGACCACCTACGGTAACTATGCGAGAACCCCACACAACAGTTGCTTGCCTAGAATGGCGCACTGTAGTGATGGCTGACGCAATTGGCTCCAACTCAGGTAAACAGTTTTTCATCAATTCACCTCAAATCGGGCTACATTACTTTTAGCAATTGCAGTCAAATCAATAGGCTTACCGCGAACTTCCACTTGCGTCACGTCAGCTCGACCAACAATCACTGTTAAAGGCAAAGTCCCAGAAGCGCCAGCAGCCTCTCCACTATTCAACAGCTTTTTAAATATAGTGATCCCATTGACGCTTTTAACTTCAACCCATGTTTGGCCTGTCGCTTTAAACACAACTATGCTGTTGGGTGGCACTGTTGCGTTGGTTGTGATAATAGCAAATGAATTCGCGGGAACTCCTGAATCGGCACTCACTGTCGTACTCACATCAACGGCAGAAGCGGCCTCTTTAGGCAGCATTTGGACAAGATCGCTTGACAATTCTGTAGATGATTTGATGGTTGCTGGCAACAACTTACTTGATGGAAGAACCCCGTCAGTTTGAACTGCAACCACTGTATTTGGAGTCGCACCTAAGCTAGGCATCGCCTTTGTGACAGCACTCATATCAAACAGCGTAGTCGCAGCAGATTTTGGCCAGAAATAAATAAGCGCAGCGCCACAAACTAACAATGCCACCCCGATTAACCAAGGTGCCTTGATGACATCTGACCATTGTGACTGAGCATTTGAATTTGCGATTCGGATCGGCATATTAAGAGAGCCATCCGTATTATTCAAACGAGGTGATGTAGCTTTTGGCAGTTTGTCCAGAATCGGTGCAGGATCAATTTTTAGAGTACGACAAACACTTGATGCTAATGCCCGCACGAAAACAATATCTGGAAGCAAGTCCATATTGCCCTCTTCCAATGCTTCAAGTCTTTTAACGGGAACTTTTAATGTCACAGCCAATGCAGCAATGTGCAGCCCAGCATTGACACGCGCTTGCTTTAACATTTGGCCGGCAGAAGTAAGTGCATCTACTGTTGTCTGATTTGAGTCAGTATTTGAAGCCAAACGTGCATCCTCTTTCAAAAATCCTTCACTCATTGATAGCACCTCGCTCAAAAAGCATCAACTCATTTGAACTAGGAAAACGTTTTTTTAAACGGTCAATAAGCTGCGAAACGCCGTCATTGTTTCCCATTTTCTTCTCAATCTTTGCGGCCAGCCATAAAGACTCCGCATTGGCATATTCGGTATTGTTCAAACGGCGAATATAAAACTGTGCTCGAACTAAATCTTTGCGCTGAAACATTAACCCAGCCAAGTTAAATGCTGTGATTGGGTTGCCAGCATCGAGCTCAAAGGAGCGTAGGAAGCTATTTTCTGCCTGTAATTTATCACCCATGCGCAATTGACAAATGCCCTTGGTTAGTTGGGTCTTAGCTTGCCCAATATAGGCCGGACTCGAGAGTGCTCTGTCAAAGTAACCAAGCGATTCAACATACCGTGACTCTTGGCATGAAAGCCATCCGTAGTTATGCAATACATTGCCATCTCTAGGGTTTAGAACAAGCGCACGCGCAAAGCTGTCACGAGCAAGACCCATATCGTTTAAGCGCATGTAAATTAAACCGCGCAGGTTATAGCCGTCCGCAGAATTTGGATCTGCCGCAATCGCCTGCTTGGTTTCATCAAGTGCAATTGTTACTTGTCCTTGCTCCAAGTAACCTAATGCGAGCTCTAAACGAATTTTTGCCCTTTTTTGCCCATCAGTTTCATCTGATGCAGTCAGCATATCGGCCTGTGAACCAACATTTGATGGTGTATTTGAGCAGCCTGACATAACCATCAAGAACGACAAGCAAATAGTCATCAAAATAAATGACGGCATATTGCACTTCACATCAACAAGTTCAGACCAAATCTTCAGTCGCTTTGGTTCATTGACTGCATTATTCATAAATGAGACCCTTTTTGTTCAAGACTGGTTTGCAGATCAACCTCACTAGTAGCACTGATGAAAGGAACAATTTTAATGGTCCGCTGACGTTCCATGCGTACACCTACTTTTGTTCTGTCTTTAACCTCACCTGCAAGTTGTCCACACGCCGCATCGATATCGTCACCGCGTGTTTTTCTAATTGTCGTGACAATGCCTGCATCGGTCAGTACTTTTGCAAAAATAACTACCCGTGCTTTCTTTGAGCACAACAAACCCGACGCAGGAAACGGATTAAAAGGTATTAAATTAAATTTACAAGATACACCATGACCTGCATGTTTTTTTATCAAATCTACAAGCTGCAAGGCATGCTCTACCTGATCATTCACGCCATCAAGCATGCAGTACTCAAAAGTAATGAAATCACGCGGCGCAAACTCTAAATACCGCTGGCATGCATCCAACAGTTCTGCAATAGGATATTTTTGATTGAGAGGGACTAAATTATCACGCAATACGTCCGTTGGTGCATGCAGCGAGACAGCTAGAGCGACTGGACAATCAGCCCCTAATCGGTCAATCATCGGGACCACACCTGAGGTTGAAACAGTTACCCTTCTGCGCGACAACCCATATCCATGATCATCAAGCATAGTCCGTAAAGCCGGCAATAGCGCTGAATAGTTTTGCAAGGGTTCACCCATGCCCATCATCACCACATTGGAAATGACACGATCACTGGTAGACAAATGGGTGCGTAAATAATGTTCGGCAAACCATAATTGCGAAATAATTTCACCCGTCGTTAAATTTCTACTGAATCCTTGATGTCCAGTCGAGCAAAACCGGCAACCAACAGCACATCCAGCTTGCGATGAAATACAGAGAGTTCCTCGGTTATCTTCCGGAATGAACACAGTTTCGACAGCATCACCATTGCCAACGTCAAACAACCACTTGATGGTGCCATCAGTGGACTCTTTTTGGCTGATAATTTTTAAACCTGAAACATGCGCTGATTGGGATAGCTTTTCGCGCAGTGGTTTGGCTAAGTCGCTCATCTGAGCAAACTCAGAGGCTCCTTTTTGATGAATCCAGCGGAATAACTGAATCGCTCTAAAGCTTTTTTCGTCCAAACGGGCGCAAAAAGCGGTCAACCCCTGCAAATCGAAGTCGAGAAGGTTGACCGTCATAGCATTGTTAGGCGCCAGGAATTAGCGGCCGTATACGTTCATGCCAGCAAAAAAGAAACCGATTTCAACGGCTGCTGTTTCAGCGGCATCTGAACCGTGCACTGCATTCGCATCAATGCTGTCAGCAAAATCAGCGCGAATCGTGCCTGGAGCAGCTTTCTTAGGATCAGTCGCACCCATCAAATCACGGTTTTTCAAAATTGCGCCTTCGCCTTCGAGGGCTTGGATCATGACAGGACCAGAGATCATGAAGTTCACGAGGTCATTGAAAAATGGGCGTGCTTTGTGAACTGCGTAAAACGCCTCAGCTTCACCACGAGACAAATGTGCCATTTTTGCAGCAATAACTTTGAGGCCTGCGGCTTCAAAACGCGCATAAATTTGACCGATAACATTTTTTGCAACGGCGTCAGGCTTGATAATAGAGAGGGTACGTTCGATAGTCATTTGATATTTTCCTAAAATTCTTAGATTTTCCTTGGGCTAGTCATTTCAATGAAATTTAGCCAAGCCTGCTATTTTAGCCTGCTATCGCCAACAATGTATTACCGACCTCGTCCGCCTCGTCTTTGTGCATTGCCAGAACCGCCAGAACCTGAACCAGAACGACGCTGCTGGCGTTGCTGTGTCAAACTATCTGCGCCAATGTAGCCCAATGAAGTCTTCAATGGATCAGGCTGCGCGATATTGTCTCGCCGCTCTGGACGAGCGGATGAGCTATTTCGATTTTGAATATTTGGCCCTAAGCCTTGCTTGTCTGAAGCTTGATCTGACGGATACCGGCTCGGTTGTTTGGGGACATTTCGATCATTCGGCTTTTTAGAGCGCCCCCCGGTTCTCGGAGGACGATTTCCACTTGGTTGACCTGGAGAAGCGCGTCGAGTTTGGGGTGATCCACCACGGTCAGTAACTGCACCAACGACATTCATCAATGCCTTAATGTCTGACTCGCCCAACTCCATCCAAGCGCCGCGCTTCAAGCCACGCGGCAACATCATGGCACCATAGCGAATCCGAATCAATCGACTAACGGCATGTCCTACGGACTCCATCATCCGCCTAACTTCCCGGTTGCGACCTTCTGAAATCGTTACGCGATACCAGCAATTTGCTCCCTCACCGCCACCATCTTCGATAGAGCCAAACTGCGCCATACCATCTTCAAGCTGGACTCCGTCTAGTAAACGTTGTTTTTCCTCTTTATTCAATGCTCCCAGTACACGGACGGCATACTCACGCTCTAGCCCGAAGCGGGGATGCATTAAATTGTTGGCAAGATCCCCAGAACTGCTAAACAGTAGCAGGCCTTCCGTATTCAAATCCAATCTTCCAACAGATTGCCATTTGCCCTGATAAAGCTTAGGTAACTTACGAAATACAGTGGGACGATTTTGTGGATCATCATGTGTTACGACCTCGCCAGCGGGCTTATGGTAAGCAATGACACGAGTTGGCGGCGGCTCAATGCGAAACCGAATCGGTTTACCATTCACTTTCACATGATCACTGAACTGGATTCGTTGACCAATGTGGGCGGGTTCATTGTTGACTGAAATTCGCCCCTCCAGGATGAGTTGCTCCATCTCAAGTCGCGAACCCATACCTGCCTGAGCCAAAACCTTGTGTAATTTTGGTTGCTCGGGCTGCGGCTGCAGGACTCGGCGTGTGGGCACAACATTAACGTCTGCATCTTCAACATCAAACCTACCCGAAGTAATATCATCAAGCTGGATGATATCTGCAGCTTGTCCCGTTTTGGCATGAGCCAGAGACTCAGTTTTATCAAGCATTTGGGCCGAATGTTGGCGCTCAGTTACCAAACTGGTAGCTTCTTGCAACTCGGGACTAACCTGGCTCACAGTCGACTTTGTACCGGTTTCTTTTTCTAATAAGACGCCTTCAGCTGGAGGCAATCCATCGTTAGATGTTACTTGTGACTTCATGGATTAACCTTCTTGATATTCTTTTGTAGATTCGTACTCTACGCATATGCTTTGCCACTACAGCTTTTTATTCTTGGAAAGAAATGACTATTGGCTCAGTTATTGGCAATTCCGGTTGCAAGTTAACACCGCCCTCGTCTAAGTTCAGACGCTCAACTAAATGGGTGTCAAGCGGTCCGAGCTCAGGCAATTGATCTAGCGACTCGATGCCTAAATCATCTAAAAATTGGCGTGTTGTAGCAAACAATGCTGGACGACCAACACTCTCACGGTGCCCGATCACCTCTATCCAACCTCGATCTTCCAGTTGCTTGAGAATCAAGGAATTAATGGTCACGCCCCGAATATCCTCCATATCGCCCCGCGTAGTGGGCTGGCGATAAGCAATAATGGCTAATGTTTCTAAGACTGCGCGCGTGTATTTAGGCGGTTTTTCGGGTGTCAATCGATCCAAATATTCACGCATCTCTGGACGACTCTGAAACCGCCACCCCGAGGCTACATTCACCAACTCAACGCCTCTGCTAGTCCAATCTTGCTGCAATTCGATGAGCAACGTTTTTAAGGTGTCTGAACCTATTTCCTCGCTGAATAAGACACGCAGATCCCGCAGCAACAAAGGCTGCTGCGCGCAAATCAAGGCTGTCTCTAAGATACGCTTAGCATCCGACGTATTCATATTGATTGTTTTCCGAGAACGATTTCTGCATTTAGCAGTGGAAATCACTGCAGTTGAATCTCAAGTTGGATTCAAGGTCTATGAGCTGAGTCTGCGCCAAATCACTTCAAACGGACAAGATTTTATTTAATAACTTAAATAAATATACTTTGTTAAAGAATTTGCACTTAACCTTTTTTTATAGCTCATTGTATCTCAGACCCCAAAAAGCAAAGGCATTAACAAGATCTGGTGGCGTTGGTGCAACAAATTTCATTGATTCGCAAGTTACAGGGTGTTCAAACTCTAATCTTTCAGCGTGCAAGCCCTGGCGTTTCAAGCCAGCAGCAGCTACACCGCCATAAACAGCATCAGAAACCAATGGATGCCCTAAAAACGACATGTGAACCCTAATTTGATGTGTTCTTCCCGTATGTAGCCGGCATTTAATAAGGCAACCTTGCTCGCAATTTTGTAGCAATTCAAACGAAGTTTTAGCCGTTTTTCCAGCTTGCTTGTCTAATGAAACAACTGCCATGCGCAATCGATTTCGTGGGTCGCGTCCAATAGGCTGTGACACATCTAGCTGCTTTGCACTTGCCCATTTATGGTGCGCGAGTGCTAGATATTGTCTATGAACATCACGATCGGCAATCTTTTTAACCAGTGCGTCCATGACCAAGCGGGTCCGCGCGACGACCATTAAGCCACTGGTGTCTTTGTCTAAGCGGTGAACGATGCCAGCCCTCGGCAAGAGTTGAGAACTCGGAAAGCGATGCAATAATCCATTAAGAAGCGTCCCAGTCCAATTTCCGGGCGCAGGGTGAACGACCAAACCAGCAGGTTTATTAATCACAAGCAGGTACTCGTCCTCAAATACCACTTCAAAATCAACAACTTCCGGCTTAAACGCTTGACTTTGAGGTGTTGCATGCAGCGTGATCTTCAACTTATCACCTGCTTTGACTTTCGTAGATGGTTTTAAGACGACTAGCCCGTTGACGATAGCCGCACCCCTTTCAATCAGTTGCTGCAAATAGCTGCGGGAGAACTCATCTACCAGGTTCACAAGCGCATTGTCTAAGCGCACTCCGTGCAAGGAGGCATCGCAAATAAACGTTCGTTCTTCATACTGTTCTGCCGAATCCTCCAAATCAAGCGCAAAATCCAAATCTGCTTCACTTTTCAAATGATCGGTCGATATAATGGATTCGCTATGTTTCAAGAAGGTGACCTCAGATGTTTAACGTCAAATTATCGACGCAATTCCAAGACTTGAAGATGTCTTGCTCAACTATGATGAAAAATCGTATTTTTTTATCCGCAGCGTTGTGCGCCGGTCTTGCTGCGTGCTCTACTGTCAGCGAAGATAAAGCCGCAAATTGGAGTCCCAATAAAATTTATGCCGAAGCAAAGTCTGAAGCTGCTGATGGCGCCTACGACAAAGCGATTCCATTGTATGAAAAACTGGAAGGACGCGCCGCTGGGACACCGTTAGCTCAACAGGCCCAACTAGACAAAGCTTACGCACAATTTAAAAATGGTGACCAAGCACAGGCCATTGCGACAATTGAAAGATTTATCAAATTACACCCAGCCAGTCCAGCGCTAGACTATGCTTTGTATCTCAAAGGAACGGTCAATTTTGCTGACAATTTAGGATTTTTAGGCTCATTTACACGACAAGATTTATCTGAACGTGACCAAAAAGCAGCAAAAGAGTCGTTTGAAGCCTATAAAGAGCTAGCTGCAAAATTCCCGGAGTCCAAATACAGCACGGATGCTCGTCAGCGCATGACTTATATAGTCAATTCCTTGGCGCTTTATGAGGTCCATGTAGCACGCTATTATTATTCACGTGGCGCATATGTTGCAGCTATCAACCGCGCCCAACTAGCCATTACTGACTATCGAGATGTTCCCGCCTTAGAGGAAGCAATGTTCATCATTTACCAATCTTATGATGCCTTGAACATTCCCGAACTTAGAGATGATGCAAAGCGTGTTATGGAAAAATCATTTCCAAAAAGCGAATATTTACTTTCTGGCATGAAGCCAGGAGCTAAAAGCTGGTGGAAACTTTGGTAAGACTAGTGAGTTCAGCCAAGAACTCACTATGATTTTGAAGTTGCCGCATGGGAGGCAAAGAAGCAAGTATCCGTCGCCCGTAGCTCATTTGGGTTAACCTCATATCACAGACCAGCAAAACACCCTTATCCGTTTCGCGGCGAATCAATCTGCCAGCTCCTTGTTTTAAAGACACTGTGGCCTCTGGTACAAAATACTCGTTAAATGGGCTGCGCCCTTGTGTTTCTAATCGTTTTGAACGTGCTTCAATCAACGGGTCATTGGGAGGCGGAAATGGCAGCTTATCAATCACCACCAAGGCCAATTCATCTCCTGGAACATCAATTCCCTCCCAAAAAGAGGCTGAAGCTACCAACACACAAGCTGCGCGTCCTTCGGATGAGCCCTCCCGAAATCGAGCGAGCAATTCACGCTTAGGCAAATTGCCTTGAATTAGTATTTCAATATCCAATCTATCTTGGAATTTTTGCTGGAGTAATTCTCCAATTGAACGCAAAGCCCGTAGCGTCGTGGTCAACACCATCGTTCTACCGATAAGAACATTTACAGCTTCTGCAACTATATTGGCCACATGATTGCTGTGTGTTGGATCGTTGGGTTTAGGCAAGTTTTTAGGCACATAAATCGCAGCTTGACGCTGATAATCAAATGGACTTTCAACCTGCATAACTTCAGCCGACTCCAATCCACAGGGTTCTGTAAACCACTTTAGCTTCTCTTCATGTCCCAAGGTTGCAGACGTAAATATCCACGATTTTTGATTTTCCAATGCCGGCTCACCAAGCTTGAGCATTTTATTTTTAACTGACTCTGCAATATCCAAGGGCGACTCGACTAAACGGAGCTGCTGCCCAATTTCCAACCAACGGACAGAATTAGAAGAACAAGGTTGCATAAAACTCTGAGCACGGTCACGCAATGTCACTGTCCTCTCATGCAATCGGATGAAATCTGGTGCAGCTTCGCTGACTAGTTGCAAAGCGTCAAGCAATTTACGACAAGATTTACAAACGCCATTTAAAGCAGCCAACCAAGATCCATCGTCCAAGCCTTCCGGCACAACGCCAGTCCAACGTAATTTGGCACCTATCCATTGTTTTCCAGCACTTAGTCGCAACTCTCTCGAAGACAGCTCAAGTCCAGAAGCCAACACACTCCAATCAGCTAATCCGCGAGCAAACTGTAGGCCCGCCGCTAGCGTATCGCGAGATAAATCTAAAAGTTGTCCTGTAGTTAACTGAGCTCCTAAAAACTGAACGCCTGTTTCATTTAGCTGATGCGCCTCATCAAAAATAACCACCCGCACAGTTGGAAGTAGCTCAGACATCCCAGAGTCGCGAACAGCTAAATCCGCAAAAAACAAGTGGTGATTGATAACGACAATATCGGCAGCTAAAGCTTCTCGTCGCGCAAGATTGACATGGCAAGGACGGAATTTAGGACATTGGGCCCCGAGACAGTTTTCCCTGTTTGACGTAATTAACGGGATGACTGGTGAGCGCTCATCTAAACCGGCCAATTCAGCCAAATCGCCATTCCTAGTAACTTGCGCCCATTTTTCGACTTTGGCAAGGGTTGCATGTATGCCTCGCTCGGACGGAGCGATATCTTCGCGAGCAATTTCCAGTCGATGAAGACACAAATAGCTAGATCGCCCTTTGAGCAAGGCCAGGCGTACAGGTAAGCCTAGGATCTTAGCCAAACTTGGCAGATCGCGTCCAAACAATTGATCTTGCAATGCCTTTGTTGCCGTGGACAGCACAACGCGTTCACCGCTAAGTAAAGCCGGAACCAAATATGCAAAAGTTTTCCCTACACCGGTCCCAGCTTCTACAACCAATGTTGTGCCTTGTTCAATACAACGCGCAACAGCAAACGCCATTTGCGTTTGTCCACTTCGAGTTTTGAAATAAGGGTCAAATTGAGACAGTAAACCTTGCTCAGAAAAAACCTCCATTACCCGTAATTCAAAGCTCATTGAATGTTCAATTTTCATCTCTGTACGCTATTTTCAAAAAAATCATCTGTTAAATGTTCACTTATACGTTAAGACACTCATAATATGCAGACTTATTTTGTCTTTTAAATTGCACGCCTATTTTGTTATACGTTTATGACCAAAGAAACCATGTTTAGCGCTTCGACGGGCATACATCAGGGCGACAGGGAAAGTCAACAAGATCGCGTGAGTATTTTCAGAAGTACCCGAGAACCAAATTGCGTTCTTGCTATCGTGTCTGATGGGATGGGAGGGCTAAGTGGCGGACGAAAAGCAGCCGACCAAGTGATGTTCACTGCAGAACAACTGTTCAAACAGTTTAATTCTAAAACAGATGATCCTCAACAATTACTAAAACAAATAGCATTAGATGCACACCTAGTCATTGGACTCACAGCAATCGCCTCCGCCCAGCAACCGCACAGTACATTTGCAGCATTCTTAGTCACCTCAGGAGGAGCATGCCATTGGGCTCATGTAGGAGATTCACGCATTTACCATTTCCATCAAGGGCAACTCGTAAAACGCTCAAGTGACCATTCATATGTTCAAACATTAGTTGACAATAATGAAATCACTTCTGAGCAAGCAATCAATCATCCCAAATCAAATGTGCTGACGCGCAGCTTAGGAAGTAAGCTTCAACCGGTCGTAGATCACCATAGCATTGAAAATTTATCTACGGGAGATGTCATCATGGCATGCAGCGATGGCGTTTGGCCTTATTTTAAGACCAATGAACTCGGAGCAATCCTAGCAAAATTAAACCCACGTGAAGCTGTAGAGTTTTTAATCACTACCGCACGCACTCGAAGCCAGCGACGTGGCGATAATTTATCTATTGCTTTAGTGAAATACGAGTAAAAAATCAATTACAAAGCAAGCAACACTCTGTACAAAAACAATCAATCCGTATTTGGTTTGGGTACCGGTACCGGTAGCGGAGTCGATTTTGGTTTCGTACTATTTGCATTTTTTTGCTCAAGTGCTGCTTTATGCTCTTGTGCTTCAATCAACTTTTTTTGATATTTGGTTGCTTGCTCGGTAGCTAGTTTATTTTTTTCTGCACGTTGCACCGCTTTAGCTTGAGATATTCGCAATTTCCGATTAGCTTCATTGACTCGACTTGCCGCTTCATTTTCACGCTGTTTCTTATTGAGGTCTATTGATTTATTCGGTTTACTCATAACTGCTTCAGTTTTTTTAGCATTTGTAAGCGTTGAATTTTCTTTTTTCGAATTTATTCGAACTTTGCGATCTTCTCGTTGCGAATCATTTAAAGCTAGTTCTTTACGCTTAATGTCAATCAACACGGCACTCTTCTCTGTCTTAACTTGTTTCAGGCAGCTACTGACAGCGAATTTTTTGTAACACGCAACCTCTTGCAAATTGTAACGAGATTCAATAGCTTCGCGCTCCTGAACTAATCGAGAGCGCTCTGAAATTTCCGCACTTGCTGACGTCCCTTGGGCCTGAACAATCAAGAAACTGCTAGCAATCACGACGAGCAAGCCAACGCAGGAACTTTTACTCATATTAAAGCTGTATCGACTTGACGTCGCTCTAGGTTCAGATATTCAACTGACTGCATCTCACTAAGCCTCGACACTGTTCTGGGGAATTCATGTGCAAGTGGTCCCCCTGTATATAACGCCTCAGGAGGCACTTCTGCCGACAGAATCAATTTAACGCGTCTATCGTATAAGACATCTATAAGCCAAGTAAAACGCCTTGCTTCACTGGCCATGCGTGGCGGCATATAAGGCACGTTGCTTAATAACACTGTATGAAATTGAGTTGCTATTTCCAAGTAATCATTTTGTGAACGTGGTCCTCCACACAATGATTTGAAATCAAACCAGACTACGCCTCCCGCCTTTCTACGTGCATAAATTTCTCTCGCTTCAATATGCAAAACAGGATCTTCATCTTGCGATTCTGCTAGTTTATTGAATGACTGTGTCATTTCAAAATCAGCGTCAGCTCCCCAAGGCGTGTGGTAAAGTTTAATTTGCTCAAGCGTACGACGTCTGTAGTCTGTACCGTTATCGACATTCACAACTTCTAAATTGGCATTCAACAAAGCTATGGCTGGCAAAATTCTGTCACGATGCATGCCGCCTGGGTACAAATCAGCTGGCTTGAAATTTGATGTTGTTACAAAACCAACGCCATTTTCAAACAATGCCGACAACAAACGATACAAGATCATTGCATCAGTAATGTCTGCCACGTGAAATTCGTCGAAACAAATTAAGCGATAGCGCTTCGCCATTCGCTTAGCCAACTCGTCAAGCGGATTAACAATGCCCTGTAAATCGCGTAGCTCACGATGTACCTCACGCATAAACTCGTGGAAGTGCAATCTGGTTTTGCGTTTTAAAGGCACTGCATTGTAAAAGCAGTCCATCAAAAAACTTTTGCCGCGTCCTACGCCGCCGTACAAATAAACACCGCGAGGGACTAACGGGCGATTAACTAGTTTTTTCAACGCATTAGAACGCTGATGTTTATATGCAATCCAATCATCGGCACAACGCTCAAGCGCCAAGACTGCACGAAGTTGCGCAGGGTCACTCACGTAGCCCCGCGAACTTAATTCTGCCTCATAGGCTTCACGTACAGTCATGCTCAAGTTTTGCGAGTCAAAGCCTCGTTACTTAAAAATTAAGCGTACGTTTATCTACCGCTAAGGCTGCTTCTTTAGTCGCTTCACTTAGTGATGGATGTGCATGACAGATACGAGCAATATCTTCTGCACTGGCTCTGAACTCCATTGCCACCACGCATTCAGCTATCAACTCGCTAGCCATTGGGCCCACAATATGTACACCGAGTATTTCATCACTAACCGCGTCTGCAAGCATTTTCACCATACCCGTTGTATCACCCAAAGCGCGCGCTCGTCCGTTAGCCATGAACGGGAAAGTCCCAGCTTTATAAGCACGGCCGGCCGATTTGAGCTGTTGCTCAGTCTGCCCCACCCACGCAATTTCTGGATTTGTGTATATAACCCAAGGGATCGTATTGAAATTGACATGCCCATGCTGACCCGCAATACGCTCAGCAACGGCAACACCTTCTTCTTCAGCTTTATGTGCCAACATAGGACCGCGCACCACATCTCCAACAGCCCATACATTAGGCAAATTAGTTTTGCAGTCTGCATCCACAACAATAGCGCCACGCTCATCCAAATTCAAACCAATTGCCTCCGCCCCCAAACCAATCGTATTTGCAACACGACCAATTGAGATGATGAGTTTGTCTACATCCAGCTTTTGCGCTTCGCCTTTGGCATTGGTATACACTATGCTCACGCCCTTTTTACTTGATGTAACCTCACCAACCTTGACGCCCAGTTCAATCTTTAAACCCTGCTTGACGAAGGCTTTGTGAGCTTCTTTTGCAATTTGCTCATCTACAGCGCCTAAAAATGTTGGAAGTCCTTCCAGAATGGTGACATCTGCTCCCAAACGACGCCAAACAGAACCCATTTCTAAACCAATAACTCCTGAACCAATCAAGCCAAGAGTCTTAGGTACGGCGCCAATACGCAATGCACCATCGTTAGACAAGATAGTTTCTTCATCAAACGGTGTACCCGGCAAAGCACGCGCATTTGAGCCAGTCGCTAGGATGATGTGCTTACCGTTGATACTTTCTTCACCTGCTTTGATTTCATAATTGCCGTCTTTAACAGCTACAAATGAACCTCGTCCATGAAAAAACGTCACTTTGTTCTTTTTGAACAAGTACAAAATACCATCATTGTTCTGCTTAACTACAGTATCTTTGCGGGCAACCATCTTAGTCACATCCAAGCTGAGACCTTTGACTTCGATACCATGCTCAGAAAAATGATGACTCGCGTGGTCAAAATGCTCAGAAGACTGCAACAACGCCTTTGAAGGTATGCATCCTACATTGGTGCAAGTACCGCCTAGAGCAGAACCGCCTTTGGCATTTTTCCACTCATCGATACAAGCCACGTTAAAACCCAGCTGAGCAGCACGAATAGCCGCAATATAGCCACCAGGGCCTCCGCCGATAACGACGACATCAAATTGTTTCGACATGTTCGTACTTTCTTAGATGTCAAACAACAAACGCGCTGGATCTTCCATCGCTTCTTTCATGGCTACCAAGCCGAGCACCGCTTCACGGCCATCAATGATTCGGTGGTCATAGCTCATGGCAAAGTAATTCATAGGACGAATAACAATTTGACCATTTTCAACAACTGCACGATCTTTAGTTGCATGAATACCCAAAATAGCACTCTGTGGTGGGTTGATGATAGGCGTTGACAGCATAGAACCAAATGTTCCACCATTGCTGATAGAGAAGGTGCCACCGGTCATGTCTTCCATGCCTAATTTCCCATCACGAGCTTTGATGCCGTATTCAGCAATTTTCTTCTCAATATCCGCGAAGCTCATTTGATCTGCATTGCGCAAAATTGGCACCACTAAACCGCGAGGAGAACCCACAGCAATACCAATATCAAAATACCCGTGATAAACAATGTCATTGCCATCTACGCTGGCGTTCAAAACAGGGAATTTCTTCAGCGCGTGAACAGCAGCTTTAACAAAAAAGCTCATGAATCCAATTTTGATGCCGTGTTCTTTTTCGAACTTGTCTTGGAAACGCTTACGCATTTCCATGACAGGTGCCATATTGATCTCGTTAAAAGTGGTCAAAATCGCATTAGTCGATTGTGATTGCAACAAACGCTCAGCGACACGAGCACGCAAACGACTCATTGGCACGCGTTGCTCGGGACGATCTCCCAGAGCTGGCGCTGCAGTTGCCACTTGAGGTAATAATTTAACTGCAGCCGGCGCAACCATTGCTTGGACAGCTACTTTATTTGTAGCACCTGATGCAACCGCACCTAATACATCGCCTTTGGTCACACGACCGTCTTTACCAGTTCCTGCCACCGAACCACCAGCAAGCTGATTGTCTGCCATCAGTTTAGCGGCTGCTGGCATAGCTACGCCAGCCATTGAGCCACCAGACGACGTAGCAGCGGCTGGGGCCGATGTAACTGAAACTGCTGCCGCGACTGGAACTGCGGCCGGTGCGGCAGCGTTGGCTTTTCCTTCTGTGTCGATACGAGCAATCAATTGCTCAGCAGCAACAGTTGCACCGTCACCAATCAAAATTTCAGCCAAAACACCAGCACTAGGTGCCGGCACTTCCAAAACGACTTTGTCAGTTTCAATTTCAATCAATATTTCATCAACTGCAACGAAATCTCCAGCCTTCTTTTTCCATGTCAACATGGTCGCTTCAGCGACTGATTCAGACAGTTGGGGAACTTTTACTTCTACGATTGCCATATTATTCTTTCGAGTTGTCTTATTTGTGGTTAAGTCTGTATACGTTTTAAGAGGTCAAAATCGCTTAATTATTTCGTTAAAACGAAACCTTTCAGCTTGCCAAATGCGGCATCAACCAATGATTTTTGTTGCTCTTGGTGTAGGTGTGAATATCCAACCGCAGGAGAGGCTGATGCAGCGCGCCCCGCATAACCCAACTTCTGGCCTTCATTCATATTTTCATGAATGTAGTGCTGCACAAAGAACCAAGCACCTTGATTTTGCGGCTCATCCTGGCACCACACAACTTCGCTTGCATTTGGGTACTTCTTCATCTCTGTAGCAAACGCCTTGTGCGGGAAAGGGTAGAGCTGCTCCACTCGAATAATGGCAGTGTCATCATGCCCATTTTCTTCGCGACGCTTCACCAAGTCGTAGTAGACCTTTCCAGAACAAGCAACGATCCGCTTAACTTTGTCAGCTTTCAGCGCCTTATTTTCAGGAATCACTGTTTGGAACATGCCTTTGGTGAACTCAGACAGCGGTGACGCAGCATCCTTTGCACGCAACAATGACTTAGGTGTCATGATGATCAACGGCTTACGCAAATTGCGTACCATTTGACGACGCAGAATGTGGAAAATCTGGCTTGCAGTTGTCGGCTGTACAACCTGCATATTGGTATCAGCACTCAGCTGCATGAACCGCTCTAGACGAGCCGAGCTGTGTTCCGGTCCTTGGCCTTCATAGCCATGCGGTAGCATCAAGGTAATGCCGTTCACACGTCCCCACTTGACTTCCCCGCTCGCGATAAACTGATCGATCACGACCTGCGCACCATTGGCAAAGTCACCGAACTGTGCCTCCCAAATCACAAAAGTGTTAGGGTCGTTTGATGCGTAACCATATTCAAATGCAAGTACAGCTTCTTCAGACAAGATGGAATCAATGACGACAAAAGGTGCTTGATTAGGCGCAACATTTTGTAGCGGCGTATATGTACCCTCGTCAAACTTTTCACGATTTTGATCATGAATTACAGCATGGCGGTGTGTAAACGTACCGCGACCACAGTCTTCTCCAGACAATCGCACGGGATAGCCACTTGCAACTAAGGATGCAAACGCCATGTGCTCACCCATTCCCCAATCGACCGGAATTTCTCCACGCCCCATGGCCGCACGATCCGCGTAAACTTTTTTCACTAACTGGTGAGGCATCACACTCTCAGGAATTGTGGTAATTTTCTCAGCCAAGCGCTTCCACTCGGCCATCGGAATAGCCGTGTCCCCTGCATCTGTCCATTTTTTACTCAAATATGGCTGCCAATCGACTGCGAACTTGCTTTTGAAGTTAGTCAAGACTGGGTCAAAAGTGTTTTTACCAATATCAAGTGCTGCTCGCATAGCTTTTACCATGTCGTCGCCAAGAGTCTCACCCATGCCTTGCGTCGTGAGCTTGTCTGCATACAATCTGCGTGTGCCTGGGTGCGCAGCGATTTTTTTGTACATCAACGGCTGCGTGAGTGCCGGTGTGTCTTGCTCGTTATGACCCAACTTACGGAAGCAAATAATGTCAACTACCACATCTTTTTGGAATTCCATGCGGTACTCTAACGCCCATTGCGTTGCCAAAACTACAGCTTCAGGGTCATCTCCGTTGACGTGCAAAACTGGTGCTTCGACCATTTTGACAACATCGGAACAATACAAAGTAGAGCGACTGTCACGTGGGTCGCTGGTTGTGAAACCAATCTGGTTATTGATAACAATGTGAACCGTTCCACCCGTTGAGTAACCACGGGTTTCTGCCAAAGCTAATGTCTCCATCACAACGCCTTGACCAGCAAAAGCAGCATCACCATGCACCAGCACAGGCAGCACTTGCAAGCCTTTTGGGTCAGCACGGCGATCCATCCGTGCTCGTACAGAGCCCTCAACGACTGGATTAACAATTTCCAAATGTGATGGATTGAAGGCCAGAGTTAAATGTACGGGTCCACCAGGCGTCGTAACGTCAGAGCTGAAACCTTGGTGATATTTCACGTCGCCACTCGGCAAATCCTCTGGCGCAGTGTGGTCGAATTCTGCGAACAAATCAGCAGGAACTTTACCCAGAGAATTTACCAAAACATTCAAACGACCACGATGCGCCATACCGATGACGATTTCTTGCAGTCCAATGCTGCCACCGCGCTGAATCAACTCATCCATGGAGGCAATAAAGCTCTCACCACCTTCTAATGAAAAGCGCTTTTGTCCCACATATTTAGTATGCAAAAATCGCTCTAAACCTTCTGCAGCAGTTAGCCTGTCCAAAATATGCAACTTCTTTTCTGCAGTGAAATTGGGTTTGCTGCGTACGCTTTCTAGCTTTTGTTGCCACCAACGTTTTTTCGCTTGATCGGTAATGTACATGTACTCAGCGCCGATCGTGCCACAATACGTTTCTCTCAAAGCATTCATCAACTCACGCAAACTCATCGTATTTTTGCCGAAGAATGTGTTGCTTGTATCAAAAACAGCTTCTTGATCTGCATCGCTAAAGCCATAAAAAGATGACTCTAGCTCAGGGATTTTTTCACGTTCGGTGCGTTTTAAAGGGTCTAAATCAGCCCAACGTGCGCCAACATTACGGTAAGCTGCAATCAATTGCTGCACTGCTGTACGTTTACGCCCCATTTCGGCGTCAGCACTACCCATCACAACTTTGGTACCACCTTGTTTAGCGCGGTCAGCAAAAGCATTGATCACAGGCAAATGTGGGACATCTTTTGTGTTCGTGCCGTCAACAGCGGGGACATGCTGCAGCGCGTCAAAATAGTCTCTCCAGCTGTCAGGAACACTTCCTGGATTGGCTAGATAATTTTCATACATTTCTTCCACATAAGGGGCGTTGCCTCCAAATAGGAATGTATTGCCTGAATAGGCTTGATAGACCGAACCCGTGGGTTGTGTCGTTGGCGATTGACTCATATTCCGCTGTTCTCCGTTTCCCTTGAGGAAACTAAGTTTAGTTTTAAAAACCTTCCGCGACACGGCTTAACCGATTGGCGGATGCGACTGTGGCAGGAAGGGCCTTGGTAACAGCTAGTATTGTGACAGCAAATTCTTAGGCTGACAAATTTATGTTCTTACACAAAACTTGCAACTCAAGCTGCTTGAATCCGAACCCGCTGAGCAGGTAAGGTAAAACCAAATGTAGAACCTGTTCCTACCATGCTTTCAATTCGCAACTCACCGCCATGCCGAAGTACTACGTGCTTAACAATAGACAGACCCAGCCCAGTACCCCCTGACTCTCTAGATCTGCTTGCATCCACCCTGTAAAAACGCTCGGTAAGGCGAGAAAGATGTTCGGATGCAATCCCATAGCCAGTATCTTTGACTTCAAACTCCGCTTTCCCGTTGGGTGCAAGCTTGAGACTTACAAAGATCGTACCTGCTGAAGGTGCGTGCCTGACAGCGTTGTTAACAAGGTTTGACATGGCACTCAACAGCTCTGCTTGAGAACCAGCAAACTCCAAATTCGAAGGCATACTGAAGAGAATTGATTGTCGGAATTCCGTCGACTGATGCGACGCACTTAGTAACTCAGACAAAGATTTAGCCTCTTGCTCACATACGTCCATCAACACCTTGGCACTAAACCAAGAGTCGCCAAGAGGCGCAGGACTTCCCTCCAATTTAGATAATGTAAGTAGATCGCTAACGAGTACTTGCATGCGCTGTGCTTGCACGGCCATTAAATCAAGATACTTTTTCTGCTCTACTTCACCCAATGGCAAAGTTTGCAAAGTTTCAACAAATCCAGCCAAGACCGTCAATGGCGTACGAATCTCATGCGAAACATTCGCTACAAAATCCCGCCTCATTAGATCAGTCAGCTCTAATGCCGTGACATCATGCGAGAGCATCAGCTTTTTGCCTATCCCGTAGGGGTGAATTTGAACGGCAATACGACTTGGACGCGCATAGCTACTTTTATTTCCAGCTATGGTAATTTCATAAGTAAAGTCGTTCGCATTGAAATAAGATGCAAACACGGGGTCTCTTACCAAATTACCTATATGTTGCGAAATGTCCGCATGAACATTCAAACCAAAATGCTCAGCTGCTGTCAAATTAGACCATTCAATTTGTCCGTTTGCATCTAGTAGCAGAACGCCGTTTGGAGAAGCTTGAATAGCCGACAAAAAATCAGCTAAGCGACTCTCGCTTGCCTGCACATCTTGCATATGCTGACGCAGTAATCGACGGACGCGATCTACGGCTTCACCCCATAGGCCACCGATTCTAGGTATGTCATTACCATTACCGTCTCGCAACCAGGTTAAAGCTCGCGACGCACGCATTAAATTTAACAAAGTCCAGAAAAAGCCACCTAAAAGTGCACCGCAAACTGCGAGCAATAATGTATCGAATGTAGTAGAGAATTGCGATCCCAATATGGCAACGATTCCAGCGCCAGCTAAAGAGCAAAATATATAACCTGTTAATCGCCAAATCATTGAAATTTAAGTTGGAATGATTGAAGCCACAGCAGCGGTTAAACGATATCCGGTTCCACGCACGGTTTCAATGTGACGGCCAGCTTGCCCCAAAGCCTCACGCAGACGTTTAACATGAACGTCAACCGTCCGCTCCTCGATGTAAACGTGATCACCCCACACCTTGTCTAGCAATTGGCCTCGGCTATGCACTCGCTCAGAATGCTTCATTAAGTACTGCAATAATTTGAATTCTGTTGGTCCAACTTTGAGCTCTTGACCTAAATATGAAACCCTATGTGTTGCTGTGTCAAGTGCCAACGATCCAATGGTTATTGACTCTGTTTCCAGCTGAGGTGTGCTACGACGCAAGACAGCACGTATGCGCGCAAGTAGCTCCTTGGTCGAAAAAGGCTTCGTAATATAGTCGTCTACGCCAGCCTCAAAACCCGCGACCTTGTCAGACTCATCGCCTTTAGCAGTTAACAAGATAATTGGTACAACTTTTGAACGCTCGTCGCTACGCCACTTTCGCGCTAAACTCAAACCACTTTGACCGGGTAGCATCCAATCCAGCAGAATAACATCTGGCAAGTCTGCATCCAACTCACGTTGAGCTGCTATACCCTCCACAGCCCACACGGGAGCAAAACCATTGTGCTTTAGATTCACCGCAATCAATTCTGCGATTGCGGGTTCATCTTCAACAATCAGAATTCGCGGGATAGTTTTCATGCACTGTATATTTGAAATCGTGAAACGCTATTTAACTGCTGATTCAATTTCGGCCATCGTTGTATGTCTGACGTCTGCGCCCTTAACGATATAAATGACAACCTCAGCAATATTTTTGGCGTGATCCCCAATTCGCTCTATCGCTTTGGCTACAAATAGCAAGTCAAGACTTGCAGAAATTGTTCGTGGGTCTTCCATCATATAAGTGACAAGTTTACGAACAAATCCATCGAATTCTTTGTCAATCAAGTCGTCTTCTTTCAAGATTCCGACAGCCAAACCCGTATCTAAGCGAGCAAAGCTGTCTAAGGCTTTACGCAACTGATTTGAGGCTAAATCAGCAGCCAAACGCAAGTCGCCCGACGGCAGAGCACGCGCCGGACCACCTTGAATTCCACTATGCAAAATAGACTTAACCATTCGTGCAATTTTGTCAGCCTCGTCACCAGCACGCTCTAGGTTTGCTGTCGTTTTAGAAATAGCAATCAACAATCTTAAGTCTCTGGCGGTAGGCTGCCTGCGCGCAATGATAGATGACAAATCGCGGTCGATTTCAACTTCCATAGCGTTAACGCGAGATTCCGTCTCCGCCACTTGATTAGCAACTTCCAAACTGAACTGAGAAAGTGCTTGGATCGCAAGTTTAATTTGGGCTTCCACTAAACCGCCCATCTCCATCACTTTAGATGAGACGCCATTCAGTTCGCTGTCAAACTGTGTTGATAAATGTTTATCTGCCATACTGTGCTCCAATTATTTCTCAACCAAAACGGCCGGTGATGTAATCTTCTGTTTCTTTGCGTTTTGGCTTAAAGAACAATTGCTCAGTTGCGCCAAACTCAATCAAATCACCCAAATACATATATGCGGTGTGATCACTACAGCGTGCCGCTTGCTGCATGTTGTGGGTCACAATAACCACTGTGTAATCTGATTTAAGCTCCGTAATTAACTCTTCTATCTTAGAGGTTGAAATCGGATCTAAAGCTGAGCAAGGTTCATCTAGCAGCAAGACTTCGGGTTTGATTGCTATTCCTCTGGCAATACACAAACGCTGTTGCTGTCCGCCTGATAGGCTAGACCCTGTTTGGTTGAGCTTGTCTTTAACCTCGGTCCATAGTGCAGCCTTTCGCAAAGCCCACTCAACACGCTCATCCATATCGCTGGCATTCAAATTTTCAAACAACTTGACACCAAATGCAACATTGTCATAAATGGACATCGGAAAAGGAGTTGGCTTCTGAAATACCATACCGATTTTTGCGCGTATCAATGCAACATCTTGCTTAGATGTCAGCAAGTCTTCACCGTCCAATTTAATAGTGCCCTCTGCACGCTGCTCTGGATACAACTCAAACATACGGTTAAATGTGCGCAGTAAAGTAGATTTACCACAGCCAGAAGGACCAATAAAAGCTGTCACTTTTTTCTCAGGAATTTCAAGATTGATGTTTTTAAGAGCATGGAATTTCCCATAATAAAAATTCAAATCTTGAACCGATAATTTTGATTTTAATAATTCTGTAGTCATAGCTTGCTTTTCGTTGCTTCATTGAAGATAGTGTTCGCAATTGATTCAATAATATTATTTTTCACGCGTTAATACCCGCGCCAAAATATTCAAGCCCAAAACAGTGACTGTTATCAAAAATACACCTGCCCAGGCCAGTTTTTGCCAATTCTCATAGGGACTCATCGCAAACTTAAAGATTGTCACCGGCAAACTCGCCATCGGTTCTGTCAGGCTAGACGTCCAAAATTGATTGTTTAATGCAGTAAACAGCAAAGGAGCAGTTTCACCAGATATTCGAGCAACTGCCAAAAGCAATCCAGTCACCACACCTGCCCGTGCAGCGCGTAAAGTTATGAAAATGATCACCTTCCACTTGGGTGAGCCCAAAGCATACGCAGCCTCTCGCAATCCGGCTGGAACTAATTGGAGCATGTTCTCCGTGGTTCTAATAACAACTGGAATAGCAATCATGGCTAAAGCAATAACGCCAGCCCAACCTGAGAATGATTTGAATCGTGTCACGATCACGGCATAAACAAACAAGCCAATAACGATTGATGGTGCAGACAACAAAATATCGTTAACAAAACGAGTAACACTAGCGAGCCAACTTTTGGGCTCATATTCAGCTAAATAAATTCCAGCCATGATGCCAATGGGTGTACCTATGAAAGTTGCCATCAGCACCATTAAGAATGAGCCATAAATCGCATTCGCAATACCACCAGTCTCATTTGGTGGCGGAGTCATCTCCGTCAAAGTAGCAAACGCCATACCTCCTAAACCTAAACGAATGGTTTCCCATAAAATCCAAATCAACCAAAAAAGTCCGAAGCCCATCGCCAGCAAAGACAAGGTTAGTGCAATTTGATTGACTCTTTTGCGTTGCTTGAACTTTGTTTCTCGCGCTTTTAAAGCGGTATTTGTATTAATAAGTAGCTTACTAGTCGTCATGATTTAGCTCCCTCGCTCTTTTTTAGCTGCGTGAGTAGCAGTTTAGACAACGAAAGCACAACAAACGTAATAAAAAACAACACGAGTCCGAGGTAAAACAACGACGCCTGATGCAAACCAGCGCCGGCCTCTGCAAACTCATTTGCCAATGCGGAAGTGATGCTGTTTGCAGCCTCAAAAACACTCAAAGAATTTAATTGATTGGTATTTCCAATGATGAAGGTGATTGCCATCGTCTCACCCAACGCTCTTCCCAGCCCAAGCATGATGCCGCCAACAACACCGGCTTTTGTATATGGCAGAACGACTTTGGACATGACCTCCCAAGTCGTTGAACCTAAACCATAAGCTGATTCTTTGAGAAGTGGAGGCGTGACTTCAAAGACATCGCGCATCACAGAAGCAATGAACGGAATAATCATAATCGCCAAAACAATACCTGCAGATAAAATGCCGATGCCAACAGGGGGGCCAGAAACCAAGCTCCCAAGAAATGGGACACCTGTCAATAATTTCTGCAAGGGCTGTTGAACATAGGTTGCCAAAATTGGGCCCAATACAAGCAAACCCCACATACCATACACAATCGAAGGCACAGCTGCCAACAATTCGATTGCCGTTCCCAATGGACGCTTCAACCATGCTGGCGACAGTTCGGTCAAAAAAAGAGCGATTCCAAAACTTACTGGCACAGCAATGAGTAAGGCGATCAATGACGTAGCCAAAGTGCCATAAATCATCACCAAGCCACCAAACTCCTCTTTTACGGGATCCCATACGCTGCTAGTTAAAAATCCAAAGCCAAATTTTTGTATGGCTGGCCAAGCGCCAATTATCAAGGACAGCAATATGCCAAGCAAAAGAGCCAGTGTTAATAAAGCCGCACCTTTGGCAGCAAGTCCGAAAATTCGGTCAGCAAAAGTACCCCAGCGAGGTGTGGGAGCAGCAGGAGGTATAGTCATTGTGCTTTTATGCCCCGCGCTGGTAAAGTTACCAGTCAAAT
>JAYVSU010000070.1:0-8760 GCA_043775055.1 Polaromonas sp.
GCGAGATCAAGCGCGCGCAGGAGCTGGGCCTGCCGCACTACCCGGTTTTCACCCACAAACACCACACCGACGTGTCCTACCTCGCCTGCGCCAAGGCGCTGCTGGATGCGCCCGATGCAATCTACCCACAGTTTGCCACCCACAACGCGGCAACGATTGCGGCTATTTTGCAAATGGCTGCTAAATCGGGTGCGCCTTTCGAGCTACAACGCCTGCACGGCATGGGCGAAGGCGTCTACCGCGAGGTGCTGAAAAACCCACTCATCAGCTGCCGCGTCTACGCCCCCGTGGGTGCACACCGCGACTTGTTGGCCTACTTGGTGCGTCGATTGCTGGAAAACGGCGCCAATTCGTCGTTTGTGCATCAATTAACAGACGAATCTGTCGGCATGGCTGAACTCTTGATTTCTCCCCTGCGCCTAGAGCCACACAGCGCCTTTGCCTTGCCGCCGCAGCTGTTTGGCGCAGCAGCAACTGCCCGCAAAAACAGCACGGGCATTGATTTGACGGTAGAAACCATGCGTGCCCCTCTATTGGCGGCCTACGACACCGCAACCGTACCTACGGTTGCTGAATACGCCGTTGCAGCCATCCCCGAAGCGCTCAAAACCAGTCGGAGCAGCTACAAAACATGGAGCAAAACAGCGGTATCCGACCGCGCAACCATCCTCAGACAAGCGGCAGATGACTTAGACGCGCAGTTGCCGCATTTCTGCGCCCTGCTGGTCAAAGAAGCCTTCAAAACCTGGGGCGATGCGGTGTCCGAAGTACGCGAAGCGGTGGACTTTTTACGCTACTACGCGGATGAAGCCGAGCGCGTCATGGCGCCCATCGCTTTACCGGGACCAACCGGTGAAACCAACGAGCTGCGCCTGATCGCGCGCGGCCCCTGGGTTTGCATCAGCCCGTGGAACTTCCCGTTGGCGATTTTTGCAGGCCAAGTTGCCGCCGCACTTGCAACGGGCAACACCGTGCTGGCCAAACCGGCCGAGCAAACGCCCGGTGTGGCGCAGGCCATGGTGACGCTGCTGCACAGCGCGGGTGTACCCAGCGGCGCATTGCAACTCCTGCACGGCGCGGGTGAGACGGTGGGTGCGGCCCTGGTCGCCGCCCCCGGCGTGGCGGGCGTGGTGTTCACTGGCTCGACGCAGGTCGCCAAAATCATCAACCGTGCGCTGGCGGCCAAAGACGGCCCTATCCTGCCTCTGATTGCCGAGACCGGCGGCATCAACGCCATGCTGGTCGACAGCACCGCCCTGCCCGAGCAGGTGGCAGACGCTGTAGTGCAAAGCGCCTTCCGCTCAGCGGGTCAGCGCTGCTCGGCGCTGCGGCTGCTGTGCGTGCATGAACAAATAGCCGATGGCGTGATCGAGATGATTCAAGGCGCGGCCCAAGAGCTAGTCATCGGCGATACGGCTGATCTAGCCACCGACGTGGGCCCGGTGATTGACCGTGAAGCCTTTGAAAACATCCAAAATCATCTTAAAAGACTCAATTTAGAGGCAAAACCGCTTCTAGCCGCCGTATTTAATGCCTCAACAGCTACAAATAATATAGCAAATGAAAGCCCCAATTTGATTCCGCCTTCCACCTTTGAGCTGGACGCCATCAGCGACATCGGTGCCGAAATCTTCGGCCCGATGCTGCATGTGGTGCGCTGGAGCGGCGACCCCGCAGACGTCATCGCGCAGATCAACGCCTTGGGCTACGGTCTGACGCTGGGCATCCAAACCCGCATCGACTCCCGTGCCCAGAGCTTGGCGCGGGCGGCGCATGTGGGTAACGTCTACATCAACCGCAACATGATTGGCGCAGTCGTCGGCGTACAGCCTTTTGGTGGCGAGGGCTTGAGCGGCACCGGCCCCAAAGCCGGCGGGCCACATTATTTGTACCGCTTTTGCGCGGAGCAGACGCTGACGGTCAATACGACCGCTGCAGGCGGAAACGTGCAACTGCTGGCTTGAACGGCTAAAAATCTCAGTATTTACCCTAGGAATGCGTGATAAATCAACTATTTAATGATTATTTTCATGTTGGAGGGAATGAAACGACTCGGTATACGCTCTCTTACAACATATGTTCAATGCAGCCGAAGACCGTTACAACAGCTGGGTACGCGACCACTACCGCTTTTTGCTGCGCAGCGCTTGGGTGTTGACCGGCTCGCGCGCTTTGGCCGAAGATGTCGCGCAAGACACATTTGCCAGTGCCTGGAGATACCGCGCACAACTCAAATCTGCGGAATCTGCCCGCCCATGGTTGTTTCAGATTATGCGGCGGCATGCATTTCGCTACAACACGCCGACAGCTTTGGTGTTTGAAACACTTGAAGACGGCATCGCATCAGCGTCATCGCAACAGGCAGATGTTACCGATGGTTTAGAGAGCGACAACCGTCTTGACATAACGAGCGCTTTGTCGCGCATCGCCCCCATTCACCGCGAAGTGCTGGTGCTGTATTACTTTGATGATATGAGCACGCAGCACATGGCACAGGCTTTGGATATTGCACCTGGCACGGTGCTATCACGGCTGGCACGGGCCAGAGATGTGTTGAAAGCAGCGTTACAGCCCGCATCCAAGGGCGTGTCTGAAACAATCAGCGCCACTATCACCCCTTTGCGCAAAGTATAAAACCATGAAACAGGTTTCAACACCCTACTCAAGCGAAGCCGACGAAGCTTTTGACCAACGTATCAGAACCGAACTGGCTGTCGCTTTCAAAATTGATGCCATTCCCAAACATTTGCAGCGTGAAACGCCTTGGCTACAACGCAACTGGGTACAACGCGGCATCGCAGCACTGCTGATCACCGGAACCACGACAACTGCCGTACTAGCCATGCGTCCACCCGAGCTGGTGCGTGGTGCTATAGAGCATGAATACTACGAGCGCACACTGCGCGGGAATTTCATGACGGGGCAAGAGTTGCTAAAACACTTAGGACAAGGCCACCGTACGCAAGTACCGGGTTATCCGCAGCTCATGCGGCCATGCGACATCAAAGGCTTGACCGCCTACCACCTCACAACTTTTTTTGACAAAGGCGGCATGGTCACCGTGTTCTCTTTTGAAAAACCTGTCGCCTTGGCTGCAGATTCAGGCTGGTGGAACGATGTGTACTGGCAGGTCGTGACCTCAACAGAGGGTAAACCTTTGGTGATGGTGGCGCAAAAGAAAAAAGCCCTAGAAGTTGCTCAGGCTTCGTTGACGCAACCAGCACCGGCATCGTCAACCAGCGGACCATGAACTGATTTAACAAACAACCACTTAAAACTCAACAAAGGAGACTGAAATGAACACAACTATGCCAAAGAAACAACCACAGCCAGAACACAGCCCGCAAAGACGCCACCTGCTGGCAGGTGGTGCAAGCGCAATGGCCGCTATCGGCCTGGGCGCATTCAACCAGCAGGCACTGGCTGCCGATGCTGCGCCAGTGGCGACTGCTGCTGCATCGGCTATTAAACCGCTGCCCGCCTATGTGGCTTGGAAGGACGCCAGCGCCATGATTGTCCACACCACCAGCACACTGGAAACTAAGCGCAGCGCCTTCGGCACCAGTGTCATCACCCCGACAGACCAAGTCTACATTCGCAACAATCTACCAGCACCTACGGCCGACATTGTTGGCGACCGAGACGCGTGGGAAGTATTGGTAGAAGGTGTCAAGTCACCGCAAAAATTCAACCTTAAGCAACTCAAAACCATCGGCTTAGAAACCACGGCGATGGTGCTGCAGTGCTCTGGCAATGGTCGCGGTCTTTTTCCCAGCAAACCCAGCGGAACACCTTGGCAGGTCGGCGCGGCGGGTTGCGTCGTGTGGAGCGGTGTTCCTGTGCGCACCCTGGTTGAAGCACTGGGCGGTGTCATGCAAGGCATGCCTTACATGACAGGGACAGGCGGGGAGAAATTACCAGAAGGACTGGATCCCAAAAGCGTGATGGTTGAGCGCTCTGTTCCCATCAGCGCCATGCAAAATGCCTTGTTGGCCTGGGAAATGAATGGCGTGCCAATTCCTTTGGCCCATGGCGGCCCCTTGCGTTTGATCGTCCCAGGCTACAACGGCGTCAACAACGTCAAATACATCAAACGCTTGGCTTTCACGCAGGAGCAAAGCGATGCAGCGATTCAAAAAACCGGTTACCGCGTGTCTCCTGTAGGGCAAAAAGGCGATCCCAGCCATCCTTCGGTGTGGGAGCTGTCAGCCAAGTCTTGGATTAACTCACCCGGTCCAGACGCAGGCACCTTGTCTGCTGGCATGCACCAGATCAAAGGCGTCGGTTTTGGTGGGACGCAAGCCGTTAAAACGATTGAGGTCTCTGTGGATGGTGGCAAAACATGGAAAGAAGCGCAACTAATAGGCCCCGATCTTGGCAAATACGCGTGGCGTCAATTTGTACTACCGGTCAAATTGATGGCAGGAAGCTATGTGTTGATGAGCCGTGTGACTAACGTGCAAGGGCAACAACAAGCCGAGAGCCGTATCGAGAACACCGGCGGCTACTCCAACAGCAGCTGGCGCGATCATGCCATCTCCATCAATGTTATATAAGTGCCCTCTTTATTTATTTATACTGACCTAAAACATGTCCAAACATTTATTTGCTGTTGTCTTAATCGCTTTACTCGCGACTTCTTCTCAAGCTCAAAACATCATGGAAGACGGAAAAAAACTATTTTTGCAAACGGCTGTCCCCGCATGCGCCATTTGCCACACCATGAAACATGCTGGGGCTGTAGGCGAAGTAGGACCATCTTTAGATGAGCTCAAACCAGATGCAACGCGTGTAGAAAAGGCGATACGCAACGGGCTGGGTCAAATGCCTGCCAACAAAAGTCTGAGCGATGCACAAGTCAAGCTTTTGTCAAAATATGTCGCTAGTGCGACCTCGGTAAAACCGTAACACAACGGCGGCGGGCGGTAATGTGCATTTGCTGGCGTGGATCGGCGCATTAAACCGCGGACTGTTCACGGATATAGCTCTCCAATTGTGCAATCGTCAAAGGTGGGCTGAACAAAAAGCCTTGGAAAAAGCCGCAGCCTTGCGCCGCTAAAAATTGCATCTGCGCCTCGGTTTCTACGCCCTCGGCCATCACTTCCAAGCCCATGCTTTGCGCTAAAAAGATGATGGCGCGTGAAATGGCGGCGTCGCGCGGGTCGCTAGAGACGTCGGCGACGAAGCTTTTGTCGATTTTCAGCTGGTTCAACGGCAGGCGGTTGAGGTAGGCCAATGAGGAATAGCCCATGCCAAAATCATCCAATGACAATGTTACGCCCAGCGCTTTGAGCGTGCCCATCTTGGCAATCGTCACATCCATGCGGTCGGCCAGCAGACTTTCGGTCAGCTCTAACTTGAGCTTGCTCGGTTGAATGCCTGTGCTTTTGATGAGTGCCACAACGGAATCAACAAAATCTGGGTAACGGAACTGCCTAACACTCACATTCACAGAAATGCTCAAACCCGCTGTGCGTGGCTGCGGCGCCCACTGCGCAAGTTGCTTACACGCTTGCTCCAGCACCCAATGACCCAACGGCACAATCAAACCCGTTTCTTCAGCCACCGGGATGAACTCCGAGGGTTTCACTCTGCCGCGCTCAGGATGCTGCCAACGCAACAGGGCCTCCACGCCAGTGATCCTGCGACCAACATCAAACTGCGGTTGGTAGTACACGACAAATTGTCGCTGCTCTAAACCTGCGCGTAAGTCAGCACTCAAAGCCGCGCTGGCGCTGACGATGGCTTGCATCGAAGGGTCAAAAAAACAAACCGTGTTGCGCCCCAAGTTTTTGGCTTGGTACATGGCTAAATCAGCTTGTTTGAGCAAATCGCTGACTTCAATCACACCACCCTGCTGTTTAGAAAACGGTGTCACACCAATGCTGCCCGTGCTGTAATGCTGCTGGCCGCTTAAGTCATACGGTTCGCGCAACGTGACCAAGACTTTGTCTGCCACGATTTGCGCTTTGCGGGCGGCAGCCTGAGCATCCGCACCCAAGTTTTGTAACAGAACCACAAATTCATCACCACCCAAACGCGCAACGGTATCTGTTTTACGTACACAGCCTTTCAAACGGGCTGCCACTTTTTGTAACAATACATCGCCTTGAGGATGACCCAAAGTATCGTTAAGTATTTTGAAATTATCCAAATCAATGAACATCAGCGCACCAAACTGACCATTGATGGCACTGTCTGCCAGGGCATGCGCAAGCCGGTCTTGTAACAACTGGCGATTCGGCAGCTCTGTCAAAGGGTCGTAAAAAGCCAAGTGGTGGATTTTTTCTTCCGCCACCTTGCGCTGCGTCACGTCTCGAAAATAAACCGCCAAACCGTCGGCAAAGGGGTGGATACGTAACTCCAGCCACAGCCCAGCAGACACAAAAAAGTCTTCAAACTCAACACGACGATTGCTCTCCAAGGCTTGCTCGATGTGCCACTTCAAGCGCTCTTGCAAACTGGCACCAAATTCTTGCCAGATTAATTTTCCCAGCAACTCTGCCGATGACCGCTGTAGTAAGCGCTCACTTTCATGGTTTAAGTAGGTAAAACATGCCGCCCGATCCAAAGTGACAAAAGCTTCACTGATGCTGGCCAATGTGGTGGACAGGCGCATAGCTAGACGACTTAGGTCGTCGGCTTCATATTCCTTATCCAGCAAAGCTACCGCGCGAGGCATACGGGTGTTCACAAAAGATGACTCCATTGAAGTGCGCATTCATCATACGACGACTTCGATTTATCGCCCAGCCTCAATCAACCGTTACTTGAAATTGAGGCATTTAGCAGTACAAAACCAAGGTCTTGAGTAACAATAAATGTAGAAATCAAGGGTAAAAATCACAAACTAGATGGTATTAAGAACAATTTGCAACCTAAATTTGACACGCATTCATGTTGTTTTACTATTTGTTACTATTTTTACGGATTTCTACTACCTAGCTTGAAAACTCAGTTTGCTTGACCAGCGCACAAGGCCAAGTGAATCTTGCCTATGTCACCTTGGCGTCATCTCAAGATCCCGATGAAATTTTTGGTATTTGGGCTACCCCGTTCGTGGTATTGATGCCAGAGAGTGCGGATAAGAAACTACAACCAGATGAAACAAGATGTGTAGCAAGGCCTAGCCTTCATGACCAAGTTTCACCGCATCTAGTGCGTGGTTGGAGCTGGTTGCTTAGTTAATTTTAAGGATAAATCATGAACCAAATCAATTTTACCCCTATGCGTTCACTTCGTGATTTGCAAGAGTATGCGGACGTTGCCGCGCTGACGCCGGCCCTGCATGGCTTGTGCAGTCATTTTGGTCGCGTAGAAAAACTAGCCATCCTGACGGCAGTTCATGAAGGTGCGCAGCAAGCGATTTGTTTTTTGCGGCTCGAATCGCCTGAAAAAGAGCTGAAGCTGATGCACTCGTTGGGTGTGGGGCGGTTTGGTGGGGAAGTGGTTTTTGTAGTTGATTTAAAAGCACGAGACGTGGATGACGGGTTCGACGCTTCAAGCCAGTGGGCAAACTTCAGCAATACAAAAACTCAACAAAGGTTTGCTGCATATGCGCCACAACCCTTGCATACAGATGCCCCAGTAAGCCACGCTTACAACTGACCCACATGCCACAACCATGCGGGAAACTCTATGTACTTCTTTCTCTTTGTATCGGGCACTAGATCCGAAATAGTCAAGCAAGCATCGCGCGGCATTGGCCTGCTTGCCACAGGAGTTAAATCATGACACCAAACTGCGTTGTCATGCAAAAGTCTTTGACTTTGTTACAGCCTATGGCGCTTTCAGTAGTACTACTGGGGTTGTTGGCTGGGTCACTTCCGAACGCAGTCGCAGCGGCAACTAGACCAAAGACTAATCCTTGCTTAACAAATGTGGTTACGTCGGCTCTTTGTCAAGCAGAAACCCTGTCGGGTACGCAAAAAAACGCTGAAGCCCTAAAAGTCTTGCGCAGTGTACGTGCGAAAGCAACACCTACGGACTTAGCGTATTGGCAACTCTACGGTGATCTAGCGTGGAATCTCGAATTTAAGCTGGAAGCCATTCTGGCTTACCGCACCGTATGGGAGGCCGGGTCAAGCAATGCGCTCGCCATGGAACGTCTTATTCAGTACTACAACGCGAATGAGCAACCGCAAATGGCTATCGCAGTCGGCAAAAAGGGATACCAGCAAATTGGCCACGTGCGATGGATGCTGCTGGCGATGGATGCGGCATCCCAAGCCTCGCTGTGGGATGAGTTGCGTAGTCTTTCTCGTCAGGTGCAAGAGGATGAAGCAAATTTCAGGAACAGTGAAATGTACTGGCTGCTTACGGCGCACATTTCCAATCATGACGGAAACAAATCGCGTGCGCGGACCGCATACGGCAACGCGATTGCCTTGAATCCTACATCAGTGCCTACGCGGGTACAGATATTGTGGTTCGAGCTCGACGACGGTGACAAACAACAGCTCAGCGAGCATTTGCAGCAATGGCAGGAGGATGCACAGTTAAACCCGGCCTATTGGACTGCATATGCAGTCGCACACCTTCGTCTGGGACGTGTAGATGATTCTCTAGTTTGGTTCAATAAACAGGCACGTGAAAAGCCGGATGATTACCTGTGGCAGTTAAGTTATATATCGGCTCTTTCCAATTCAGGAAGACCAGATGCTGTGCAGCGCTTGCGTCGCGATATTCTTATTCACTTAAGGGGAAAGCTAGCTATCGTCGATGGCATGCCAAAAGCCGATGGCAAGGTGGTATTACTCG
>JAYVSU010000071.1:0-3915 GCA_043775055.1 Polaromonas sp.
TTAGCTATTAAATTCATAGTAAGTCCGCGCAAGGTCGCGTGACTGATATGCATACCCACGATGACGCTGCCACCAATCAAAAACGTCAACAAATAACCCAAATTCAGTTGGTAGTTGATGCTGGCAACCAACAGCACAAGCAGCGTCGCAACCATCATCCAACCCGCTTTAGTAGGCAAGATGTAGACATTCCGCTGCGTCAAGGTCATGGTGTCCGTCAGCTGCAGGCGTGACTGAAACCACGCCTGAAAGCGCTTGCGGATAAATCCTATTTTGACGCTGGATTGGGCACTCGAGGTGCTGCTCATGCTCATGTCGATTACGGCAGCGGTACTTCTTTTAGCATAGCAAGCACTTGAGCCTGCGTGCCGCGTCCGGCGTCATTTACCGCTACCATACGGTGTGCAATGGTTTGTGGCAAAACAGCTTGCACATCGTCGGGTGCCACATAGTCACGGCCACACAACAAAGCTTGTGCTTTGGCCACACGCAGCAGCGCAATACCCGCGCGTGGGCTCAAACCCTGCAAAAACCAACGGCCGGAGCGGGTAGCAGCTATCAAGTCTTGGATGTAATTGAGCAAAGGGTCGGCCGCATGTACCTGTTGGACTTGCTTTTGCAGCTGCTGCAATTCATCAGTGGTGAGCAGGCTGGGCAGCGCATCGACCTTGGCGCGCGTGTCGCCACCTGTTAGCAAGCTGCGCTCGGCCGCGCGGTCGGGGTAGCCAAGAGAAATGCGCATCAAAAAACGGTCCAACTGCGACTCAGGCAGGGCATAAGTGCCCAATTGATCGTGCGGGTTCTGGGTAGCGATGACGAAAAAGGGTGAGGGTAGGAGGCGGGTGGCACCTTCAATCGTTACCTGCTTCTCTTCCATCGCTTCTAAGAGCGCACTTTGGGTTTTGGGGCTGGCGCGGTTGATTTCATCCGCCAGCAGCACCTGTGTAAACAAGGGGCCAGGGTGAAAAACAAAGCCCTGGCTGTTGCGGTCAAAAATCGAGACACCGCTCAAGTCACTTGGCATCAAGTCTGATGTGAACTGCACCCGTGAAAATTGCAGCCCAAAGGTCCGCGCCAAAGCGTGCGCCAAGGTGGTTTTGCCCACGCCAGGCACGTCTTCAATCAGCAAATGGCCACCGGCCAGCAAGCACGCCACGCAGTCTTGCACTTGGGCTGATTTGCCCACAATCACTTTGTTTAGCTGAGCTAGCATCGATTGAAGCTTGGCTTGTGTATCTTGTAACGTGTTTTCTAAAATGGGTTGCATGAGTCGATTGTTCATAGGCTAAGATTAGCAGATGAACGCTACCCCTACTGGATCAAGGACTGGATTTTTCTCGCACCCCGACTGTCATAAGCATGAAATGGGCGAAGGCCACCCTGAATGCCCAGAGCGCCTGGATGCCATCAACGACCATTTGCTGTATGTCGGCTTGCTTGACGTGTTAGCGCGGGTTGAGGCACCGCTGGCTGCGCACGGTGTGTTGGAATTGGGCCACAGCCGGCAGCACATTGCTACATTGCGCGGCATGACTGATTTGTTGGTAGAAGACATCGCCGCTGGTGGCCCGATGCATGCGCAAATCGACCCTGATACATCCATCAACCCATTCACGTGGACGGCTGCTTTGCGCGCCGCTGGAGCCGCCATCGCAGCGACGGATGCCGTCATGAGTGGGGAGATGGCCAATGCTTTTTGCTCGGTGCGACCGCCGGGCCACCATGCTGAACATGACAAGGCCATGGGTTTTTGCTTCTTTAACAACGTCGCCATTGCCGCTAAATACGCCCTAGAACGCCACGGTTTGAAGCGCGTTGCGATTGTCGACTTTGACGTACACCACGGCAATGGCACGGAAAATATTGTCAGTGGTGATAGCCGCATCTTGATGGTGAGCTTTTTTCAGCACCCGTTTTACCCTTTCTCGGGCGCTGAAAAACCTGCTGCCAATGTGTTGAACCTACCTGTGCCAGCCTATACCAAAGGCATGGATATTCGAGAGCTGATAGAGCACACGTGGATGCCACGCCTTGAAGCCTTCAAGCCAGAAATGATTTTTATCAGTGCTGGTTTTGACGCACACCGTGAGGACGATATGGGCCAACTCGGCCTGACTGAACAGGATTACGCTTGGATCACCTATCGCTTAATGGATGTGGCGAAACGTCACGCCAAAGGGCGCATAGTATCCTGCTTGGAAGGTGGTTACAACCTCAAAGCCTTGGCGCGTAGCGTGGAAGCACATATCCGTGTTTTGGCTGACGTGTAAGGCCCCTGTCCATATCTGCCCCAATTTACGCTATTAACCCATGACGCTTTTCGCCGCCGCTGCTGCAGCCGCCTCCCCGACCATTTTGTTCAACCAGTCAGAGAATATTGGCGACTGGTTTGCCATGCTGACGATGCCTAACTCCTTGATAGAGTTTGGCGTATTGGTACTTTGCGGCCTTTTGGCTTGGGCCTTGTTGTGGCTGGCGCGGCGCAGTTTGACACATCAAAACGACAAATCCATTCTCTTCGGCAAGCGCTTGGTTGATGGTGTGCTGTTCCCTTTGCTGCTGTTGTGCTTGGCCTACGTCGCCCGCGTGGTGTTGCAGCGCAGCATGGATGTGCATGTGTTGCACATCGCCATTCCGGTGCTGCTGTCCTTGGTCATCATCCGCGTTGGCGTCAAAGTACTGCAAGCAGCTTTCACAGGCTCGCCATGGGTGAGGTTTTTGGAGCGGACAATTTCTTGGCTGGTTTGGCTGGCCTTGGTGCTCTGGGTCAGCGGGTTGCTTCCTTTGGTGCTGCAAGAAATGGAGCAAATCAGCTGGAAAATCGGCGGTAGTCACGTCTCTTTGCGAGCTATGTTGGAAGGGTCGCTCACCGCCGGTGCCGTGCTGCTGCTGGCTTTGTGGGTATCGTCGTCAATCGAGTCTAAATTGCTTCGTACGGCCACGGGTGGCGAGCTATCGCTGCGTAAAGCGCTCAGCAACGCGGTACGCGCCGTGCTGGTGTTTGTCGGCCTGATTTTGTCGTTGAGCATGGTCGGCATTGACCTCACCGCCTTGTCCGTTTTAGGTGGTGCAGTCGGCGTCGGTATCGGTTTTGGCCTGCAAAAGCTGGCATCTAACTACGTCAGCGGCTTTGTCATATTGACCGAGCGCAGCATGCGGATTGGCGACTTTGTCAAAGTCGATGGGTTTGAAGGTCGCATCACCGACATCAAAACCCGCTACACCGTGATCCGCTCACCTGCAGGCCGCGAATCCATCGTCCCCAATGAGATGCTCATCACCAGTCGGGTCGAAAACATGACGTTGGCTGACACCTTGATTGCGCAGCAAACGACCGTATCAGTCGGCTATGACAGTGACGTGCAGTTGGTGAAGCGCTTGTTGGTGGATGCCGCCTTGGCACAATCTCGCGTTTTGCAGGAGCCTGAGCCGGTGGCCGCTTTAACCAACTTTGGCGTCAATGGCCTTGATTTTGTCGTCAATTATTGGATCAATGACCCTGAAAATGGCCAGCTCAATATCCGCTCTGACGTGAATGTCGCCATTCTGACCGCACTACGCAGCCACGGTATCGATATTCCGTACCCGCAACAGGTGGTGCACGATGCAAAACCAAAACCAAGACCGATATAGTTCACCCCAATAAAAAAACCGCCTGGCCTCATGACTGGGCGGTTTTTTATTGCTTAACTTTTAACAGTTCGGCTTGCTAGCTGACAGCGCACCCAACAAAACGGCGAACTACAACAGGGTAGTTCGGGCGATTTGCTTAATTGTTGATTAAGCAGCGGCCAAGACCAAGGTCTTGACTTTGGTAGACAAACGGCTCTTGTCGCGCGCTGCCTTGTTTTTGTGGAAAATGCCTTTGTCAGCCACGGTGTCAACCACAGCTTGCATCTTCGCAAAAGCTTCAGT
>JAYVSU010000072.1:0-2724 GCA_043775055.1 Polaromonas sp.
TTGACCGAAGCCGAAATTCAGCAAATGGTCAAAGACGCTGAGTTGAACGCGGAAGACGACAAGAAAAAGCTGGAGATTGTACAAGCGCGCAACCAAGGCGAAGCGACTGTGCACAGCGTGAAAAAATCGCTGGGCGAGTACGGCGACAAGCTGGAAGCGGGCGAGAAAGAAAAAATTGAAGCGGCCATCAAAGACTTGGAAGAAGCCCTCAAAGGCGACGACAAAGTGCCAATGGAAGCGAAAAACACGGCCTTGATGGAAGTCAGCCAAAAGCTGGGCGAAAAAATGTACGCTGATATGCAAGCGCAAGAAGCGGCCAATGCGGCAGCAGCTGGCGGCGGCGCGGCGGGTGCAGAACAAGCCGGCGCAAAACCAGCGGATGACAATGTGGTTGACGCTGAAGTGAAAGAAGTCAAGAAAGACAAGTAAGCACACCGCTTATGGATATTGGCAGCAAGCCCAACCTTGGTCGGACAATCTGGCCAGTCAAGGTTGGGCTTGTATCCGTTTCAAAGCCTGCAAAATAAGCCCGAAAATGAGCCCCTCAACGACTCCCTTGCACAACTTCTAAGCCACTATGTCCACCAAACGCGACTACTACGAAACCCTCGGCGTCCCCAAGAACGCGTCTGAGGAAGAAATTAAAAAAGCATATCGCAAAATGGCGATGAAGCACCACCCTGACCGCAACCACGACGACAATAGCAAGGTTGCTGAGGCGAAGTTCAAAGAAGCCAAAGAAGCCTACGAAATGCTGAGCGACCCGCAAAAGAAAGCGGCCTATGACCAATACGGTCACGCAGGGGTAGACCCGAACCGTGGCGGTGCTGGCGCAGAAGGTTTTGGCGGTTTTGCCGAAGCTTTTGGAGATATTTTTGGCGATGTATTTGGCGGTGGCGGCGCACGTGGTGGTCGTCAAGGTGGAGGCCGACAGGTCTACCGTGGCGGTGATTTAAGCTACGCCATGGAAGTGACGCTGGAAGAAGCGGCACTCGGCAAAGACGCGCAAATCCGCATCCCGAGCTGGGACGATTGCACCACCTGCCACGGCAGCGGCGCCAAACCGGGCACCAAAGTGGTCACCTGCACCACCTGCCACGGCCATGGCCAAGTGCAGATGCGCCAAGGCTTTTTCAGCGTGCAGCAAACCTGTCCGACCTGCAAAGGCAACGGCAAGCTCATTCCTGAACCCTGCTCGGCCTGCATGGGCGTGGGTAAAACCAAAACCAACAAAACTCTAGAAGTCAAAATCCCCGCCGGTATTGACGACAACATGCGCATCCGCTCCACCGGTAACGGCGAGCCAGGTACGAACGGTGGCCCACCGGGCGATTTGTACATCGAAATCCGTCTGAAAAAGCACGATATTTTTGAACGCGATGGCGACGATTTGCACTGCTCCGTGCCCATCAGCTTCACCACGGCCGCCTTGGGCGGTGAGATTGACGTGCCCACCTTGGCCGGTAAAGCCGCGATTGACATCCCGGACGGTACCCAAGCGGGCAAACAGTTCCGCCTGCGTGGCAAAGGCATCAAAGGTGTGCGATCGAGCTACCCAGGGGATTTGTATTGCCATATCACGGTAGAAACACCGGTCAAACTCACCGAGCATCAACGCAAATTGCTCAAAGAATTTGACGAATCGCTCAAAAAAGGCGGTGCCAAGCATTCACCCAACAGTGATAGCTGGGCTGACAAGCTTAAAGGCTTCTTTAAAGTTTAAATACCTCTTTTTTAGTTTATTTTTGGCTGTAGCCGGCCTATTAAATCAATAGTTTGCTACATTTTATATAGTAACTTTACATTGGCTTAACGACTGAGTTAAAACAAACTACACTGCGAACTTAACAAAGAAGGGTTGAACTGGCTGATGTCTAGTTCAACCCTTCTTTCGTTCACATCCAGCTTATTCAAACCAAGACGCTGGCACGCCTGCCGAAAGCGCTGTGCCAACAAATCAGCCCACACACCCTTGCCTTTCATGCGGGTGACGAAGTGGCTGTTGTAGCTTTTACCCCCTTGGGCTTCTGCTGCAGATATTTGATGCATCTCCCGCACCCGCGCCATCACCCTTGCCGCGCGCTGCGGGTAGTGCAAAGCCAGCCATTCTTGAAACAAAGGGTTCAGCTCCCACGGCAGCCGTAAGACGGTGAAAAAGGCACTGCTCGCTCCCGCTTCAGCGGCGGCTTCCAAAGCTCGCTCCATGTCGTCGTTGATAAATGGAATCTGCGGCCCCACGCTCACGCCGACGCGGATACCGGCGTCCACCAATGTGCGAATGGTGCGCAGCCGCCTATGCGGCGCGGCTGCACGCGGCTCCAGCAAGCGCGCCAAGGGACCATCCAAAGTCGTCACCGTCACCACCACGCTCGCCAAGCCGCGCGCAGCCATGGGTGCGAGCAGGTCTATATCGCGCTCTACCCCGCTGCCTTTGGTGGTGATGGTGAAAGGGTGGTGGCAAGCAGCAAACACCTCCAACGCGCTGCGGGTGATGCGCAGTTCGCGCTCGATGGGTTGGTAGGCATCGGTCACGGTGCCAATCGCCACCGGGCTGCACACATATGACTTAGCTTGTAACTCCCGCGCCAGCACCTGTGCCAAGTTACGTTTAGCGATGATCTGCGTCTCAAAATCCAAACCCGGTGACAGGTTCAAATAACTGTGCGTTGGCCGCGCGTAGCAATACACGCAGCCATGTTCACAACCCCGATAAGGATTCAAACC
>JAYVSU010000073.1:0-10168 GCA_043775055.1 Polaromonas sp.
ACGCTTGCATCGGGTCGGAAAAACAAGCGCCCGTGGCGTCTTTGCTGGTTTCTACAGCTTGCCAAGTGCTTAATAAATGAGCAGCAGTGGCCGCTCTTGGCGTCGGCAAATCGGTGAAATACCATTTGTTGACCAGCGGACTCATACGCGACAGCATCGGTGCGAGGTCTTTGTCAGCCATCGCACCAAAAACCGCGTGGGTGCAGGGCGAGAAGCCCATAGCGTCCAAATTCAGCGCCAAAGCGGCGATGGCATGGGGGTTATGCCCCACATCCAACACCAAAGTCGGCTCGCCGGGGATGATTTGGAAGCGCCCAGGCAGCTCGACAAAAGCCAGCCCATTGCGCACCGCTTGCGCCGTGATGGGCAAACGCTCGCGCAACGCTGTCAGCGCAGCCAGTACGCCCGAGGCGTTGACCAGCTGGTTCGCACCTCGCAGCGCTGGGTAGGCCAAACCGGCGTAGCGCCGCCCCCTGCCCGCCCAAGCCCACTGCAATTTGTCGCCTGAAAAGTTGAAATCGCGCCCCACTAGCCATAAATCAGCCCCAATCGCCTCGGCATGTGCTTGCACGCTGGCTGGCGGCATAGGGTCGCTGACCACCGCCACTTTGCCGGCGCGCATGATGCCAGCCTTCTCAAAGCCGATTTTCTCCCGCGTATCGCCCAAAAACTCCATGTGGTCCAGGTCGATGCTGGTGATGATGGCGCAGTCGGCGTCAATGATGTTGACAGCATCCAGCCTGCCGCCCAGCCCGACCTCCAAAATCGCTACATCCAACTTAGCGCGCACCATCACGTCCAAAATTGCCAGCGTGGTGAATTCAAAATAGGTGAGCGACATTTCAGCCCAGTTTTTAGCCTCATTTTTGGCTCTAGCCGACGCAACTGTTATAAAGCTTGCTATTAATTCAGTAGCATTTACAGGAATTTCAGCAATCCGTAAACGCTCTTCAAAATGCACCAAATGCGGCGAGGTGAACACACCCGTGCGGTAGCCGGCTTGGCTCAAAATCGACTCGCTCATCGCACAGGTCGAGCCCTTGCCGTTGGTGCCCGCCACGGTAATGACGGGGCAGTCAAAGCGAATCTCCATGCGCTGCGCGACTTCTTTAACCCGCTCCAGCCCCATATCAATTGGCTTGAAGTGCAGCTGCTCGCAGTAGCTGAGCCAATCCGTCAATGAGGACTGGGCTGTGGGAATCTGTAACTGAATTGGTAAATTTGGCAAAGAACTCATGCCCCTATTGTCGCAGGGCACAATAAGGACTTATGAGCACACCATCTAAAAACCTCATTGTTTACGGCATCCCCAACTGCGATACCGTCAAAAAAGCCCGTGTTTGGCTCGCAGAGCACGGTTTGGACTATCAATTTCACGATTTCAAAAAACTAGGCGTACCGCCTGAGCACCTGAAAGCATGGGTAGATGCTGTGGGTTGGGAAAAGGTGCTGAACCGCAAAGGCACGACGTGGCGCAAACTAGACCCAGCCACCCAAGCCGCCGTGGTAGACGCCGCCAGCGCCACGCAACTCCTGTTGCAGGAGCCTAGCGTCATCAAACGCCCCGTCGTTGAATGGGCTGAACACCGCGCCACAGAGCGCATCAGCGTGGGTTTTGTGGCGACCGAATGGTCAGCGCGTTTGAAATAGCTTGTAAATTGCAATTTATATCGTTTTAAGTACTAATATTGGCCATAGCCTTTGTATTTATTAATTGTACAGCTATACTTTTAATAGCAAATTTGATGCAATAACTCACAAATCATTACATCGACTTTACACGGCGTATGCAAAAACGGTCGGCTAGCAGGCTCAAACTAGCGTTGTAGGGTGACTGATGTGCAACTTGGGCGTTTTGCTTAAACCACAACAGCACTTTACAGTTCATAGGAGCTAAAAATGAAGACATCCCTTGCAACCACTGCTGCAAAGACCGCCCTTCTGACCACGCTGGTGGCTGCAGCCGGTTTGGGCGCTACTGCCGCTCAAGCACGCGAATTCGGCATGGTGATTTCTGCCACACCTGTGGTTGAGCAAATCGCCGTGCCGCGCCAAGTCTGCACCACAGTGCAAGTGCAAGACAGCTACCGCACCGGTGGCGGCGCTTTGATTGGTGCCTTGGTCGGCGGTGCCGTGGGTAATCAATTTGGCCGTGGCAATGGCCGTGCCGTGTCGACCTTGGTCGGCGCAGTGGGCGGCGGTTTCTTGGGTGACACCATTGAAGCTCAAGGCGCATACCCAGCTTACCCAGCTTACCCAGTAGCGCGCAATGTGCAGCAATGCCGCACTGAAAACACGTGGGAAAACCGCACCGTTGCCTTCAATGTACTGTATGAATATGCAGGTCAGCGCTACACCGTGCAAACTGCGCAAAACCCAGGCGCGCGCATAGCGCTGCAAGTCGCGCCGCCCACCCAAGTGGTGACACAACCCGTTTATTACCGTGCACCGGTGCAAACCGTGTACTACCAGCCTATCAATTACGTGCGCCCTGCTGTGCTTGCACCCGTGTATGAGACGTATCCACGCCCTTACTACGGCCCCAACCGTTGGGAGCACCATGAGCACCGTGAATATCGCGAGCACAATTGGCGTTAATTGATATAAATAGGCGCTGATTCAGCCTAAATACATAGCCAAGGGCTCAGAGCAATCTGAGCCCTTTTTACTGTCTGGACGATTGTTGTGGTTTCGTCCCTTAAAATTGGGTTTTGCCCAGATTCCCGAATTTAGCTTTTTATGACCACGACCATCCTCCAACACCTCCCCATCGGCCAAAAAGTCGGCATCGCCTTTTCTGGCGGTTTAGACACCAGCGCCGCCTTGCACTGGATGAAGCTCAAGGGTGCGATTCCCTACGCTTACACGGCCAATTTGGGTCAACCCGATGAGCCAGATTATGAAGAAATCCCCCGTAAAGCGATGGAATACGGTGCTGAAGCCGCCCGTTTGATCGACTGCCGCCAGCAGCTTGCGCATGAAGGCATTGCCGCGCTGCAAGCCGGTGCTTTTCACATCTCCACCGCTGGCGTGACTTACTTCAACACCACGCCGCTGGGCCGCGCTGTGACCGGCACCATGCTGGTAGCGGCAATGAAGGAAGATGACGTCAACATTTGGGGCGACGGCAGCACCTTCAAAGGCAACGACATTGAGCGGTTTTACCGCTACGGCTTGTTGACCAACCCGTCACTGAAAATCTACAAACCTTGGTTAGACCAGTTGTTCATCGACGAACTGGGTGGCCGTGCAGAAATGTCCGCGTTCATGACCCAAGCCGGTTTTGGCTACAAAATGTCGTCTGAAAAAGCCTACTCGACCGACTCCAACATGCTGGGCGCGACGCACGAAGCCAAGGATTTAGAGTTTTTGAACAGCGGCATGAAAATCGTCAACCCCATCATGGGTGTGCCGTTTTGGAAAGACGACTGCGTGGTTAAAGCCGAAACCGTGGCGGTGCGTTTTGAAGAAGGCCGCCCTGTCGCCTTGAACGGCGTCGAATACACCGACATGGTGGAGCTGATTTTAGAAGCCAACCGCATCGGTGGCCGCCATGGTTTAGGCATGAGCGACCAGATTGAAAACCGCATCATCGAAGCCAAGAGCCGTGGCATTTACGAAGCACCGGGTTTGGCGCTGTTGTTTATCGCCTACGAGCGCTTGGTCACCGGCATCCACAACGAAGACACGATTGAGCAATACCGCTTGAACGGCCTGAAACTCGGCCGTTTGCTCTACCAAGGCCGCTGGTTCGACTCGCAAGCCATCATGTTGCGCGAATCCGCCCAGCGCTGGATCGCCCGCGCCATCACCGGTGAAGTGACGCTAGAACTGCGCCGTGGCAACGACTACTCGCTGCTCAACACCGAGTCCGCCAACCTGACCTACAAACCAGAACGCCTGAGCATGGAGAAGGTCGAAGACGCGCCGTTTTCACCACTGGACCGCATTGGCCAACTGACCATGCGCAACCTGGACATCATGGACACCCGCGACAAGCTCAGCATTTACGTCAAATCTGGCCTGCTGACCATGGGCTCCAGCACGGCTTTGCCGCAGCTGGGTGCTAACGATACAAAATCTACAAATAAATAATCAAGAAAAATTCTATGACCACCGAAACCATCAGCAACGTCACCGTGACAACCAAAGCCAGCGTCTACTTTGACGGCAAATGCGTCAGTCACGGCATCACTTTTGCAGACGGCACCAAGAAATCTGTCGGCGTCGTCTTGCCATCCACTTTGACCTTCAACACCGGCGCACCTGAAATCATGGAATGCGTGGCGGGCAGCTGCGAGTACAAACTGGCTGGCACAGACGCTTGGGTCACGTCGGCAGCAGGCAGCAAATTCAGCATCCCGGGCAACTCCAGCTTTGACATACGCGTGACCGAGGCTTACCACTACATTTGCCATTTTGGTTGATGCGTTAAAAAAGCTATCCCTCTTTCAAGTCATTCACTTGAAGACGCTTTAAGTGAGCCCCGTCAGCGCCATTCCCGCCATCGCCGTTGTGGCTTTGGCCTTGGGTATGGTCTATTTTTTTGACCGCTATGTGGGTTTCAAAGGCGCAAGTTCAGGACCAAGCCAACACCTCGCACCACTGCAGGCGGCCACGCACACCAGTTTTTCAGCACGCAATGCCTCTATTGACGGCATGCGCGGCTTGTTGGCTTTGTTTGTGTTTTTGCACCATGCGTCGATTTGGTATTTCTCATTGCGCGCAGACACGTGGACGATTCCGCCCTCCTACTTTTACACCCACCTTGGGCAAAGCAGCGTCGCGCTATTTTTCATGATCACCGCGTTTTTGTTTACTAGCAAATTGCTAGATGCTAGCGGCAAAACGGGTGATTCTGGATTGAACAGCAGCGTTTTTTGGCAACGCCTTTTCGTTTCACGCTTCATGCGTTTGACGCCGCTGTATCTACTCATGCTGGTGGCAGTCCTGTTGCTTACGGCGGTGGTGTCAAGCTTTCAACTCCGCGAGCCTGTTTCTGTCTTACTCAAAAACATATCTGCTTGGGCCTCTTTCACGATTTTTGGCCGACCCGACTTGAACGGCGTAGCCACCACCTCGCGCATGATTGCTGGCGTGAATTGGACGCTTCCCTACGAGTGGTTTTTTTACTTCTCGCTGCCATTGCTTACTTTGGCGTTGACGCCTTTTCTAAGCTACCTTGGACGGCATGAACGGCAAGCTAGCTCGTGGCCACCCACTATGTATGTGCTGTTCAGCGCTGCGGCGATGGCCGGTTTGTGGTTTGCCGTCTTCCCTTGGCAACCTACATCGGTCTACTTTTACGCCTTTGTCGGCGGCGCGTTGGCGGCGCTGCTGTTGCGTCTGAAATGGCTGGTCAATTTACTCAGTGACACCCTAGGCAGCATTGCCGCATTGATCTGCCTAGGCTATGTTTTCAAGCATTTTGCTGGCGCTAATAATATCCCCGCAACCATTTGGCTTACCTTTGCTTTTATCATCCTAGCCAGTGGCAACTCGCTGTTTGGTTTGCTGCACAGCCGCGCGGCGCAAGCGCTGGGCGACGCGTCTTACGGTATTTACCTCTTACACGGCTTGGTGTTGTACACCACGTTCAAGCTCGTTATCGGGGTAGAGGCCGCCGCCAAGCTCTCTGCCATCGGGCATTGGGGCGTGGTGATGCTGTGTACGGCGCTGCTGATTCCGCTGTGCATCATGACGTTTCGTTGGATTGAAGCGCCAGCCATTCGCAGCGCGCCCCGCCTCAGCCGCTGGCTAGAAGCACACAGCAAAAAGCCAGAAGCATCAAACTAGCGATGACTTCTGGCTTTTGTTGACTAAATTAAGCTCTAGCCGGCAATAAATAGACCAAAAACAGTTCTACTGGGATTTATACGTTACCTCTCCATTCAGACGCGCATAACTTCCCTCTTTGGCTTCAAATTTGCTATCGACAATCTTCCCAAAAATGACAATGTTATGCCGATTTCCTGGCTCGTTAAATTTGCTTTGAATCACAAAGGCACCATTGTCTTTTAGCTCTCCCTTGAAAGAATCCTGCGATGAATTTGAATTCCAAAAAATTCCCAAATGACCTGTAAATTCGCGCAGATTGTCACTGTATTTGAAATCGCTCAGCTTGAAGGTTTGTGACATATCTTTTGTGAAGTTAAACCTAGTACCTTGAATGGATTCAATTTGTCGTAGGTCTAACGTAACGGGTTTTGCCGCCTCAGCAGCCTGTGCCGCAACTGATGCCAATGCCGCTTTAAGTGCATCTTCAACGCTCACACCTGGCGTCGCTTACTCAGGCGGCTGAGCAGTCAGAGCAACTGCATTTAGATGACTCAATGCCGTGAAAGCTGCAAAAATAAACCATGAATAAAGTTTAGAGTTCATTTAGTTATTTGTTTAAATTAATCAAGCCTTTAATTTATCACACACGCTGAAATGGTTAGTAAATTAAATCACCACCGGTTCCGGCTCCAAGCGGATGCCAAAACGCTCATACACACTGGTTTGAATCGCCTTGGCAAGCGTCATCACTTCACCGCCCGTCGCATTGCCTTTGTTGATTAATACCAAGGCTTGCTTTTCATACACCGCTGCGTTGCCAACGCTTTTGCCCCTCCAGCCGCAGGCGTCTATCAGCCAGCCGGCGGCGAGTTTCACCGTGCCATCGTCTAGGTGGTAATGCACAATTTTCGGCTCGCGTTGAATAATGTCGGCGCATTGCTCGACGCTGACCGTGGGGTTTTTGAAGAAGCTGCCGGCATTACCAATCACCGCTGGGTCGGGCAACTTGGCACGCCGCACCTCACACACCCACTCATAAATTTGTAGCGCTGTAGGCAAGTAATTCGCCGGCTCAAGTCCTAATTGAACCATTTTTCGGTCAATATCAGCATACCCGAGCACTGGCTTCCAGTCTTTGGGCAAGGCAAAGCGCACATGGGTGATGAGCGCTTTGCCGTTGAGGCCAAAGTCACCCTCCCGTGCGGCGACATGTTTAAAGACGGAGTCTCGGTAACCAAATGCGCATTGCGCGGCGTTGAGGGTGAAGATGTCGCCCGTCTCTAGATTGACGGCGTCCAACTCATGAAAACGGTCTTGCAGCTCGACGCCATACGCACCGATGTTTTGCACCGGGCTGGCGCCAACCGAGCCGGGAATCAAGGCCAAGTTTTCCAAGCCTGGGTAGCCGCTGAACAGCGTCCAAGTCACAAAATCGTGCCAATTCACGCCAGCACCAGCCTCGACAATCCAATGTTTGTCGGTCTCACCGACCAAATGCGTGCCTTGAATGCCCACTTTGAGCACCAAAGGCACCACATCGCCCGTGATGATGATGTTGCTGCCGCCACCCAGTACAAACTTGGGCTTGGCCATCAATTCGGGCTTGGCCAAGACGGTCAAAACGTCTGCAATGGCGTCAATTCGCACCAAAGTTTGCGCTTTGGCGACGATATGAAAGGTATTGAGCGACTCTAGGGCTACATTTTTCTCGATGAACATGGGACAATTGTCGCATTCAATCCAGATTTATTTTCCTGCTCTTATTTATCTAACCCGTACCTTTAATAACTGCTATGCCAACTTTCGACGTCGTCTGCGAAGCCAATTTCGTAGAAATCAAAAATGCTGTGGAAAACACAGCCAAAGAAATCAACACCCGTTTTGACTTCAAAGGTACCTCGGCTGCCGTGGAGTTGAAGGAAAAAGACAAAGAAATCATCGTTTTTGGCGATGCGGCCTTTCAACTCGACCAAGTCGAAGACGTGCTGCGCAACAAGCTGACCAAGCGCAATGTCGATATTCGCTTTTTGGACAAAGGCGATATGCAAAAAATCGGCGGCGACAAGGTCAAGGTCCACATCAAGGTGAAAAACGGCATTGAAGCCGAGCAAGCCAAGAAAATCACCAAACTGCTCAAAGAAAGCAAACTCAAGGTGCAAGCTGCGATTCAGGGCGACGCGATTCGTGTCACCGGTGCCAAACGCGACGATTTGCAAGCCGCGATGGCGCTGATTCGCTCGGATGTGGCGGATGTGCCCGTCAGCTTTGACAACTTCCGCGACTAAACTCGATGTATCGCCTCGCTTCTGCAGCCTGCATATTGGCATTCGCTGCGAGTGCCAGCGCCCAATCCGTCACGCTTTCAGGCATGGTGGGCAGCAAAGCCTTGCTGATTGTGGATGGCAGTGCGCCCAAAATCGTGGCGGCGGGCGAATCATTTCAAGGCGTCAAAGTCGTCTCCACCAGTGGCGACGGCGCTGTGATTGAGCAAAACGGCAAACGGTTGACCGTGCGCATGGGCGACTCACCCGCCAGCGTCGGCTCCTCAGCGGGCGCTGGCTCAGGCAGTGGCTCCAAAATCGTGATGACTGCTGGCGACGGCGGTCACTTCATGTCGCTGGGTAGCATCAACGGCAAAGCGGTGCAATTCATGGTCGACACTGGTGCAACTGCCGTGTCGATGGGAGCGGCAGAAGCCAAACGCATGGGCATTGACTACGCCGCTGGCCGCCCTGTGCGCATGAACACGGCCAATGGCCAGTCGCTCGGCTATGTCGTCACCCTCAGCTCCGTGCGCGTGGGCGACGTAGAAGTACAAAACGTAGAAGCCGTCGTCGCCCCGCAAAGCATGCCCTTTGTGCTCTTGGGTAACAGCTTCTTAACCCGCTTCTCCATGCGCCGTGATGCAGACCAAATGGTGCTTGAGCGGCGGTTTTGATTCTAACGAAACTCGCTAGATAGAAAACTGCGGGCTAGGCGGATTAGCCCTGCTTTTAGCCCTTTTTGTTACCAAAGACCAGCAGCAAGCCGCCAATCACAATCGCCCCCACGCCCGCCCAAACGGGGACATTGACCGTTTCCTTCTCTTTCACCGACAACTCCAGCGGCCCGATTTTCAGTTGCGAGGTATCTTTGGTGTAGCTGAAGCTGCCGTAAAGCAAGCCCAACGCGCCACCAGCGATCAATAAAATGGCAATAAGTTTGACTGCGTTCATGAATAGCTTTCGAAAAAAAATAGGTAAAACAATTATGCGCCGCTGGGTCATAAATAGGCTAAAAATCCTGCAACAAGCGACAAAAGACTACAAATTTAATAGCAACTTAGGCAATAAATACGCCGGCTATGACCCAAAATAGCCTTGGAATCGACTATTTCAAACTACTTCAATGTTTTTTAGCAGTTTTGTGAGCTACAGGCGCTGCAGCCGCCGGTTTTGAGCCAAATTTCGATTCTGTGCCTTTGACCAGCCGCGTGATGTTGGCGCTGTGTCGATACGCCAGCAGCATCGCCATGACGGCCAGCATGAGGGTGATGTAGCGGTCTGCCGACCACAAGACGCCATCGCCAAACAAGTAGGCGCAGGGGGCAAAAAACGCGGCGACGATGGATGCTAAGGACACGTAGCGGAAGAAGTACAAGATGATGGCGAAGCTGGCAACGCACAGCAGCGCCAGCGCCCAATGCACGCCAAACAACACACCCACCGCCGTGGCCACGCCTTTGCCGCCTACAAATTTGAAGAACACGGGGTACAAATGCCCAAAAAAGGCGGCGATGCCGACCATGGCGACGGTGCCATCGCCCAGCCCATAGTCTTTGCCAAACGACTGCACCAAAGCCACCGGCACGTAGCCTTTGAGCGCATCTAGCACCAAGGTGACGATGGCGGCTTTTTTACTACCTGAGCGCAGCACGTTGGTGGCTCCGGGGTTTTTGCTGCCAAAGGTGCGCGGGTCGTTCAGCCCCATGACGCGGCTAACGATGACGGCGAAGGACAGCGAGCCCAGCAAATACGCGGCAATAGCTGCGAGGATGGGGTAAAAAGTACCGATAGAAGTGCCTAAATTGTCCAAAATGTCTCCCGTTTTTATTCTGTTGTTATTCTGTGCTTCGCTTTCAGCTTCCGTGGATGAAGCCCCATGCCGTCTAAAAATGATTATGCCAGCGCGCACTGCACAGGGCTAGCGCCCAGCAGTTGGACACAGACCAGCGGATCAATCTCCACCAGATAGCCGCGCCGCCCGCCATTGATCAACATACGGGGCAGCGCCAGAATGCTTTCTTCGATATACACCGGCATGGTTTTGCGGGTGGCAAACGGCGACGTACCGCCCACCAGATAGCCACTGTGCCGGTTGGCTACCTCGGGTTTGCAGGGAGCGACAGATT
>JAYVSU010000074.1:0-2542 GCA_043775055.1 Polaromonas sp.
CTTTTTAAACCCAGCACCACGTCGCCAGCGGCAATCGAAGCGCCAGTTAAGATATTGGCTTTTTCAACCGCACCGACCGCAAAACCGGCCAAATCGTACTCGCCAGCGGGGTACATGCCGGGCATTTCAGCGGTTTCGCCGCCTATCAGGGCGCAGCCTGAAAGTTCACAGCCTTTGGCGATGCCTTGAATCACAGCCGCAGCGGTGTCGATATGCAACTTGCCGCAGGCAAAGTAATCCAAGAAAAACAGGGGTTCCGCGCCTTGCACCAGCACGTCGTTGACGCTCATGGCCACCAAATCAATGCCCACGGTGTCATGCATGTGCCACTCAAAGGCGAGCTTCAGCTTGGTGCCGACGCCATCTGTACCGCTGACCAAAACCGGTTCTTTGAACTTTTTGGACACTTCAAACAAAGCGCCAAAGCCACCAATGCCAGCCAAAACGCCTTCACGCATGGTTTTTTTGGCAAAAGGCTTGATGCGCTCGATCAGAGCGTCGCCTGCGTCAATGTCAACGCCAGCGTCTTTGTAGCTTAAAGGTGCATTCATGGTGGTAAATCAGGAGATAAGAGGAAATAAGAAGAGATAACAGGAGAGAAACGTAAGAAGTGAGCTGAAAGTGAGCGCATAGCAAGGTCGAAGCCGTGATATGGCGCCTGTTCAGACTAGAATTTGCTTTGATTTTAAGGGTTTTTACGCAATCAACATCCAATATGGCACTTAATACAACTCAAAAAAGCATTCTGACTTGGTTTGCCATCGCTGCTGGCTTTGTTCTGCTGCTTTGGTTATTGGGCCCCGTTTTGACGCCGTTCGTCGTGGCTGCCGTGTTGGCCTATGCCTTGAATCCACTGGTTAACAGGCTAGATGCACTGTTTCGCGGAAAGATGCCCCGTATCATCGCTGTCATCTTGGTTGAGTTGCTGTTTGTTATCTCGATTTTGGCGATTTTGCTGCTCATCGTGCCTATTTTGACCAAGCAATTGCCGCTGATGAAAGAGCAAATCCCTTTGCTGCTGGATAATTTAAGCGCGTGGCTGTCGCCACTTTTGGCGCAATACGGCTTGAAAGTCTCCATTGACGCTGCGCATATCAAAGTTTTTGTTGCTAAATACCTGAATACGAATGCAGAAGATGCTATTGGCTCTTTGTTGTCATCAGCAAAACTAGGCGGCAGTGTGGCCTTGGCTGTGATTGGAAACGTGGTCTTGATTCCAGTCGTTTTGTTCTATCTCCTGATGGATTGGGACAGGTTTATAGCCCGACTTCACGCCTTTGTGCCGCCGCGTATGCATGCCTCGTTTGACAGCTTTACCGACGAAGCCGATGCAGTGCTGGGACAGTACTTACGAGGTCAGTTGCTTGTCATGCTGGCGCTTGCCATGTTTTACAGCATAGGCTTGGCCTTGTTTGGGCTGGATTTGGCGTGGCCGATTGGTATTTTTACAGGGCTGGCGGTGTTTGTGCCGTATTTGGGCTTTGGTTTGGGGCTGGTTTTGGCGCTGTTGTCGGGGCTGCTGCAGTTTGCCTCCATCAAGGCGCTGGTTATGGTTGCCGTGGTGTACGGCGCAGGGCAGATGGTGGAAAGCTTCTTCCTCACCCCGCGCTTGGTGGGTGAGCGCATTGGGCTGCACCCATTGGCGGTGATTTTTGCCTTGTTGGCATTTGGCCAGTTGTTCGGCTTTGTTGGCGTTTTGGTTGCTTTGCCTGCCAGCGCCGTTTTATTGGTCGCCATGCGCCGCGTGCAAGCCAATTACATGGCTAGTAAACTCTATCAAGGCTAAATGGATGTGATGACAAAGGCTATTTCAAAGTAATTGTGAGCATGAAGCAAATCACCCTCGATATTGGCATTTCTACAGGCCCGACGTTGACCAACTTTTTTGCGGGTCCGAATGGGGCTGCCTTAGAACATCTGAAATTGTGGGCCAACAGCCCGACCCGCTCGCCCGTACCCACCTATTTATGGGGTGAGAGCTCTAGCGGCAAAACACATTTGCTTAAAGGGGTTGCCCATGCATTGCGCGAGCAGGGTGCACATGTCGGCTGGCTAGACGCTTCTATCCATACACCTCCAGCCTTTGATGACTCATGGTCTGCCGTACTGATGGACGATGTGCATCTGTACACCGCCGTGCAGCAACATGCCGCCTTCAACTGGTTTGTAAACGCCATGACGCCCAATGTAGGCTTGCAGCGCTGGGTGTTAGCTGCAGGTAGCATGCCGCCGGCAGACCTGCAACTGCGCGAAGATTTGCGCACACGACTAGGCTGGGGTCATGTTTTTGCACTGCAAGTGCTGTCTGAGCCCGAGCGCCGCGCCGTGTTACGGCAAGAAGCGGACGCACGGGGTGTGTTTTTAAGTGATGAGGTGATGGATTTCATGTTGAACCGCTTTAGCCGTGATTTGGGTAGCTTGATGGAATTACTAGACGCCATGGATGGGTATGCCATGCAATCGAAAAAAGCCATCACCGTACCGTTGATCAAAGCCATGATGGATGCGGGATGAAAAACATCGCTCTTTTCGACCTCGATCA
>JAYVSU010000075.1:0-4208 GCA_043775055.1 Polaromonas sp.
CAAGAATGGCGCGGCGCACGACCCATGCTGCCAGACGGCCCGCCTATCATTGGCCCCAGTGGCATGGCCGGTATTTGGCTCAACTTGGGCCACGGCTCCAGTGGCTGGGCGTTGAGCTGTGGCAGCGCCCGTGCGCTGGCTGATTTGATGGCAGGACGCCAACCAGAGGTCGATTTATCTCGCATGACGGTTAATCGCTTCTCCAGCAATTAAAAAAATAATATAAATTAGCGACAAATCAATGCATTTACACACAGTTATGGGGTTTTATGCATAAATTTGATGCCGTCATCATAGGCGCAGGTGCCGCCGGTTTATTCTGCGCTGGCGTGGCTGGGCAACTCGGGCTCAAGGTTTTGGTCATCGACCACAGCGACAAAGTGGCTGAAAAAATCCGCATTTCAGGCGGTGGACGCGCCAACTTCACCAACAAAGACGTCAGCCCTGCCAACTTTTTGAGCAAGAACCCGCACTTTTGCCGCAGCGCGCTGACCCGCTACACTCCGCGCGACTTTATTGCGCTGATGGATAAACACGGCATCGCTCACCATGAAAAGCACAAAGGCCAGCTGTTTTGCGACCATTCGGCACAAGACTTGATCGACATGCTACTCAAAGAATGCGCCGCTGGTGGCGTGCAGCGCTGGCAGCCCTGCCAAGTACGACAAATTCGGTCTATTTCAGAAAATACTACTGCCAATTTACCCAATTTAGAGGGTAAAAATGGCTCTAGCCGGCAAGAAATAAGCAATGTTAGCTATGAAATAGATAGTAGCCTTGGTGTCATCAAAACCCCATCCATCGTCATCGCCACCGGTGGTTTGTCCATCCCTAAGATTGGTGCGACCGATTTTGGCTACCGCATCGCCAAACAGTTTGACCTGCGCATGGTCGAGCCGCGCCCCGCTCTTGTACCGCTCACGTTTGATGGTGATGCGTGGCTACCTTACGCCAACTTAGCTGGTTTGGCGTTGCCCGTCGTCATTGAAACGGGCAGCAAGAGATCTAAACCCAATGAAAAAGCTACATTTTCAGAAGATTTGCTCTTTACCCACAAAGGTTTAAGTGGCCCTGCTGTGTTGCAGATTTCCAGCTTTTGGCGTGAGAACAGCACAATTCGGCTTAATTTAGCTCCTAATACAGATGTTTTAGCGCTTTTACAGCAATCTAAAAACCATTCCCGTAAGCTAGTGGCGAATGAGCTATCCACGCTCGTTCCTTCCCGCTTAGCCGAAGCCTGGACCCAAACCGACCCCGCCCTGCAGCGCCCCATGAGCGACGTGCCCGACAAAGCCTTGACGCAACTCGCGCAAAGACTGTCAAACTGGGAACTGACACCCACGGGCACAGAAGGCTACAAAAAAGCCGAAGTCACCGCCGGCGGCGTCGACACCCGCGACGTATCGTCCCAAACCATGGAATCCAAACAACCCGGCCTGTACTTCATCGGCGAAGTGCTAGATGTGACCGGCTGGCTAGGCGGCTACAACTTCCAATGGGCTTGGGCAAGTGGGTTTGCGTGTGCGCAGGGGTTGAAGGCGAAATTGACTACAGAACAGTCGATTTAAGGCAACTTTTGGCTGTAGCCGGCGCATTTATTTCCTAAGAAGCTATTAAAAATATAGCGTTCTACTGTGAAAATCTAACTGCACCAATCTTCCACAGTCAAACCAGCGACCATACCAAACGCTTTATCCCCCGTCACCAATACCGCACCAGCGCTCAATGCATGTGCGGCGATTTGTAGGTCTAGCGGCTGCAATATTTTGCCTTGACTTTCCAAAGTGGCGCGAAGCTCGCCGTAGCGCGTCGTCACACTCGAATCCCACGGCAGCACATCGACACGACGCAACAACTCTTCAACGGCGTGCCGCAGCCGCTTCATGGCGGGGCGTTTAGCCAAGCCGTAGAGCAGTTCACCCTCGGTGATGGCGGAGATGCAAATCGATGAGATTGGCTCAGCCATCAAGCGCTGCGCTATGGCTGGGTTGCCTTTGACCAAATCGTTCACTGCGTTGGTGTCTAGCATGTAGTGCGTCGTTTTTATAGCTTTATTCGCCTTAACCAGTTTAACTACGCTAGTCACTCTTTCCATCCTTCAAACGGGTCGCGGCTGGCTGTATTTTGCGAACGCTCCTGCACGTTCAAAAAGTCGCTGGGTATGCCCGATTCGTTAGCATCGCGTACAGCAGCGAAAAATCCGTCCCAAGTGGCAGGCTTGCGCGACAAAATGATGTCGTGCGTCACAGGGTCTTGGCGGATAAACACCTCTTTGGCCTCAAACCGAAAAGCGACAGGTAAACGCACCGCTTGACTGCGTCCATTGGTAAAAAGTTTGGCGACTTGGCTCATGGTGAAATCCTCCTATGCACTGTAATATATCAAAATGTATGCCAAATAATGGTATATGTCAAGGTATATATCACCTCAAAGAATTTTCACTAAATTCCCCAACTGCAGTTGTGTGCAGTGATTGAAGGCGAAATTTACTGCAGAACAGTGAATTTAAGGCTATTTTTGGCTGTAGCCGGCTTATTTATTGCTTAATAGGCTATTTAATTCATAGCAAATCTACGCCATAATGTCGAAGTACCCATGCAAATAAGCCAAAGCACGTGATGGTTACAGCGACGCAAGCTGCGAGTGCTGGCCAGAAACCCAGCCTGGGTAGCAACATGGGAAATGCCAGAAACATGGGCAACGTTGGCACCACGTACCAAAATGTGTACCACGCATGGTTGGCTATTTTTTCTTCTGATTGGTTTTCAAGATAAAGCCATATCAGCGTTAAAACCGTGACCAAGGGCAGCGCTGCCACCAGCCCGCCGAGCTTGTCACTGCGTTTTGCCAGCTCTGAAACGAGTACTACGACCGCTGCTGTCACCAAGTATTTACTAATAATCCAAAGCATATTTTTACTCCCCAATCACGTAAGAATGGCATTTAAACCAAATCCCTATCCCGCAATTCTTGCTTAATATACGCATAAAACACCGGTGCAGCCACCACACCGGGCATGCCGAAGAGGGTTTCCATGAGTAGGATGGCGGTCAGCATCTCCCACGAGCGGGCGTTGATTTGGGAGCCGATGATGCGGGCGTTCAAAAAATACTCCAGCTTGTGAATCACAATCATGAACACCAGCGAAGCCACGGCGATGTGCAACGAATGCGACAAACCCACAATCACCAGCACGGTGTTAGAGACGATGTTGCCCACCACAGGAATTAGCCCTGCCAAGAAGGTGATGGCAATCAGGCTCTTTGTCAGCGGCAAATGAACGCCTGCCAGCGGCAAAATCACCAGCAGATAAATAGCCGTAAACGCGGTGTTGATGAGTGAAATTTGCACCTGCGCGAAGACGATTTTGCGGAACATCAACGCCAAATTCACCACGCGGTCTAACATGGCCGAAGCGAAGGGTTTGTAGTGGTCGTCAGTCGTCGCATCTTGCAGCGCCACCATGCTGCCAATGATCATGCCCAAAAGCAACTGCACGATGATGTGACCCGCCTCTTGACCGAGCAATTTAGCCTCCCCCGCATGCTCGCTGAACCACTCCTTCATCCACTCGCGCAAAGCGTCTGCGCCGTCTGGTAAGTAAGTGCTCACCCATTCTGGCAACTGGCTACGCGACGCGCCAATCATGTCAGACAGCTTTTGCAACAAAGACTGCAAACTACCCGCCTCACTGCGCAAAAAGACCACCAGCGCCCAAATGGCGACGCTGATACCCACTATTACCACCGCAGACAGCAAAACCACTGCTATCGTGCGCGCAGTTTGGCCGCTGAAGCGCTTTTCAATCCGTGGCACCATCAGCCCCACCAATGAATACACAAGCAAACCCGAAAACAAAGCTACCAACAGCCCCGCTTTGAGCACCAACAGCAAGGCCGCGCCAGCCAGCAAGTAGGACGCCCAAACGGGCCAAGTCATGTTTTTAAAGGCTGGACTGAGCGATTTAGAGGGTGATTTCATGGGCAAAATATACACCACACAGCTTGAACAGACCCCTTGGATACTGGCTGATGTGAAACAGTTGAATCAGCATCCCGCCAAGAGCCCGAAAAAGGTTGTATAATTTAAGACTTTACGGGTGTACGTACAGGCCATTGCTTGGTACATCTTCAAATACCCGCGCAGGGCCACGATCTTCCCAGCGCATATATTTCAGAAATTATTGTTTCATGACCACTATCCGCTTA
>JAYVSU010000076.1:0-10801 GCA_043775055.1 Polaromonas sp.
GAATCACGCGATGAAACACGGTGTTGTTGTAGTGACCTTGGTTCACGTAGCTCAAAAAATTAGCGACGGATTTTGGTGCTTTAGCGGCATCAAGTTCTAGGGTGATGACACCGTAGCCAGCGATATGGAGTTCTACTTGTGGATTGCTCATGAAATTACCTTAAGAAGGAAGAAAAAATAGAAGTTCCGATGAGGGTTGAATCAACTGTGCTGGTTTTTATTTGACAATCACAGCCGTGTTAATAGTAACTTGTGATTTTGGCACATCCGTTGGGAACGGGCCACCAGCGCCGGTTGGTGTGGTTTTGATTTTAGTAACCACCTCCATCCCTTCTACTACTTTACCAAAAACGGTGTAGCCAAAAAGTTGAGGTGAGTTTAGAAGCTGGCTACGAGGTACGTTTTTATAGGTGCGATTCTGGTATTCAAAAGAGGCTATTGGATCGCCTGCTGGAATGATGGTGGGGTCTAAAAACGCATTGTCTTTAACGTTGATGAAAAATTGGGCAGTTGAAGACTGAGGGTCGTTGGTACGCGCCATGGCGAGCGTGCCGATCATATTTTTCAAGCCACCTTTGGCTAGAGCGGCTTGGCCTTCGTGCTCGACAGGAGGGCGCGTCTTCTTTTCATTGAACTGAGCATCAAACCCGCCGCCTTGCACCATGAAGTTTTCAATCACGCGGTGAAAAATGGTGCCATCATAATGTTTGTCTTTGACATATTGCAAAAAATTAGCAACGGTTTTGGGGGCTTTGTCTGGATAAAGCTCAACAACAAAAGTTCCCGCAGAAGTGTTGAATTGAACTTTTGGCAGAGCCTCAGCTAAAGCGCTTGTCGCAGTGAATAAAACCAAGCAACTAAGACCAGCAGTTAGCAGCTTACGAATGAAAGATGGTTTCAGCATCAAATAGATCCTTCAAAAAATATTTTCCAACTCTTGCCATCGCGTATCCAGTACTGGCGCTTGGTTGCACCAGCTTTAGCACCTACTGGAACCTCATCAAAAGTGACCACCATAGTGTCAGACTTATCAGTCCAACGCATCATCGACAATTCTGCCATTGCGAAGTCTCTGCCTTTGAGCTTGATGACATCGTCAGACAAGACTTTTGTCCATTGCATCAAGTTTTTACCATAGCTGGAAAAATCGGGCGTGTAGAAGTTCATTAAAGTAGAAAAATCAGCCTTTGACTTTGCCCTGCGCCACGCTTGCAGCGTTTCAGAAAAATGTGCGCCTTCTGAGGCCGTGCTTTGAGCTGACACCCATTGCAGTTTGTCGGCGATGACCACCGGCGTCGTGCGAATACCCACGGTGTTCATGATGCGGCCTAAATCTGTATTGGACAGGACGACACAACCATCCGTGGCACGCGGAGCACGCGAGAATTGCTCATTAGGCGTTCCATGCAACCAGATGCCGCCACCTGTTTTGCCACGCCTTAAATCTAAAGGATTCGGATAATTGATAGGTAGGGCACCCGCACCATAAAAATCTTTGAGCGTTTTTGGGTCCAAGTTGTTGGTGATGAAATAGACCCCAACGGGTGTGCGTAAGTCACCTTCAATGAGTTTTTCTACGCCAGATTTTCCTACTGAAATGTAGTAATCTGCAATCAGCTTGAGGCCGACTGCAGAGTTTTCAAAGAGATACAAGCGTGAACGCGATGCATCAACCGCAATGGCATGTTTGTTCCGGCTCGACAAAGCTACAAACTGAGAAGGCAGACTTCCAGCAGGAGGTCGTTCTCTTAACGCTTTGAGCCGTAACTGCGATTCTTCCCGCAAGTCAGCAAGTGCCGTAGCGGCTGGCGCAGACGTAGCGTTGGGTATATCGCCAGGACCGTTTAAAGGCCTGACAAAACTGCTGAGCAAGTCGCCGCGTACCAGTTGCGCTAGTTGGAAATTTGGTTGAGCTTTCAGCAGCTGTTCAGACTCAATCAGGGCTTGACGATTTTGCCCAGAGCCAATCAGCTGATAAATGCGGATGAGACGTGCTTCAGCCTCAGAATCTTGACGTAAGTTAGCACTGAACTCATTTGCACGATTAGCAGCATTTTTTTTAAACGCTGCTTCTGAAGTGAGTGGCGTAACAAGTGAAAATGCAAATACAGCAACACCAAGCACAGCACGGGCCATGAAATTAGGCCGTGTGTGTAATTCGATCGACAATCGGTTCAAGTGAACCTCCGCGCAAGAACCAAAAAAATCCGCTCTGTAATTGGAAGGGATGCGTCGAAAAAAATCAGCTGCCAGTAGTTTCTTTGGCAATCAACCAGCGTTCGCCAACTTTAGTCAGCTCTAACGTTTTGAGGCTGGATGTAGCCAGCGCGTCAGCCGCGTAATCTTGGCGGAATTTCACTGTGGCGCTGGTACCGTTAACATTTGTTTTTAAGTTATTGAGCTTCACACTGATACGAGATTTGCCCATGATACGCTCACGGCGCTCCTCTTCCCAAGCACTACGAGACTGACCTTTAGGAGGTACAAAACCTTTGGCATAGGACCCCAAATAAGTGTTCATATTTTTGCTGGACCAAGCCGCCGCCCAAGCTTGAACGGCTTGATCAATTTGTTTTGTGTCGTTGGCGGCAGCGACTGGTATTGCTACGGCTGCAGGTGCTGGGGCTGGGGCAACAGCAGCTGGCGTCACAACCACGGGTGCTGGCGTTTTAACCGTCGCGACAGGTACGGGTGTTGGCGCAGGCGCTAAGGCGACAGGAGCGGTTTTGGCGGCGTTAGGGTTTTGGCCTTTGGCTGAAGGGGAAAACAATTCACGAATCAAGGTCAGCTTTGGCTGCAAACTGGTGCTGGAGCCACCGAGTTGCAATGCTTTGCTATAGGCTTGGCTGGCCAAATTGGCATAAATATCGCCCAAGTTTTCGTGCGCTGTGGAGTAGCTAGGATTCGTGCGAATAGCCATTTCTAATGCAGCGCGAGCTTTGTCAAATTGCGCTGAACTGGCATAAAGCACGGCCAAGTTGTTATACGGTTCCGGCAACTCTGGGTAGTCTTCGGTCAGTTTTGTGAAGGTACCAATAGCATCTGTCGGCTTACCAAGTTCCGTTTGGATCACGCCTTTTAGAAAGCGCATTTGCGGATCACGAGGCTTGGCGCTCAAAGCTTGTTCCACTTTGGTCAGCGCTTGCGCTTGTTTGCCAGCTTTGAGCAACTGATTGACTTCGTCAAGGTCACTTGCATAAACGGTCACGGCGCAAAGTGCGGCGCTGAGCGTGAGCAGACGTGCCACATTCAAAGAAGAGGACAAGGAAACAAATGACCAAGAGTGCCGCATGGGAGTTCTTTTCTAACTGAAGTTGGCATCACCTAAGCACAAAAAAGTGTTTGATGACGATGGGTTAACAACGAATCACAGAATATTTAATAAAATCGTTACTATCAGGTTACCGTGGGCATTGTACCCGCATCGCAGGTCTTTTTTTGCAAAAGTTCACCTTGCACGCTTGTTCTCACTAAGGCCAGTTTTTTTGTCAAATGGGGCTTATTTTGATGAACTTCGATAATAATGCCAAGTCACCCATGAACCCCGCCCCGGCCCTCTTAACATTGCATTTCGCTGCATTTCACTGCATTTCCCAATCTAAATAATAGCCCATGAGTTTGCGCATTTACAACACGATGTCCCGTGTGTCAGAAGAGTTTTCGCCCATTGAGCCTGGCCACGTGCGCATGTACGTCTGTGGCATGACGATTTATGACCTGTGCCACATCGGCCATGCGCGCATGATGATGGCTTTTGACGTGGTGCAACGCTGGCTCAAGGTCAGTGGCTATCGGGTCACTTATGTGCGAAATATCACAGATATTGATGACAAAATCATCAAGCGTGCGCTTGAACGGGGCATCACCATCCGGGCTTTGACGGATGAAATGGTTGCCGCCATGCACCAAGACATTAGTGCTTTACATATTGAAACGCCCACTTTTGAGCCGCGCGCGACCGAATACGTGCCGCAAATGTTGTCGCTCATTGGCCAGCTTGAAAAAAAAGGCTTGGCCTACCAAGCCAGCAGCGGCGATGTTAATTTCTCAGTCCGGCAATTCCCCAGTTACGGTAAATTGTCGGGTAAATCAGTTGATGAGCTGCGTTCGGGTGAGCGCGTTGCCGTGCTGGAGGGTAAAGAAGACCCACTCGATTTTGTATTGTGGAAATCCGCCAAACCGACTGAGCCGGCAGATGCCAAGTGGGACAGCGCCTATGGCCCAGGCCGGCCCGGTTGGCACATTGAATGCTCGGCGATGAGTTGTGCCATGCTGGGCGAAACCTTTGACATTCATGGCGGCGGTGCTGATTTGCAGTTTCCGCATCATGAAAATGAAATTGCCCAAAGCGAAGGTGCGAACGGTAAACCGCTGGCTAACTACTGGATTCATAACGGTTTTGTGCGGGTGGACAATGAAAAAATGTCCAAAAGCTTGGGCAACTTTTTCACGATTCGTGAGGTTTTGGCCAAATACGACCCCGAAACCGTGCGCTTCTTTATTGTGCGCTCGCATTACAGATCGGGCCTGAACTACAGCGACGCGCATTTGGACGATGCCAGAGGCTCCTTAAAACGCCTCTACACCGCTTTAGATATTGTCAAACCAGCTGAAGTTGACATTGACTGGCGTAACCCCTACGCAGCGCGCTTCAAAGCAGCAATGGATGAAGACTTTGGTACGCCAGAGGCCGTAGCCGTGTTGTTTGACTTGGCAGCGCAGGTCAATATCAGCAAATCAGCCGAGTTGTCAGGCTTGCTCAAAGCTTTGGGCGGATGCATAGGCTTGCTCCAAGGGGCGCCGACCGCATTCTTGCAATCTGGCGCTGCATTAGCGTCTTTTGGACTTGACGAAAAAACGATACAAGGTAGGATTGAGCAACGCATAGAAGCTAAAAAAGCCAAGAACTTCAGCTTGGCTGACGAGATTCGCAAAGAGCTTTTGGCGCAGGGTATCGTGCTCAAAGATTCGCCAACAGGTACCACCTGGGAAGCAGCTCAATAATGTCTCTAAAAGAGTGTTTTATAGGTAAAATCGGCTGTAGCCGGCGTATATATTGATATGTTAGCTACAAAAAAGATAGCAAAAACCATTGCTTCAGAGCATGCAAACGTCAGCGCATCCGATGTGGCAGTGCCTGTCTACTGGACCGATGCGTGCAAACATCTGAGCAAAAAAGACCGCGTGATGAAGCGGTTGATTGCGCAGTTCCCTGACGTCAGTTTGAGCTCGCGCGGCGACGCTTTCACCACCTTGGCGCGCAGCATTGTGGGGCAGCAAATTTCCGTCAAAGCGGCGCAAACCGTGTGGGATAGGTTTGCGCTTTTGCCCAAAAGCATGAAGCCAGCCAGTGTTTTGAAGCTCAAGGTCGACGATATGCGTGCGGCGGGCTTAAGTGCTCGCAAAGTTGAGTATTTGGTCGATTTGTCCATCCATTTCGACTCTGGTGCCATCCACACCATGTGCTGGGATGAGATGGACGACGAGGCCATCATTGCCGAACTGGTCGCTATTCGTGGCATTGGCCGGTGGACCGCAGAGATGTTTTTGATGTTTTACTTGCTGCGACCTAACGTACTCCCGTTGGATGACATTGGTCTTATTAACGGCATCAGTAAAAGCTATTTTTCAGGTGAAACCGTCAGCCGCAGCGATGCGCGCGAGGTGGCTGCCGCTTGGGCACCCTATTGCAGCGTGGCGACTTGGTATATTTGGCGCTCACTTGACCCCTTGCCGGTGGCTTATTAAAATTTTTTGGCAGTTTATGAAAACGGTAAACTTGCAAAACTGTCAATTTGAATTGAGGACATAACATTCATGGCTAAAAAAACATTTCTCGATTTTGAAACACCCATCGCTGAGCTGGATGCCAAAATTGAAGAGTTGCGCTATGTGCAAACCGAGTCTGCCGTTGATATCTCCAGCGAAATCGACCAGCTCACCAAGAAAAGCCTACAACTCACCAAAGACATCTACAGCGATTTGACGCCTTGGCAAATCACCAAAATCTCGCGTCACCCTGAGCGCCCCTACACGCTGGACTACATCAACGACATCTTTACTGACTTTGTTGAAATGCATGGTGACCGCCACTTTTCTGACGACCTGAGCATCGTTGGCGGCTTGGCACGCTTCAATGGAGCCGCTTGTATGGTGCTTGGGCAACAAAAAGGCCGCGATACCAAAGAGCGCGCCGCCCGTAACTTTGGCATGAGCAAGCCAGAAGGCTACCGCAAAGCGCTGCGTTTGATGAAAACGGCTGAAAAGTTCAAATTACCTGTGTTCACCTTTGTCGACACACCCGGTGCTTACCCCGGCATTGACGCCGAGGAGCGCAGCCAGTCGGAAGCCCTCGGCCGCAATATTTTTGAAATGGCACAGTTGGAAGTGCCCATCATCACCACCATCATTGGCGAGGGTGGTTCTGGTGGCGCTTTGGCCATCTCGGTGTGTGACCAGCTGGTCATGCTTCAGTACGCTATTTATTCGGTCATCAGCCCAGAAGGTTGCGCCTCTATTTTGTGGAAAACCTCTGACAAAGCGGAAGATGCTGCCGATGCCTTGGGCATCACAGCACTCCGCCTGAAGGCATTGGGCGTGGTTGACAAAATCGTCAACGAACCTGTGGGTGGCGCGCACCGCGACCCCAAGCAGATGACCGCGTTCTTAAAACGCGCCTTGGTCGATGCCTACCGTCAAGTCAGCGATCTCAAGGTCAAAGAGTTGCTCGATAGACGCTATGACCGTCTGCAAAGCTACGGCCGATTTACCGATACCAAGGCCGTGAGTAAAAGTTAATCAAGCGTAGATTCTTCTTTGGTGGACGTTATTTTCTAAGGTTCTTGTATGGCAAGCTTAACGCCTTCAGAAGTAACTCAATATCATTCACAGGGCTTTGTCGTCCCTCAATACCGATTGAGTACTGAGTGGGTGGCGCGCTTGCAACTGGCTTTAGATTCGCTGATTAAAAACAACCCGGGTGTGCGGCCAGAAAAATTGGTGAGCGCACATTTGCAAGGGCAGAGCCAAGCTGGCATCAATGACGAAGGTGTGCGCGGCAGTCAAGATTTTTTAGACCTGGCCATGCACCCTGATATCGTGGACTTGGTGACCCATGTGATGGGCAAACTGGCGTGCCTGTTAGCTTTGCCACCTGGCCTTTGTGGTTGCTGCGGGGTGAAGACAAAACGGGACAAAATGATTTCCACGCAGGCCATCGTGTTAAGTCAAAATAAAACCTGTTCTAAATAGTTGTAGCTTCAAAAGTGAACTAAAAGCATCAAAAACAGGCGAATTAATTCACAAAACACTTCTTTTGGTGCTTGCTTTGTGAGCTAACGCACAGAGTAGCATATGGCATTGAGTATGATTACTTTATGCTACGTTTCTTACATTTTTTGGGAATCTTAAGCCTACTTTCTTTAGCGGGCTTCGCTCAATCTCGCACCTTATTCATCGACTTTAACAACGCTGAATCTGAGATTGCAGTTTTCAAGCAAAGCCGTAAAGGCAAATCGGCCGATGTTGTGGTTGTGCCTTCATACAGTCGCATTACGCCCGAGCAACGTGATGCCGTACTGCAGGCCAACGCTCAGGTCGAAAAACTGACGCTCAAAGTCCAGGACTGCGCTGCAGCTGGGGCCGCCAGTAAAAAACGTAAAGTCAAATGTGATGACATGTATGACCGCATTCGTGAGTCGGAGCTAGAGCGCGTCAAAGCGACAGGTGGTTACTCGGCAGATGACCTGAAAACAGAGTTATTGGCTTTGGCTGAGAGTGAAAAAGACAAGCCATTTGATATGTTGGTTATTTCTGGCCACCATGAGCAAGGTTACTACCGAGGTGAGCTGGCAGAGGCGCAGGTCAAGCAATTTGCTGACATTCTGCAAGAGAGCAGCGCGCTGTTCAGCCAGGTCAATACCGTTGTGCTGCTGGGTTGTGGCACCGGTACCAAAGACGCTTATGTGCAAAATTTAGTTCCCATGTTCCCCACGGTTCCCCTCATACTCGGGGCAGAAGACATCGCGCCGACGCGAGACGAACCGCGCAATCTGGCCTACATTCGCAAACTCGTCAGCGTGCGTACCAAGCTTCTTTTGGCTAAAACTGCTCAAGAAGTGGAACCCTTGTTTCAAAGTTTATTGGCTAAAAACTGGCCGGTCAGCCTGTTATGGCGTCAAAATACAGTCTTTTTCAAAGAGGGTGCAGAGCCACTTCTGACGCTGAACGCCAGCCCTCCTTAAAGTTTTACCTAATTCCGAAGCCATGCGCGATTCCGTCAGTTCCACCATCGAGACGGCCATTGCTTCCTTCAAGCCGATGTTGCCCTTAGCCGTAGCCTACAGTGGCGGGGCAGATTCCACCGCTTTGCTTCTTGCCTGCGCCCAGCAATGGCCGGGTCAGGTCAGCGCCATCCATGTTCACCACGGCTTGCAGGCGGCGGCCGACGACTTCGTGACGCAGTGCGAGTCTTTTTGCAAGCAGCTCGGCGTGCCCCTGCAAGTAGTTTACGTCGATGCCAAGCACGCTGCAGGAGAAAGCCCTGAAGCAGCGGCTAGACATGCCAGATACAGTGCTTTTTTGGCCGTATCCAGGGAATATATTGGCTCATTAGCTATAAAATCAATAGCAATTGCGCAGCATGCAGATGACCAAATCGAAACGCTGCTGTTGGCGCTGAGCCGTGGCGCGGGTTTGCCGGGTTTGTCTGCCATGCCTGCACATTGGCAGCGCGATGGCATGCAGTATTACAGGCCATTTTTGAGCGTCCCCGCCGCAGACATTCGCACTTGGTTGGCCGCGCAAATCCAGTTTGGACCACAAGGTGTGCCGTTTGTTGAAGACCCGACCAATCAAGATGAGCAATTCACCCGCAACCGCATTCGGGCACGTTTGCTACCTGCTTTAGATGCTGCATTTCCGCAGTTTCGGGAGACTTTTGCACGGAGCAGCGCCCATGCCGCGCAAGCTCAAGCGCTGTTGGACGAAGTCGCAGCGCAAGATTTGGCACTGATTAAGCAACCGCCCAGTATTCAGAAACTGCAGCAACTCAGCCCTGCTCGGCAAGGCAATGCACTGCGGTTTTGGCTCAAAAGCGCCTACAAAGTGTCGCCCAGCACGGCTCAGTTGAATGAACTGATCAGCCAAATTGCCGCTTGCACCACCCGTGGACACCAGATTCGCCTCAAAATCGGGCAGGGTTATGTGCATCGCCATGGTGCTGTGATTGACTGGCTAGCGCCGTCTTAGCCCGCTGTCAGGGTGCGTTGGGCTGGGTTGGTACAATCCCTAGGTTTTTCAACGTTCTGATTCAGATCTGTGAAATTCACCTTTTAATCTCTCCACCCCCTTTTAAATATTGCTATGGCTTTGATCGTTCATAAATACGGCGGCACCTCCATGGGCTCGACAGAGCGCATCAAGTTGGTCGCCAAACGCGTTGCCAAATGGGCACGCGCGGGTCACCAAATGGTCGTTGTCCCCAGCGCCATGAGTGGTGAAACCAACCGTTTGCTCGGTTTGGCCAAAGAGTTGGCACCGTCCAAACAGGCCGACGCCTACAACCGCGAGCTCGACATGCTGGCTTCCACGGGCGAACAAGCTTCGTCCGCGCTCTTAGCCATTGCCTTGCAAGCTGAGGGCTTAGAGGCCGTCAGCTACGCCGGCTGGCAAGTCGCCATCAAAACCAACAGCGCCCACACCAAGGCGCGTATCGAATCGATTGACGACAAAAAAGTCCGCGCCGATCTGAATGCCGGCCGCGTTGTGATCGTCACCGGTTTTCAGGGTGTCGACAGCCTAGGCAACATCACCACGCTGGGTCGTGGCGGCTCTGACACCTCAGCCGTGGCCGTGGCAGCCGCGTTGAAGGCCGACGAATGCTTGATCTACACCGACGTCGACGGCGTCTACACAACCGACCCACGCGTCGTGCCCGAAGCGCGCCGCTTGCACACCGTCAGCTTTGAAGAAATGCTGGAAATGGCCTCCATGGGCTCCAAAGTCCTGCAAATCCGCTCGGTCGAGTTTGCCGGTAAATACAAGGTGAAGATGCGCGTGCTGTCCAGCTTCACCCCGTGGGATATTGATATTAATGAAGAAGCCACCTCCGGCACTTTGATTACTTTTGAGGAAGATGAAAAAATGGAACAAGCCGTCGTCTCAGGCATCGCCTTCAACCGCGATGAAGCCAAAATCTCCGTGCTCGGCGTGCCCGACACCCCAGGTATCGCCTACCAAATCGTCGGCGCCGTGGCCGACGCCAACATCGAAGTTGACGTGATCATCCAAAACGTCAGCAAAGAAGGCAAAACCGACTTCAGCTTCACCGTACACCGCAACGACTACGCCAAAGCGATTGATTTGCTCAAGTCCAAAGTGTTGCCAAAACTCGGTGGCCAAGAAGTCGTTGGCGACGCGAAGATTTGCAAAGTCTCCATCGTCGGCATCGGCATGCGCAGCCACGTTGGCATTGCCAGCAAAATGTTCCGCTGCCTGAGTGAAGAGGGCATCAACATCCAGATGATTTCCACCTCAGAAATCAAAACCTCAGTGGTGATCGACGAAAAATACATGGAGCTCGCCGTACGCGCATTGCACAAAGTATTCGACCTTGACCAAGCCGTCGCCTAACTAAGTTGCCGGCAAGTAACAAGCAAGTAGCGTCAGCACACGAATTTTGAGAGAGTCTGACAGCATATGAGCCGCAAGTCGTGAGATAATATGGCTTGATTTCGAAAAGTAGGAAACGTGACCGAGTGGCCGAAGGTGCTCCCCTGCTAAGGGAGTATGGGGTGTAGAG
>JAYVSU010000077.1:0-6048 GCA_043775055.1 Polaromonas sp.
ACCCTCCAAGTAATAGCGCACATTGGGGTGGGTTTTCCAGCGTTGGAACTCTTCAAACGGACTCAAATACGGGTTGCTGTAATCCAAACCGGTGATGAAACCCAAGGCCACTTTGTTGTCTTCAAGGTGGTACAAAAACGCGCCGCCATAGGTCTCGCTGTCCATTGGCCAGCCGGCGGTGTGCATGACAAAGCCGGCTTGATGGCGCTTCGGGTCAATTTCCCACAGTTCTTTGATGCCCAAACCGTAAGTTTGTGGGTCTTTGCCATCGTCCAGCTTGTACTTGGCGATGATTTGTTTGCCCAAATGGCCGCGTGCGCCCTCTGCAAAAATGGTGTACTTCGCGTGCAACTCCATACCGAGCTGGAAGCTCTCCATCGGCTCGCCGTCTTTGCCCACACCCATGTTGCCTGTCGCCACCCCTTTGACCGACCCGTCCGCGTTGTACAACACTTCTGCGGCAGCAAAACCCGGGAAAATCTCAACGCCCAGTGCTTCGGCTTGCTCTGCCATCCAACGCGTGACCGCGCCAAGGCTGACGATGTAGTTGCCGTGGTTTTGAAAGCAAGCCGGCAAGAGAAAATTTGGCACGCGGGTGCTCGACTTTTCACCCAAAAAGATCATGGCATCATCGGTCACCGGCTGGTTCAACGGGGCACCCATGGCTTGCCAGTCGGGGAAGAGCTCGTACATCGCAATCGGGTCCATGATGGCACCGGACAAAATGTGCGCACCCGGCTCCGAACCTTTTTCCAACACCACGACCGACACGTCGGTGCCTCTAGCGGCCGCCATTTGCTTGAGCCGAATGGCAGTCGCCAATCCGCCAGGGCCACCGCCGACCACGACCACGTCGTATTCCATGGCTTCGCGCGGGCCGAATTGGGCGAGGATGTCGTCTTGGGTCATGGGTTTCTTTCGAAGATGGCTTGAAAATGGCGTGTGATGAGTAATTGACAGCATTTTAGAGGGACAAGCGGCTTCATTTTGTCTCGCAGGAGGCTAAGATGCTTCTAAAGTGACTTCTCTAAAACGTGTTTGTAGCGAAAAAAAAGCGGCAACAAAACTGCAAAAAAAAAGTAATCCTCCCATGAAATTTATCATCCCCGAGCAAAAAAAGTTGGTTTTCGAAATGTCCATCCCCATCCGCTGGGGTGACATGGACGCGATGAACCATGTCAACAACACGGTTTACTTCCGCTACTTAGAGACCTGTCGCATCGAGTGGATGCGTTCCATCGGCTGCCTGCCCGACCCGCAGGGTGTTGGCCCAGTCATCGTCAACGCCTTTTGCAATTTCTACAAACAGCTGGAATACCCAGGCGATGTGGTCGTCAAAATGTACGTCAGCGACCCCGCCCGCACCACCTTTGAAAGCTGGGGCACCATGGAGCGCGCAGACCAACCCGGCATCATTTACGCTGCTGGCGGCGCAACGACGATTTGGGTGGACTTTCCCAAACAAAAAGCCTGTGAATTACCGCTGTGGATGCGGGAACTGGTGACGGTGGGTTAGTGCTAAAAAAGGTCGGAATTCATTAAATATGCCTAAAATAAGGCTATTTTTGGCTGTAACCTGCGTATTTGTTCAATAGTTTGCTATTAAAATTATAGTAATTACGGATTTCAAAAACTCACCGAACCGCCCACCAACTCTCCGCATGACCTTGCAACCAGTTCGCAGCCAGTGCTTGGTTGTCGCCAAACGGGTCATCGTTGGGGTGGAAGTCGCGTTTGAAGTAGGCCAAGAGCGGTTTGCTGCAAGTCCAGATAAAGCCGTTTTTGCCGATAAAGAACTTGGCGGCGCTCCACCAGGTGCTGGGTTTGAACAGGCTGCCGTCGTGCCAGAGATTGAGAGTGGTTTGGCGAATCGTGTCGTAGCTGAACAGCACCAGCACATAGATGTACCAGCGGATGCGCCATTTGTAGTTGCCACCCCGCGCGTTATATACATCAAAGGCGACGGCTTTGTGTTCGGTTTCTTCGGCGGCGTGCCAGCGCCACAGGGTTTTCATCTTCTCGTCCGCCGCGTCAAACCACGAGCCGTAGCGCAGCGTGCCATCGGCAAACACGGCGGTGCAGTGCTCAAAAGCGGCGGTCACAGCCAAGTAATGGATGGGTTTAACGTTTTGCGATTTGGCATAGGCCAGCCGCTTGGTCGCCCAGTTTTCCCAGTGGTTGACCAAGCCTTGCTGCGTCAGATGGCCGTTGTACAGGTCGTGAATACGCCGATGTGTGGCTTCTTGGCCGATGAATTGGGCAACCGTGGCGCGTAGCTCGGCGTAGTCTGGCGTGTCGGGCAGGAGCTTGGCGCTTTCGCGCACCGCGTCGATAAAGCTCTGCTCGCCGACGGGAAAGCTCATCGACAGCGCGTTGTAATACTGGCTCAAAAAAGCATCGCCGCTGTGCCAATGGCGCTCGAACCCGCTTTCAATGTCGACTTCGAGCTTACGAACAGTGAGCTGGGGGCTGTTGTTGATCATCTTGAATGTGTATAAAACGAGATTATTCTTTTTTTGCTTTTGGCACCCGCCCCATCAGGTAAAACTCGGGGTTGGGCATCATGCTGCTGAAGCTGGCCATGCGGTTGGACAGGCCAAAAAACGCGGTGATGGCGGCGATGTCCCAAATGTCCTCGTCGTCAAAACCATGCGGGTAGAGCGCGGCAAAGTCGGCTTCTTCGATTGCAGCGGAGTGCTGGCAGACCTTCATGGCAAAGTCCAGCATGGCGCGCTGGCGTGAGGTTATGTCGGCTTTACGGTAGTTGACCGCCACTTGGTCGGCGACCAGCGGCTTTTTCTCCATGATGCGCAAAATAGCGCCGTGCGCGACCACGCAGTACAGGCATTCATTGGCTGCGCTGGTGGTGGTGATGATCATTTCGCGGTCACCTTTGTTCAAATTGCTGGTGCGGCCCACCGATTCAGGCGCCATCAGCGCGTCATGGTAGGCAAAAAACGCCCGCCATTCAGCGGGTCTGCGTGCAAAGGCCAAAAAGACGTTGGGGACAAAACCGGCTTTTTCTTGCACTTCCAGCACCTTGGCGCGGATGTCGTCGGGCAGGTCTTTGAGTTCAGGGGCTGGGTAGCGGGGAGAGGTGAGCGGGGAGGTTGAGGTGGTAATTGATGTCATAGCGTGATTATGTAGGGCAGCCATGTCTGAGACAATAGGGCCTATGACTGAAAAAATTGAACTTGAACCGAATTTGACCCCTTCACCCGTAGCTACAACCCCAGCTACAACCCCCAAAAGCTACCCCGTAGAGTGGCTAAACGTTGAATCTTTAGACATTGAAGCCCAAGGCGTGGCGCACAAAGCTGATGGCAAAGTGGTGTTTATCGACGGCGCGCTGCCGTTTGAGGTGGTCAGCGCCAACACCAACCGCAAGAAGGAAAACTGGGAAAAAGCGACGCTGACGGCGATTCACCGCGAATCCTCCCAGCGCGTCACCCCCGGCTGCCCGCACTTTGGCATGCACGAAGGCGCTTGCGGCGGCTGCAAGATGCAGCATTTGCACGTGGCGGCGCAGGTGGCGGTGAAACAGCGCGCCTTGGAAGACGGCTTGTTGCATTTGGGCAAACTTAAAGCCGGCAATGTGATGCGTCCGATTGAGGGCCCAGCTTGGGGCTACCGCTACCGCGCTCGTATTTCCGTGCGGTTTGTCCGCAAAAAGGGTGAAGTGCTGATCGGCTTTCATGAGCGCAAAAGCCGCTATGTGGCGGACATAAAGGTTTGCCACGTGCTGCCCAAGCATGTGAGCGACCTGCTCATGCCGCTGCGCGCGCTGATTGGCAGCATGGACGCCAAAGAGACGATCCCGCAGCTGGAACTCGCCGTGGGTGATGACGTGATCGCCATGGTGATCCGTCACATGGAGCCTTTGTCTGAGGGCGATATGGATAAATTGCGCGCTTTTGCGGTGACGCACCCGGCCGTACAATGGTGGCTGCAGCCCAAGGGCTTGGACACCGTGCATTTGATGGATGAAAAGTTGGGCAAGGTCAGCACGTTGTTCTACGCGTTGCCGCAGTTTGGCATCACCATGCCGTTCAAACCGACCGATTTCACGCAGGTCAACCCGCACATCAACCAGGTGTTGGTGGCGCGGGCGTTGCGTTTGCTGGATGTGCAAAAGTCTGAGCGGGTGATTGACTGGTTTTGTGGCCTTGGCAACTTCACACTGCCGTTGGCAACCCAAGCGCGCGAAGTGCTGGGCGTGGAGGGGAGTGAGGAGCTGGTGGCCCGATCACGTCAAAACTACGACTTAAATGGTAAAAACAGGTCAAATACCGGTGTAGCCGGCGTATCTAATCGATTGTCTGCTACACATTTTGTAGTTCGTAATTTGTTTGAAATCACCGGTGAAATATTGGCTTTGGATGGCGGCGCTGAAAAATGGCTGATGGACCCGCCGCGTGAAGGTGCGTTTGCACTGGTCAAAGCTTTGGTCGAATTGGTGCAAAACACGCAACCGGATGCCACTTGGCAACCGCCCAAACGCATTGTGTACGTGAGCTGTAACCCAGCGACATTGGCGCGGGATGCGGGGCTGTTGGTCAACGAGGCAGGCTATACCTGCACGGCAGCGGGGGTGGTGAACATGTTCCCGCATACCGCGCATGTGGAGTCAATTGCGGTTTTTGACCGAGCTTAGCGCTTTGGGGTGACATCCGTCACCTTAGCGCCTGAATTCATTCCCTTTTTGTCAAACTGCGCCTTCAAGCTCTCGTACATGTCTTTTGGCAAGAACTTGAACGCCAGTTTGATGAGCACATAGGCAATCAAACCATCATCCAGCCAGCCGAGGATGGGGATGACGTCTGGAATCAAATCTACCGGGCTGATGATGTAAACCGCTGCCAAAATTGCCGTGATTTTGGCCACCATGGGCGCTGCCGGGTTGCGCAGCATGGCCCAGACCATCAAAATTTCAGTCCTAAAGCGAAGCCACAAAGCGCCTAATTTCCACATAATTTATTCTCCTGAAAGACACACAACCACTCAATGTTTGCTGAACAGAACCTGCAACGCGACGATAGGCTTGGGGATAACAAAAAAGGAGCCCTCAGGCTCCTTTTATTGGCTTAGCGTGAGATTAATCACACATTAATCACAGCTTAGTCACGCTCGCCACCAAAGATGCCCAAGAGTGCCAGCAGGCTTTGGAAGACGTTGAAGATGTCCAAGTACAAAGACAGGGTCGCGGTTATGTAGTTAGTTTCGCCACCGTCGATGATTTGCTTCAAGTCATACAGCATGTAAGCGCTGAAAATACCAATTGCCGCTACCGAAACAGCAATCATCGCAGCAGAAGAACCCACCAACACGCCAATGATGGAGCCAATCATCAACACAATTGCGCCAACAAACAGCCATTTGCCCATGCCGGACAGGTCACGCTTAATGACAGATGCCAGGCTGGCCATCACAAAAAACACGCCAGCCGTGCCGCCAAATGCCGTCATGACAAGAGATGAGCCATTTTTAAAGCCTAAAGTGCGCTCAATCAAGCCAGACAGCATCAAGCCCATGAAAAAAGTGAAAGCCAGCAAAACGGGTACGCCAGCCGCTGAGTTTTTGGTTTTTTCAATCGCGTACATGAAGGCAAACGCGCCACCCAAGAAGACGATCATGCCCATCCAGCCGCCCATGACGGCTTTGGTGATGCCGGTGCTCACGCCCAGCCATGCGCCCAATACGGTGGGAATCATACTCAAAGCCAACAGCCAATAGGTATTGCGCAAGACGCGGTTGCGTTCTTGCAGGTTGACACCCGTGCCAAAGCCGGTGTTGTTTAGAATTTGTTCAGACATTCAATTTCTCCTAGAAATGCTGCAATGTGCAGATATAGCGGATTTTAGGGTCTTTTTGTAGAAAGCAAGTGTTTTGCTGAATACCCTACAAATTTTCGTAGATTAGAAAAAATTCCGTAGAATTGAAGCATGAAAACAAAACACACCCTAGAAAACGCCGACGTCAAATTTATTGCCGCCGCTGCCGAAGCAGAAGCGCTCAAAAACAACTGGGCCGTTAGCATTGCCATTGTGG
>JAYVSU010000078.1:0-18108 GCA_043775055.1 Polaromonas sp.
AACCGGCGACGGAGTGATCTGTTCGTGAGTTCGAATCTCACCGCTTCCGCCATATTTTTTCGTGTTGCTGAATAGACACATTCAGCAAGGTTTGCACACAAACCAGTTTAGACTTGACGCGTTACGAACGATTACATGAAAAGTATCTCCATGAAAAAAACAATCGCGCTCATTACTATTTTGCTTTCAACAATCATCTTGGTTGCTTGTAATGGTAGTACTACCAATAATGCAAGTGATGTTAGCAGCCCAGGTGCTGCTGCTAGAGACCACGCAGCTTGCACCAGCTCTGCTAACTGGCAAAGTGTGGGAATTGGTATGTCTGCAGATCAAGTGCAAGCTAGACTTGGCGCTCCTATTAGAATAATTACTAATTCGACTTCAACCGAATACTACTACGAAGCATGCCGTGGATTTTTATTTGAAAAAGCTTCTACACCGCCTAAAGCTTCAGTTCCACCGGCAGTTCCTGCATCGCCTGTCGCAGCTGCATATACGATAAAAGAAATTGGAGGCGTAGTAGTTATAAGCGGCTCTCGTGGCGTTACTAGCGTTACAAGTCCGCTTCGAATTGAAGAAGCTTTTAATTGCGAGCTTGATTACTACAAGTATCCTGGCACTGCTATTTTTGCTATTGATGAAGTTTTGTATTTTGATAATACGGCGATTCGTTCTGCTGATCAAACTTACCTACAGCCGAACGCGCACTGGAGCTATAGCACATCAGATAATTGTAGAGCAACAAGCAATCCGTACTAGTTTATAAAAACAATTCCTGCAAATCACTTAAAAAATCAAACCCACGCTCAGTGGGTTTGATGCTTTTGGGGGTTTGAATCAAGAAGTTTTTAGCAATCGCCTCTGTCAAACCGGCTTGAATACTGGTTAGTGCCAAGCCAGTCCGCTCAAAAAACTGGGCTGGGTCAAAACCTTCTTTCAAACGCAGCGCGTTAAGCATGAACTCAAAGGCCAGTTCTTTGTGTTTAATGTCTGCATCTTGCGTTACGGCATTGCCTAACAAAGCATTCTGCATGTACAACTTTGGTTCTCGGTATCGCACTTGCCGGACAATGCGGTGCGCAAAGCTGAGTTTACTGTGTGCACCGGCGCCAATGCCCAAGTAATCACCAAACTGCCAATAGTTGAGGTTGTGCCAGCAGCGGTGCCCCTCTTTGGCGTAAGCAGACACCTCATAGCGCTGCAAACCAGCATTTCCTAATAGTTCGGTCAATCGATCCAACATGTCATATGCCGTGTCTTCTTCTGGGACAACGGGCGGAAACTTGGCAAAGTAGGTGTTGGGCTCGATAGTCAGGTGATAAATCGAAATATGCGGTGGCGCGAGAGACAGTGCGGTTTGCACGTCTTTGTCCAAATCTGCAATGGTTTGGCCGGGCAAGGCGTACATCAGGTCTAAATTGAAGGTGTCGAACGACTGCGCGGCTTCTTCTACCGCAGCCATCGCTTGCGCACCATCGTGAATGCGCCCCAAGGCCTTCAAATGTGCGTCATTGAAGCTTTGCACGCCAATCGACAAACGCGTCACGCCTGCGCCACGAAAGGCCTTGAAACGGTCTTTTTCAAACGTGCCGGGGTTGGCCTCTAGGGTGATTTCACAGTCTGGTGTTAATTTGACGCGGGCACGAACATCGCCCAGCAGACGATCTATCGCCTGCGGTGAAAACAAACTTGGTGTGCCACCGCCAATAAAGATGCTGTGAACGGTGCGGCCCCAAATCAGCGGTAGCGAAGCGTCTAAATCTGCCGCCAAAGCATCCACATATTGCTGCTCTAAGTCCAACGATAAGCCCCCTCCAGACTGCACTTCATGTGAGTTGAAGTCGCAATAGGGGCATTTTTTCAAACACCAAGGCAGATGTATATAAAGCGACAAAGGAGGCAGTGCGGCCAATTGCAGCAAGCCCGGGCGCATGTAATGCTGCACGTCTTTGGGCGCAACGAAGTTCAATGCGTCTTTTTGCGCACCTTCGTTTATGGCATGGATTGGTATTTGTTTCACGATAAAAATTCAGGTCTAGCGCTATTTTGACAACCAGCGCTCACGCATCAAAGCCAGCATGTGAGTAGCGGCTTGGCCACGATGGCTGTTGGCGTTTTTGTCTGCTTCGCTCATTTGGGCGAAAGTTTTGCCTAAATGCGGCAAATACATCACAGGATCAAAGCCAAAACCGTTGGTTCCTACGGGTTTTTGGGTAATTTCTCCCACCACGCGACCAACGGCAATCAAGGGCTCTGGGTCATCTTTGGAACGAAGGGCTACCAAGGTGCTGACCAAGGCCGCACGGCGGTTGGTTTGACCCGCTAACTGTTCCAATAAGGCTTTGACGTTGTTGTCATCGCCTTTGGCATACCCAAATTGTGTAGCATAGAACGCAGTATCCACGCCGGGTAGACCGCCAAAGGCATCCACGCACAGCCCTGCATCGTCAGCCATCGCAGGCAAGCCCGTATGCGCCGATGCATGGCGCGCTTTGGCCAAGGCGTTTTCCACAAAGGTACGATGGGGTTCTTCTGCCTCGCTCACGCCGAGATCCGACTGGCGAATCAACTCGATGTTCACCACTGAGAACATCGCTTGCAGCTCCGCCAGCTTGCCACGGTTGTTGGAGGCTAAAACTAACTTCATAAGGTCATTTTGTCTTAAAATGCTTCAAAAACAGCAATTTTAAGGCATAAAACGCTTTTAGCCAGCGTATTTAATAAATAGTTTGCTATCATTCTAGTAGTGATTGCTGTTGCATCTCAATCAACTCTGCAATCCCTTTTTCAGCCAATTGCAGCAAGGCATCCATCTCTTTGCGTGAAAAAGCCACGCCTTCTGCCGTACCTTGCACCTCGATGAAATGGCCAGCGCTGGTCATAACCACGTTCATATCGGTATCGCAGGCGGAATCTTCGGTGTACTCTAGGTCGAGCAAAGGTGTGCCCTGCACAATGCCCACGGAGATTGCTGCTACCGCTTGATGGATGGGCGATTCAGCGAGTTTGCCAGAGGCGATAAGCGTATTAACCGCATCTTGCGCAGCTACAAAAGCACCGGTGATGCTGGCTGTGCGCGTACCGCCGTCAGCCTGAATCACGTCGCAATCCAGGTGAATGGTGCGCTCGCCCAGCTTTTTCAGATCAAAAACTGCCCGCAGAGAGCGGCCAATCAGGCGCTGGATCTCTTGTGTCCTGCCGCTTTGTTTGCCGCGTGCGGCCTCGCGGTCGCTACGCGTGTGGGTGGCGCGCGGCAACATGCCGTATTCCGCCGTGACCCAGCCTTCGCCGCTGCCTTTTTTGTGACCCGGTACTTTTTCTTCCACCGAAGCTGTGCAAAGCACCTTGGTGTTGCCAAACTCAATCAAGACCGAACCTTCGGCGTACTGGGTGTAATGGCGGGTCATGCGCACGGGGCGCAACTGGTCGGCCAAACGGGCGGCCGTTCTTACAAATTTGGTCATAACGCTGATCCTGAAAAGAGTGGAAGTTTGAAATCGAGAATGGCTGAATTAGACACCACGATGAATGAATTTTGGACATCAAGTCCCAAAAGAATAAGCGGATGTGACCCCAATAGGCTTAATTCGACACTAATTCGTGGCCAATGCCTTTTGCAGTTCAACCGTAGTTTGTGGGCGCCCAACGGGGTCAAGCGCCATACACCACGCAACCACTTCGAGCAATTTCTCTGAATACAAAGCCTTTTTACGCAGCAAAGATTCTGCCAATGTGTCTTTTTCGCGTCGTTTGGCTACTTCTTGCGGCGGGTAGCCTGTCATCATGGAATACAAGCAAGCGCCAATGGCGTATATATCTGTCCAAGGGCCAACATCAGCGTTGCGCTTATACATCTCTGGTGCAGCAAAACCTGGCGTGTACATGGGTTGCGCAAACTCTGCGTCTTTATTCAGCGCCTCGCGTGCAGCGCCAAAATCAATCAGCAAAGCTCTGTCGTCATCGGTGATGAATAAGTTAGCGGGCTTGATATCCAAATGCAACATGCCATGCTGGTGTACCACTCTGAGCCCCTGCAACAATTCATCAAAAACACTGCGAATCGTGCTCTCGCTGAAAGCTTGGCCTTTTTTGACTTGTCGCCCCGCCACGATGAAGTCTTGCAAAGTGGCGCCTTGCAAATAAGTCATGACCAAATAAACGGTTTCGTTTTGGCGAAAAAAGTTAGACACGGCAACCACTGCAGGATGCGATATCTGCGCTAAAGAGCGCCCTTCTTCAAAGAAGCTTTTAAGGCCTAATCTGTACAAAGAGAGCTTGTCTGGCATCACCCGAGGTGCTAGCTCCCCCACTTGACGCGTGGCTAAAGCTGTCGGCAAGTATTCTTTGATGGCCACCTGCCCTCCCAATTTATCAATTGCCAAGTAAACCAAACCAAAGCCGCCATCAGCCAAGGGCCGCACGATTCGGTAATCTCCGATCACGGTGTCGGCTGGCAGGGGAGCGAGGTTTACCTTTGACATAATTCTTGTAATTTACGATAAACCCATCTTACCCAGCACTGACCGGCCTCATACTTGTGGGGTTAGATTTTTACATCTTAAAACAAGATTTTTCGCACGATTTCGGTCGTTTTAGTAGCCTCAAAGGAATATTTTCATGTCAGTTCACAGCATGACCGGCTTTGCAAGCGCACAAGCAGACATTCGCCAAACCCTCGCAACGGCATCAACAACATCGCTTGTACGGGTGCAACTTGCCGTTGAAATACGTTCTGTAAACAGCCGCTTTTTAGATATTTCATTCCGCCTCCCAGACGAATTACGACAAGCTGAGCCTGCCCTGCGCGCTTTACTAACGACCCAAGTGAAACGAGGCAAGGTCGAATTGCGTGTGGCCTTGGAAAACGCCATGTCTAATTTGCCTTCTCAACCATCCACCGAGATGTTGGCACTGTTGAACCAGATTCAGGACACCATCAAAATCACCTTGCCTGACGCACGGACACTGAGCGTTGCGGACATCATTCGTATGTCAAACGGCCAAAACCATGCGCAAAATTCAGACGTTGAAACAACTGGAGCGCTGATGCAGCTTGCCCAAACCGTTATTTCAGCTCTTTTGGCCGCTCGACAACGCGAAGGTGTGCGTTTAGCTGACATGCTGTGCGACCGGATTGGACAATTACGCCAATTGGCAGTACTTGCTGGCCCGCTGATTCCACAATTGGTGGCCCAACAGCGCAACAAGTTTCTAGAACGCTGGAGTGAAGCGCTTTCACTCGGCAGCGCCGAGGCCAAACCATCAGCACAAGCAGAGCAAGCAGCGATGGAGCGGGCACTCAGCGAGGCGACCGCCTTTGCCATTCGCATCGATGTGGCAGAAGAATTGACCCGTTTGGCTTCGCATTTAGATGAAATTGAACGTTTATTGGCCAAAGGTGGTGAAAACGGCAAGCGCTTGGACTTTTTGATTCAAGAATTGCACCGTGAAGCCAATACCTTAGGTGCTAAATCATCTGTTTTGGAGCTCACCCGCATATCGGTTGAAATGAAAGTACTGATTGAACAAATGCGTGAGCAAGTCCAAAACATTGAATAGCCTTAAATAACAAGCAATAGTTCGATAAAATCAGCAGCTAAATTTCAATGAGCAACGATGCTTACAAAAACGGTTAACTTTTAGGCTATGGACTACCCCGGTCAACTTTATGTCATTGCAGCGCCCAGCGGCGCTGGGAAATCGAGCCTGGTCAAAGCGCTAATGGAACTTGACTCGCATGTTCGACATTCCATTTCCCACACTACACGCGCACCACGCGGTCAAGAAAAGCATGGTCGCGAGTACTATTTCGTTTCAGATACAGAATTTGATGAAATGATTTTGAGGGGTGTTTTTGTCGAATGGGCACATGTACATGGGCGGCGCTATGGGACGTCAAAGCAAACTATTGAAGAACGCATTGCCAACGGAAAAGATGTTATTTTGGAAATTGATTTTCAAGGAGCGTTGCAGATTCGTAAAATTTTCAGTAATGCGGCACTTATATTCATACTTCCACCTAGCTGGGAAGAGTTACGTTCACGTTTGGAACGTCGTGGAGAGGACATGCCAGAAGTTATTGAGCTTCGTCTTAAAAACGCTGAGTTGGAAGTAGCTCAAGCCAAACTTTTTGACTTTGTTATAATTAATGAATCGTTCGATAGCGCGCTTTTTGATTTAAAGTCCATACTGCATGCTCAACGGCTCAAGTTTGCATCTCAACTTCGAAATCGCCCATTAACGTTTGCAGCGTTGCATATTTCATAATTATTTCTCATTTCGGAGCTTCTCATGGCGCGTATCACTGTCGAAGATTGTTTGAAACAAATTCCAAACCGCTTTCAGCTGGTTTTGGCGGCCACTTACCGTGCCCGTATGCTGAGCCAAGGCCATGCACCAAAAATCGAAAGCAAAAACAAGCCTTGCGTCACCGCTTTGCGTGAAATTGCCTCTGGCAAAGTGGGTATTGAAATGTTGCGCAAAGTGCCACTTTGAAGTGACATTGAAATAAAACTCGGCAAATTTCCCCTGATTTGCTGGTTTCTTTAAGAAAAGCACCCTATGTTGGTGCTTTTTTTTGGCCTCATCACATCAAACTTTAACACTAGCCGCTAAAGTAGGGGGATGAGTGACACGCAAATTTCTTCAGTTAAAGTCAAAGCGGTTCGCAAGCCGCTTGACCCTACGGCGTCGGCCAATGCAACGGCTGCGAGTTTTGCTGCGCTCACTGCAAAATTAGATTATCTGGATGCCACTGATGTAGAAGCAGTTCGCCAAGCTTACCGTTTCGCAGACGAAGCCCATCTGGGGCAACTTCGCAACAATGGTGAGCCCTATATCACCCATCCAATTGCGGTCGCGGCGCAATGTGCCACATGGAAATTAGACGCGCAGGCACTCATGGCGGCTTTGCTACATGACTCCATCGAAGATTGCGGCATCACCAAAGCAGATCTGATTGAAAAATTTGGCGCACCCGTTGCCGAATTGGTGGATGGCTTAACCAAGCTAGAGAAGCTTCAATTCACGACCCGCGAAGAGAACCAAGCAGAATCCTTCAGGAAGATGCTTTTAGCCATGGCTAGAGATGTACGCGTGATTTTGATCAAGCTGGCTGATCGAAGCCACAACATGCGAACGCTGAGTGACATGCCACGCGAAAAATGGCGCCGTATTTCCTCTGAAACACTTGAGATATACGCACCAATTGCGCATCGACTCGGTTTGAATCAAACTTATCGTGAGCTGCAAAATCTTGCTTTCAAGCATCTCTTGCCTTGGCGCTACGAAATTCTCTCAAAAGCCGTCGTCAAAGCACGTAATCGCAGACGCGACTTGATGCTGGATGTTCAAACAAAAGTAGAGGAAGCTTTCTTGGCCCTCGGTATGTCAGTCCAGATTTTGGGGCGTGAAAAGTCACTGTATTCCATCTATAAAAAAATGGATGGCAAGCATTTGAGCTTTGCCCAAGTGACTGATATTTACGGTTTCCGCGTTGTGGTACCTTCGACGATTGACTGCTACACCGCCATGGGGCTGATGCATCAGATGTACAAACCGGTGCCCGGCAAATTCAAAGACTACATTGCCATCCCCAAGCTCAATGGCTACCAATCCTTGCACACCACGCTCGTGGGCCCAGCCAGTGTGAATGTGGAGTTTCAAATCCGCACCCTGGCGATGGATGTCGTCGCCGAGTCTGGCGTTGCCGCACATTGGCTTTACAAATCAAATGACACGGGCAACCAAGCCGCGGACCGCATGAGCACCAAGTGGCTGCAATCTTTGCTCGACATTCATGATGAAACTCGCGACGCAGCCGAGTTTTGGGATCACGTCAAAATCGATCTATTCCCTGAAGACGTGTACGTTTTCACACCAAAAAACAAAATCATGGCTATGCCACGCGGTGCGACCGTGGTGGACTTTGCTTACGCTATTCACAGTAATGTGGGCGACCATACCATTGGCGCCAAAGTCAACGGCAACCAAGTCCCCCTGCGTACGGAGCTGAAAAATGGCGACATTGTTGAAGTTGTCACCATGCCAACATCAAACCCCAACCCTGGCTGGCTAAGCTTTGTCAGAACCGGCAGAGCGCGCTCGAAAATTCGCCACTTCCTTAAAACGATGGCGCAAACTGAGTCCGTCGAATTGGGTGAAAAACTGCTCACCCAAGCCATTCGGGCAGAAGGTCTACAACAATTGCCGGGGCTTAGCGCTAACTACACACCGATATGGGATAAGTTGCTGCGATTTACCGGCAACCGTGATCGCGCTGAACTCATGGCTGATATTGCAATGGGCAAACGTATTGCTAGCATTGTGGCTAAGCGCTTGGTTCATTTACTCACAGATAGCGGCGAAAAACTAGACGCTTTGCTGATTACGCGTGAACGCTTCTTTGCACATGAAAAAATCACCCAAGGAGCCATTACGCTAGATGGCAGCGAGAATGCTTCCGTTCAGTACGCTTCATGCTGTAGACCCATCCCTGGCGACCCAATTTTGGGCTATTTGGGCCGTGGTGAAGGCCTCACGATTCACGTTAGCGACTGCTTGTTGGTCAAACGATTGCAACACAAAGATGCTGAGCGTTTCATCGCCGTTGAGTGGTCTGACGAACCGGTACGCAGCTTTGAAGTTGGCGTCATCGTCACTGTGGTGAACGGCAAAGGTGTTTTGGCGAAAGTGGCAGCATCATTAGCCAGTTCTGAAGCCGATATTTCTCACGTAGATATGGGCAACGAATACGCGCAAGATGCGACCGATTTACGCTTCATTATTGACGTACGAGATCGCGCTCATTTAGAAGTTGCGCTGAAAAGCTTACGCCGCACCTCATCTGTTTTAACAGCGGAGCGCATCTTCCCTACAAACTCGGGGTTGTCGCAAGAGCCATTGCCATAGCCATAGCCATTGCCATTGCCATTGCCATTGCCATTGCCATTGCCATTGCCATTGCCATTTGTTAGGCAATTACGGTTTTGTAGGCAGTGGGTAGTGAACAGCGATGATCTCAATATCCTGCAAACCAGCAGGCGTACTGAGCCGAACCACATCACCCACACTCGCCCGCAACAACGCACGCGCAATAGGTGAAATCCAACTCACTTGCGACAACAAATTGTCAGCTTCATCAATCCCTAAGATGGTGACGGTGCGCTGCAAACCCGCTTCGTCCTCATATGTCACGGTTGCACCAAAGAAGACTTGCTCTTTGCCAAGATGGATGGACGGGTCAGTGATTTCAGCAATTTCTAAGCGTTTGGTTAAAAATCGAATGCGCCTGTCGATTTCTCGCAGACGCCTTTTTCCGTAGATATAGTCACCGTTTTCAGAGCGGTCACCATTGCGTGCAGCCCAGTGCACAATCTCCACCACGCGAGCCGTTCATCGTCCATGAGCGTGAGCCATTCTGCGCGTAATCTGGCGTAACCTGCGGGGGTGATGTAGTTTTTGCCGCCTATAGGCAAGGCCGGTAAGCCAACTTCATCGTCATCGTCAGCATCTGACTCTTTGGTAAATGCCTTACTCATTAAAGTCGGTCATCCAAGTTCGTCATAAAAATGCGCAAGCTACGAAAAAGCGGTAAAAATGGTGGGACGTGTAGGACTTGAACCTACGACCAAAGGATTATGAGTCCTCTGCTCTAACCAACTGAGCTAACATCCCGCCTGCATGTATTGTAATTGCCCTATTTGTTGTGGCTGAGCGCATTGCTCACTAATTTAGAGGTGATGTCGACAATTTGGATCATTCGGTCGTAATGCATGCGCGTTGGGCCAATAACCGCCAAGGTTCCGACCACTTGGCCATCCACCTCGTAGGGGGCGCTCACCACTGACAAATCCTCAATCGGCACAACGTGGCTTTCGCCGCCTATGTAAATGCGCACCCCTTCGGCCTTGCTTGAGTTGTCCAACAAGCGCATCAGTTGGGTTTTTTGCTCAAACAGGTCAAACGCACGGCGCAATTGGCCCATATCGGTCGAAAAATCACTCACAGAGAGCAAATTACGCTCTCCCGCAATCACCACTTCGTCCTGCTCTTGGTTGAGCACTTCAGAGCTGACCTGCACAGCTGTTTGCATCAAATTGGCAATTTCGCCGAGCAATTGGTCCACTTCGGCCTTCAGGCGCTCGCGCACATGCTCAATCGCCATGCCGGCATAGTTAGCATTCAAAAAATTACTCGCCTCTAAGAGCTGCGTCTGAGAGTAGTCAGATTCCGTAAAAATCACGCGGTTTTGCACATCACCATCTGGCGAGACGATGATGACGAGGTAGCGCTTCTCCGACAATCGCAAAAATTCAATGTGCCGAAAGACCGATGTGCGCCGTGGTGCAATCACCACACCGACGAACTGCGACAAATTAGACAATAAATGTGCGGCGTTGGTAATAACCTTTTGCGGCTGCTCAGCCGCCAGAATCTGGGGTGCGAACTGCTCACGCTGCGTGGTGAGCATGGTGTCGACAAAAAGCCTGTAGCCTCGCGTGGTGGGAATACGCCCTGCCGAGGTGTGCGGGCTGGCAATCAGCCCCAACTCCTCAAGGTCAGACATCACATTCCTGATGGTCGCGGGAGATAATTCCAAGCCAGAAGCCCGCGACAAAGTACGCGAACCGATGGGTTGTCCGTCGGCAATATAGCGTTCAACCAGCGCTTTTAGCAATAACTTGGCTCTATCGTCTAGCATGGAGTCATTTTAATGATGTAATTTGCTATATGTCTTCAAAACCGGTTTCTCATTTCCCTAAAGTCGCACTGATTGGCAAATTTCATGCGCCTGGCGTGCAGGGCTTGCCTGGCACTACGGCCGTGCTGGTTGAAATTGCGACTTTTTTAGAGCAGCAGGGCTGCCAAGTCTCGGTGGAAAGCGGCACCGCAGCGCAAAGTGGCATCACCAACTACCCGACCTTGGACATTCCCAGCATTGGCGAGCAGTGCGACTTGGGGTTGGTCGTCGGTGGAGACGGCACCATGCTGGGCATTGGCCGCCAGCTCGCACCCTATGGCGTGCCGTTGATTGGCATCAACCAAGGCCGGCTCGGCTTCATCACCGATATTCCGCTTGAAAACTACCAAAACACCTTGACGCCTATGCTGATGGGCGCGTTTGAAGAGGACCACCGTAGTCTGATTCACGGCAAAGTCATGCGTGATGGCGAATGCATTTTTGACGCCTTTGCCATGAATGATGTGGTCATCAACCGTGGCTCCAACTCAGGCATGGTCGAGTTGCGGGTTGAAGTCGATGGCCATTTTGTGGCCAACCAACGCGCTGACGGCTTGATCATTGCCACACCCACCGGCTGCACCGCCTATGCCTTATCGGCTGGTGGTCCCCTCTTGCACCCCTCGATTCCGGGCTGGGTGCTGGTGCCGATTGCGCCGCACACCTTGTCGAACCGCCCGATTGTCCTTGCAGATGCTGCGGAAGTTGCGATTGAAATAGTATCAGGACGGGATGCGAGTGCTAATTTTGATATGCAATCGCTCGCCAGTTTGAAAATTGGCGACCGCATCTCCGTGACGCGCTCAAAATACGCTGTGCGTTTTTTGCATCCCAAAGGCTGGAGCTATTTTGATACGCTGCGCAAAAAACTGCACTGGAACGAAGGGGGATCTTGAGTATGGCCGCACAGCATGGTGGTTTAAAGCGGATGGCGCTGCGTGACTTTGTCATCGTGCGCGAACTCGACATTGATTTAAGCACCGGCTTCACCGTTTTGACGGGCGAAACCGGCGCTGGTAAGTCCATTTTGATTGACGCTTTGCAACTGGCTCTGGGCGCGCGCGCCGACGCGAGCTGGGTGCGTGAAGGGGCAAGCCGTACCGAGGTGAGCGCTGAATTTGAAGTCCCAGCAACCCGCCAAGCTTGGCTCAGCGCCTGGCTCAATGAGGCCGGTTTTGAAGCCGAAGACAACCTGCTCTTGCGCCGCACCGTCGACACGCAAGGCAAAAGCCGCGCTTGGATCAACGGCAGCAGCGCCACCGCCACCCAACTCAAAGCCTTGGGTGACGAGCTGGTGGACATTCACGGCCAGCACGCTTGGGCGACACTAAACCGCCCTGAAGCCGTGCGTGGTTTACTGGACGCCTACGCTGGCAACAGCACACAACCACTTAGCGCCGCATGGGCCACTTGGCGGCAGGCAGGTAAAACCTTAGCCGATGCCCGCAAAGCGCAAGACAGCTTGCAAAACGAACGTGAGCGCGTGCTGTGGCAAATCTCTGAAGTCAGCAAACTCGCGCCTGGCGCGGACGAATGGGACGATTTGAACGCCCAACACGCCAAGTTATCCAACGCGCAATCGTTGATTGAAGCAGCTCAAACCGCGCTGACCGCCCTGCAAGATGATGAGAATGACACAGGTTCTGGCATTCTTTCAGGACTGGTCAAGGCACAATCTGCGCTGCAAAACAGAGCGCACATTGAGCCTGAGTTCCAAACCCTGAGCGAGGTTTTAGCCTCCAACTTAGCGCAACTTGAAGACGCGGCCCACAGCCTGAACAGCTATTTACGCAACACCGAGCTAGAACCTGAACGCTTGGAACAGCTCGATGAGCGTTTGGCGCTTTGGGTGTCACTCGCACGCCGTTACAAGCGCACGCCAGCAGAGCTGCCAGCACTCTTGGCCTCATGGAAGGAAGAATTAACGCGTTTGGATGCCTCCACAGACTTGGCCGCTTTGGAAGCGGCAGAGCACAAAGCAGCCAAGGCTTACCAAACAGAGGCGCAGCAGATTTCCATAAAGCGCCATACAGCAGCCCCCAAATTGGCCATCGTCGTCACCGAGGCCATGCAAGGCTTGGGCATGCAGGGTGGCGCTTTTGATGTGGCGCTTAATGCTTTAGAAGCGCCTACCGAGGCTGGCTTGGAAGACGTCGGCTTTTTGGTCGCTGGCCACGCCGGCAGCACGCCGCGCCCCGTGGGTAAAGTCGCCTCGGGTGGTGAGTTATCGCGAATTGCCTTGGCGATTTCCGTCGTTACCAGCCAGCTGGGCACCGCGCAAACCTTGATTTTTGACGAGGTGGACTCTGGTGTGGGCGGTGCCGTGGCTGAAACGGTTGGCCGCTTGATGAAGCAACTCGGCGTCGACCGTCAAGTGCTGGCCGTGACCCACTTGCCGCAAGTGGCGGCCTGCGCCGACCAGCATTTGGTCGTTGCCAAGCAACTGATTGGCCAACAAACCGAAAGCAGCGTCAGCCCCGTGCTGGGTAGCGCGCGGGTGGACGAGATTGCGCGCATGTTGGGTGGCGAGCGGGTGTCAGAAGCCACCTTGGCACACGCTACTGAAATGATAGCTAACAATACAACAAATACGCCGGCTACAGCCAAAAATACCTCTAAAATAGGTATTTTAAGCAAGGTGGCAGCTTAGCCATGAGCACGACGATGCGTACGACGATGGAATTGGTCCTCATCACCGGCATGTCGGGTTCCGGCAAGTCGGTGGCGCTGCACGCGTTGGAAGACGCTGGTTTTTACTGCGTCGACAACCTGCCGCCCGAGCTGCTGCTGCCGTTTATTGACCTTGAGCAAGACATGGGCGTCAAACAGGTGGCGATTGCGATGGACATTCGCAGCGCCTCCTCGCTGCCCTTGGTGCCGCAACTGTTGGTTGAACTAGAAAAGCGCCATATAGACATCAAATCGCTGTTTTTAGACGCCACCACCGACACCTTGGTGCGCCGCTATTCTGAAACGCGACGTAAGCACCCACTTTCAAACACAGCCAACGCGGCCAACGGTTCGGCAACGCCTTCTGAAGCTAACTTGCAACATGTTTTGGTTGAAGCCATCGAGCTGGAGCGTGAATCCTTGGCTGAACTGCGCCAAGGCGCACACGTCATCGACAGCAGCATCATCCGCCCCGCGCAGCTGCAAGCCTACGTCAAAGCTTTGATCACAGCACCCCGCAGCAGCTTGACCTTGGTGTTTGAGTCCTTCTCCTTCAAACGCGGCATCCCCATCAATGCCGACTACGTGTTTGACGTCCGCATGCTGCCCAACCCGCATTACGAGCCCGAGCTGCGCGCCCTCACCGGTCGCGACGCACCCGTCATCACCTATCTGCAAAACACCGCAGAAATGACGGCCATGCAAAGCGACATCACGCAATTTATAGGCAAATGGCTCCCATCCCTAGCCAAAGACCACCGCAGCTACGTTACCATCGCCATCGGCTGCACCGGCGGCCAACACCGCTCGGTTTACTTGGTGGAGCAGCTAGCGGTGGCTTTTGCTGCGCAAAACAACAGCCAAGGCGGGCATTGGATTACTTTGAAGCGGCATCGGGAGTTGGTGGATTAGGAGCTTTAGAGTCCAAAAATCGCTCAAAATCACTTAAAACAGTCAAATTTAAGCATTTTTTGGCTGTAGCCGGTGTATTTAATCATTAGTTAGCTATTAAATATATAGCAAATTATACCCGAGTTGATTCCAACAACTTGCGCACCGGTGCTGGCAAACCCAGTTTTGACCACGCTTCTTTATCAAACCATTTCCCCTGAATCTTCGGGAAACTCGCTTTTGCAGTCGCCTCTAGGCCCACAGGGTGTAGATGCAGATCCTTGTGCGTCAAAACGTGTTTAAACACAGGTTCTTCAACGAGTTTTGACATGTCTTCAGATGGTAAAGCTGCCGTCAAAGCTTCAAAACTGGCAAATACTGGCAAGCAATACAAACCCGCCCAGATGCCGGGTGTGGGGCGTTGCTCAAGGTAGACGGCACCGTCGGGGCGCTGGGCCCACAGGAGCCAGAGCGATTCGCTGCTGCGCTTCAGGGTGCGGGTTTTGACGGGGTAGCGCTCGGGTTGACCTTGGGCGCTTGCAGCGCAGTGCAGCTGCACGGGACACAGCAGGCAATTGGGTTTACGGGTGCTGCACAGGCTGGCGCCCAGATCCATCACGCCTTGGGTGTAATGGGGCATGGCGGTCCATAAATCTGCCTTATTTTCGGGATTCGGCAGCATGTCTGTTGCGATGCGCCAAAGCTCGCGCTCATTCGCAGATTTGGCTAAATCGGCCTCAAAACCCAAAAAACGGGTCAATACGCGTTTGACATTGCCATCCAAAATCGCCACCCGCTCGCTGAAGCACAGCGAGGCAATGGCTGCAGCAGTCGACGGGCCGATGCCGGGTAAGGTTTGCAAGGCGACTGCATTTTGCGGGAAAGCGCCACCGTGCAGCGCCACCACGTCTTGGGCGCAGCGGTGCATGTTGCGGGCGCGGCTGTAGTAGCCCAAACCGCTCCACAGGCCCAGCACCTCGTCCAAACTCGCAGCAGCCAAGCTCGCCACCGTGGGGTGGGCGGCTAAAAAGCGAGCGAAATAGTCTCTCACGGTAGCCACCTGCGTTTGTTGCAGCATGATTTCAGACAGCCAGACTTTGTACGGGTCCCGCGTGTTTTGCCACGGCAAGTCGTGCCGACCATGCGTTTTTTGCCAGGCGACGATGGATTCTGCAAATGAATTTGAAGCTTTTGGCATGTTATTCAAGGTTTTTGGCAAACTGCACAATAAAACGTGGAACGCTGGCCTTGGACTATTTTTTTGATCAGCGTTTGGCAGTCCAAACACTGCAAGCCAGCGCGGTCATAGACCTTGGCTTCGAGCTGAAAATAGCCGCTCTCCCCTTTGGCGCTGGAGAAATCTTGCAGCGTGCTGCCACCTTTGGCAATCGCCCGCGCCAGCACCTCCCGAATCGCTGCATGCAGCTTGGCCGCTCTGGGTAAACTGATTTTGGTGGCACGCGTGGTCGGCCGAATACCCGCCATGAACAGCGCTTCTGAGGCGTAAATATTACCGACGCCAACGACCAATTCACCCGCTAACAGCACTTGTTTGACGGGTGCGCTGCGTTTTTTGAGGCCTGCGTGGAAGGTTTTGAGCTCAAAATCATCGGTCAACGGCTCGACGCCCAGCTTACCCAGGAGCTTTTGCGCGATGGCTGACTGCTCAGACGGCGCATACACCACGGCACCAAAGCGGCGTGGATCGTTTAACCGCAGCAAGCCGTGGGTGGTGACCAAATCGAAATGGTCATGTTTGCCAGCTGTGGGAACGGCGATGCCCGTCGACCCTGTTTGGCTAAAACTCAAGCTACCGGACATGCCCAAATGCATGAGCAGCAAGCCCGTTTCGGCACCTTGTGCTGAACTTTTAGACAAATCCAGCAACAAATACTTACCGCGACGGCGGACTTGTAGCACCGTGTAACCCAGCAAGCCGTCAGGCTCGCAGCCCAGCGGCCAGCGCAGCGGTTTGCCCAAGCGCACGGCCAGCACCCGAGCGCCGGCAATACTGGCGGCAAAGCTCAAGCGGGTCACTTCGACTTCAGGTAGTTCAGGCATATTTACAAAGTTTGAGGATAAGGATGATAGTGAAGATGAATCAAGAATTTAAGCAACAAGGTCAATGTGCATGAATTATCATGTCTCTATGAAGCATTTTCGCCCCACCCAGTTGCGCATCACGGTCTTGTCCCTCAGTCTAGGTTTGCTTTACTTGGCGCCCAACTTCGGTTTTGCGCAAAGTCCAGCGCCACTAGCTGTGCCAGCGGCGCAAGTCAAGTCGACCGAAGCCGCTGAGCCTAACGTGCAGAATTCTGGCCTGTCTGCTGAGCTGTTTTTCAACATTTTGCTGAGCGAGCTGAGTTTGTTGGACAACGAACCGCGCGCTGCCTTTGCCTTGATGCTTGATTCCGCCCGTAAAACCAAAGATGAGGCTTTGTTTGAGCGCGCTGTGGGCATGGCGCTGCAAACCCGCTCGGGCGAAGCCGCTTTGATTGCTGCCCGCGCATGGCAAACCGCTTTGCCTGAATCGGTGATGGCTGCGCGCTTTGTGGTGCAAATTTTGATCGCCTTAAACCGCTCTGACACACTGGCTAAAGCGGTGTCAGATTATTTGGCATTGTCGTTAGCCAGCAAAACAGGCAATGCTGCCAGCCGCGACGAGGCGCTGGCTTCTGTGGCAGATATTTTTGCACGCGCTGCTGACAAAAAAGCCGCCGTGCCCGTGGTAGAGCAAGCCATGGCGCCTTATTTGAACAAGCCTGAAACCGCATTTACCGCCGCCATGACGGTGGGCCGTGTGCGTTTGCTGGCTGGCGACAGCAGCGGCGCCCTAGAGTCTGCCCGCCAAGCGCAGGCTTTGCAGACTAGCGCGGGGGAACCCGCTTTGCTCGCTTTGGCGTTGATGAGCCCCAAAGTACCGCTGGCCGAGCAAGTCGTAAAGCATTACCTCGACACCCCCGCCAACATGCCCAAGCCTGAAATCAGGCTCCTATATTCACGCACCTTGCTGTCTAATGCACGGTTCAGCGAAGCATTGGCACAAGCCGTCAAGCTAAGCACCGAAGCACCCACTTTTGCGCAAGGCTGGCTGGTGTTGGGTAGTTTGCAGTTTCAAGACAGCCAAGACCACAACGACAGCAAAGCCGCAGCTGCGCAGGTTTCTTTGAAGAAATTCATCGAGCTGGCTCCATCGCTGCCAGAAGAACAACGCACGGCAGGACTGTCGCGCGCCTACCTGCTGCTGTCGCAAATCGCTGAAAACAACAAAGATTTTGAGGCCGCCAAAGCGTGGCTGGCCCAGGTGAGCAACACCGAAGAAGCCTTTTCAGTCCAAAACCGCCGCGCGTCGCTTTTAGCCAAGCAAGGCAAGCTTGAAGAAGCGCTGGCCTTGCTGGCCGAGCAACCTGAAAGCACAGGCGAAGAAGCGCAATTGAAGCTGACAGCCCAAGTGCAACTGCTGCGCGACAACAAACAATACCAACGCGCTTACGACCTCCTCTCCAAAGCCATTGACAAACTCACTGCCGATGCCAAAACCAGTTCAGCAGCCAGCCCTGACTTGTCTGACCTGCATTACGACTTGGCGATGCTGGCTGAAAAGCTGGAGCGGTTGGACGATATGGAGCGTCTTCTCAAGTTGGTGATTGCCGCCAAACCCGAGCACCACCACGCCTACAACGCGCTAGGTTACTCATTGGCAGAACGGCGGCTGCGACTGCCTGAAGCCAAAGCGTTGATCCAAAAAGCGGTGCAATTGTCGCCCAACGACCCGTTTATTGCCGACAGCTTGGGTTGGGTGGAGT
>JAYVSU010000079.1:0-11033 GCA_043775055.1 Polaromonas sp.
GGCGGCGCTGATGGCAGCACGCAATGAGTTGCACACCCTAGAAGACTTGTGTGAAGAGCAGCACGATGCGATGCAGGAATGGCTAGATACCTTGCGCGAACAATCGGGCAGCACCACAGCCGTAAGTAGCCAAGCCGATCACGATGCTTTGGTGGCCCGAGCGCGCGATGTGATTGAACACATCGAGCGTGTGGTGCACCACGTGCGCCGCTTGGAACAAACAGCAGAATCGGCGATTCAAATCCACTTTGGCGCACAAAGCAACCGCACCAACGACATCATGCGCACCTTGACAGCTTTGACGGCGATTTTCTTGCCACTGAATCTGATCACCGGTTTTTTCGGCATGAATTTTGAGACTTTCCCCATCATCCATCAACCCAATGCCCTGTGGTGGACGGTGGCCTTCATGGCCACAATTGCTGTGGTCTTAGGGTTGGTGTTTTGGCGCAAACGCTACATTGCTCGAACCAGTCGTTAGCGCATAGATGCATAGATAAATAGATAACTGCAGTTAGACGCAAACAGTAATTAAATAAAAAAACATAAATTGAGACGGTTGTTATGACAGAACAAAAAGTGGTTTTAATCACAGGCGGCAGCCGAGGCATTGGTGCAGCCAGCGCCCTGATTGCTGCTGAACAAGGTTGGAAGGTTGCCGTCAATTACGTCAGCAACTCTCTGGCTGCTGATGAGGTTGTGCGTCAAATCCGCGCTATGGGAGGCGCTGCGATGACGGTGCAGGCTGATGTGGCAGTTGAGGCGCAAGTGCTGCGCATGTTTGAGGCGGTGCACGCCAAGTTTGGCCAGCTTCACGGTTTGGTCAACAACGCTGGTGTGGTTGACATGCCTTCGAGGGTTGATGCGATGTCGGTTTCGCGCTTGGAGCGCATGTGGACAACCAATATCACCAGTAGCTTTGTCTGCGCGCGCGAGGCAGTCAAGCGTATGAGCACCAAATATGGTGGGGCAGGTGGCAGCATCGTCAACTTGTCGAGCGCGGCAGCCAGATTGGGCTCTCCCGGCCAGTATGTGGACTATGCCGCCAGCAAAGCGGCGATAGACACCTTCACGGTTGGCCTCGCCAAAGAGGTGGCGCTGGAGGGTATTCGCGTCAATGCCGTGCGCCCCGGCATCATTGACACCGAGATTCACGCCTCTGGTGGCCTGCCTGACCGTGTCTCGCAAGTCGCACCGCTCGTGCCCATGCACCGTGCCGGCACAGCCCGTGAGGTCGCACAAGCGGTGGTTTGGTTGCTGTCTGACGCATCCAGCTACACGACGGGTTCCATTGTTGATGTGACGGGAGGCCGCTGATGGCTGTCGATCTAAAACCCCTGGTGACGCTGCTGGCCATCGTGAACCCGCTGGCCTGTGTGCCGTTTTTTATCCACTACACCCAAAATTTTTCGCGCCAGCAACGCAAGCACACGATCGTGATCGCCTCGTTCAGCGCGTTTGTGGTGATTGCCGTCAGTGCTTTGCTAGGCTTACAGATTTTGGATTTTTTCGGCATCTCGCTGGCTAGTTTTCAGGTGGGCGGCGGTTTGCTGCTGATGACATCGGCGCTGAGCATGCTGAACGCGCAACCGGCAGACGCACGCTCCAATGCCGATGAGCTGCAGGAAGCAGAAACCAAATCCGCGCTGGGTGCGAGCATTGCGGTGGTGCCGCTGACCATTCCGTTGCTGACCGGCCCGGCGACGATGTCCACCGTGGTGATCTACGCCGACAAAGCGCACGGCGCGGTGCAGCTGCTCAGTCTGGTCGGCTACGGCGTGGTGATCGGCCTGGCCACGGCGCTATGTTTTTCACTGGCGCAGCCGATTGCGCGGGTGCTGGGCAAAACCGGCATCAACATCATGACTCGCTTGATGGGTTTGATTTTGACGGCACTGGCGGTCGAGCTGATTGCTGAAGGTTTGCACAAATTGTTCCCAGCCTTGGGCTGAGTTACCTAAAAGGACGCTTGATTCCATGACTTCTTTGACATCCTCGGTCGATACGGACCTCAACACCGAACTTTTGGTCGAACAACGGGGCCCCGTGCTGTGGCTCACCATCAACCGCGAAGCACGGCGCAACGCCATGAGCCACAACGTGCTGGCGGGTCTGCACCAAGCCATTGAAGCGGCACAGACCAACCGCGACATCCGCGCCATCGTCATCACCGGCGCGGGCTCAAAAGCCTTCTGCGCCGGGGCTGATTTGCAGTCTGCCAACGCCTTCACTACCGATTATTCTGACCCCACCGGCCACTTGGCGCGGGTCTTGCGCACTGTCAAAGCCAGCCATGTGCCGCTGATTGCACGCGTCAACGGCGCTTGCATGGCGGGCGGTATGGGCTTGATGGCGATGTGCGACATGGCCGTGGCCAGCCCGCACGCGGTTTTTGGCTTGCCGGAGGTGAAAGTGGGCGTTTTCCCGGCGCAGGTGCTGGCGGTGTTGCAGCACTTGATACCGCGTCGCACTTTGACTGAGATGTGCATCACTGGCGAGCCCGTTACCGCGCAGCAAGCGCTGGAGATGAACTTGCTCAATTACCTGAGCGACGAAGCAACAGAAGCCAGCTTGGACGCCAAACTCGACTGGCTGCTGACACGCTTGCTGGACAAATCCCCCGCCGCCATCCGGCGCGGCATTTACACCATGAAGAAGATTGAAACCATGGCCTTTGAAGAGGCGATGTCCTTCACGGAGAGCCAAATCGCCTTGTTTACCCTGACCGAAGACGCCAAAGAGGGTCAAAAAGCCTTCCAAGAAAAGCGCAAACCGGTCTGGCTAGGGAAGTGACCTTCAAAGTGGTAAGTGTATCTGCTATGTATTTAATAGCTAAATATTGAATAAATACGCCGGCTACATCCTATTTTGGCCTATAAAATGACATTTTATAGGCAAAATCGACGCAAAACCCGAAAAATAACTGTTACGGTGACGGTGGCACGTCTGTGGTCTCTGTAGGTGGTGCAAAACACGTGCGCAAATGTTCGACCAAACACTGCACGGTGCGCGGCACATGGGCTGACCAAGGGCGGATGGCGTAAATGTGGTCGCCAAAGAAGCCCACGGGACGCCACTTGGGCAGCACTGGGACGAGTTCTTGGGAGGCCAGATGCGCGGCTGCGGTGAAGTCGGGCAGCAAACCCAGCCCCACATGGTTCAGCACGGCCTCGCGCAGCACCTCGCTGTTATTAGCTTTCAGCGGCCCGCTGACGTTGACTGCGACGCGCTGGGGCTGTTTGGTGGCGGGTTCACGCTCAAAAAACCAAGTCGAGGCGGGGCTGTTACGCAAGTAAAGCAGGCAACGGTGATTGACCAAGTCTGATGGCTGCTGCGGCGTGCCATGCTCACGTAAATACGCGCTGCTGGCGACAAGCATCGAGCGTGTCTCGCGCAGACGCCATGCGACATGGGTTTCAGGCGGCGTTTGGGTGTGACGAATGGCCAAGTCGAAGCCTTCTTGTGCCAAATTGGCAAAATGGTCGCTCAAGTCCAGGTCGATGCGGATCTCGGGGTATTGCTTCAAAAAGCTGGGCAGCATAGGCGCAATGTATTGCCTGCCCAATGCGACGGGTGCCGTGACGCGGACCAAGCCGCGTGGCTCGGCCGCTGCGTTTTTGATATTCACAAAGCTTTGCTCAATGCGGGTGAAGGCGTCTTGCGTCTCGTCCACCAGTTGCTGCCCGGCCAGCGTCAAGCTCACCGAGCGGGTGGTGCGCCGCACCAAGGGCACACCAGTAGCCCGCTCTAGCTCGGTCATGCGCATGCTGACAGAGGCTTTGGAGACGCCCAAGCGCTGCGCCGCTTGCGTGTAGCTGCGCGTTTGCGCCAAGACGGTGAGCAGATGCACATCCGAGAAAACCAAAACAGAAGCGGGGTTGGACATAAACGAGACGACCTATTGTTCAATAATATAAACAGTGTAATCAAAAGATAGCGCTTTTCAAGCCTTGTTTGTAGGCTTAAACTGCACTACATATTTTTTTAGAGCACACCACCATGACATCCACTTCCAGTCTCAGCATCGATCACTTTATTGCCGGTCACGTCGTCGCCGGCGCATCGGGTCGTTCGCAAAGCGTTTTCAACCCCGCCACAGGCGCCGTCACCGGCCAAGTGGCATTGGCCAGCAGCGCCGTGGTGGATGCTGCCATCGCAGCCGCCCAAGCCGCCTTCCCTGCATGGGCCGACACGCCGCCACTGCGCCGTGCGCGGGTGATGTTCAAGTTTTTGGAGCTGCTGAACCTGCACAAAGACACCTTGGCGCACATGATCACGGCCGAGCACGGCAAGGTGTTCACTGATGCGCAGGGCGAGGTGGCGCGCGGCATCGACATTGTCGAGTTCGCTTGCGGCATGCCGCAGTTGCTCAAAGGCGACTTTACTGACCAAGTTTCCACCGGTATGGACAACTGGACGCTGCGCCAGCCGCTGGGCGTCTGTGCTGGCATCACGCCGTTCAACTTCCCCGTCATGGTGCCGATGTGGATGTTCCCTGTGGCGATAGCGGCGGGCAATACCTTCATCTTGAAGCCCAGTCCAATTGACCCGTCAGCGTCGCTCTTCATGGCCGAGTTGCTGAAGCAAGCCGGTTTGCCAGACGGCGTTTTCAACGTGGTGCAGGGCGACAAAGAGGCGGTGGATGCGTTGTTGGTTCATCCCGATGTCAAAGCCGTCAGCTTCGTCGGCTCCACGCCGATTGCCAATTACATCTACGAGACCGGCGCGCACCACGGTAAGCGGGTGCAGGCCTTGGGCGGCGCCAAAAACCACATGGTCGTCATGCCCGATGCCGACCTAGAGCAAGCGGTTGACGCCCTCATCGGCGCAGCCTACGGCTCGGCGGGCGAACGCTGTATGGCGATTTCCGTCGCGGTGTTGGTGGGCGATGTGGCGGACAAAATCGTCCCGATGATTGCTGCTCGTGCGAAAACACTGAAAATCAAAAACGGTACGCATTTGGACGCTGAAATGGGCCCCATCGTCACCCAAGCCGCCTACGAGCGCATCACTGGCTACATCATGGCGGGTGAGATGCAGGGTGCGGATTTGTTGGTCGATGGTCGTAAATTCACCGGCAAAGATGCAGGTGCTGGTTGCGAGGCTGGCTTTTGGATGGGCGGCACGCTGTTTGACAACGTCACCCCCGACATGCGCATCTACAAGGAAGAAATTTTCGGCCCCGTGCTCAGCTGCGTGCGCGTGCCGGACTTTGCCAGCGCGGTTGATTTGATCAACGCGCATGAGTTTGGCAACGGTGTCAGCTGCTTCACCAGCGACGGCAACGTGGCGCGCGAGTTCAGCCGCCGCATCCAAGTCGGCATGGTCGGCATCAATGTGCCGATTCCGGTTCCCATGGCGTGGCACGGCTTTGGTGGCTGGAAAAAAAGCCTGTTTGGCGATATGCACGCCTATGGCGAAGAGGGCGTGCGCTTTTATACCAAGCAAAAATCCATCATGCAGCGCTGGCCACAAAGCATTGCCAAAGGGGCTGAATTTGTGATGCCTACATCTAAATAAATCGTAAACGCAGTCAGTCAGTTAATGGTCACCGCTATCGGGTTTAATACAGCCCATGTCTGAACCTATTTTCGATTACATCATCATCGGTGCCGGTACGGCGGGCTGCTTGCTTGCCAACCGTTTGAGCGCTGATGCTTCCAAGCGCGTGCTTTTGATTGAGGCCGGCCGCAGAGACGATTACCACTGGATCCATATCCCTGTCGGTTATTTGTACTGCATTGGCAACCCGCGCACCGATTGGCTCTACAACACCGAGCCGGATGCAGGCTTGAACGGTCGACAACTGCGCTACCCGCGTGGCAAAACCTTGGGCGGTAGCAGCAGCATCAACGGCATGATTTACATGCGTGGCCAGGCGCGTGACTATGACCAGTGGGCACAGCTCACAGGGGATGACACCTGGGCTTGGAAGAACGCTTTGCCTTACTTCAAGCTGCATGAAGACCATTACAAAGGTGGCAATGACTTGCACGGTGCCAAAGGCGTCGCAGCAGAGTTGCTGCCCGCCAATGGCACGCCGTACCAAAAACTGCTACGTTACCGTCAAGCGGGTGGTGAATGGCGGATTGAAAAACAGCGACTGCGCTGGGATATTTTGGATGCTTTCTCTGAAGCGGCGCAGCAAGCCGGTATTCCCGCGACCGACGACTTCAACCGGGGCGACAACGAAGGCGTCGGCTATTTTGAGGTGAATCAAAAAGCCGGCTGGCGCTGGAACACGGCCAAGGCTTTTCTGCGCCCGACCTGCTATGCGCGACCAAATTTTGAAATGTGGACGTCTGCGCAAGTCGCCAAGCTGGTGATTGAGCCGGAGAAGCGCCTCGATGGCAGCTCGCCTTTGCGCTGCACCGGCGTACAGGTCTGGACCGGTAAAGAAATGGTGACAGTCGAGTGCACTGGCGAGGTGATTTTGAGCGCGGGCAGCATCGGCTCGCCGCAGATTTTGCAGCTCTCAGGTGTTGGCCCCCTCGCTTTGTCGCGCCAGCACGGCATTGACGCGGTGCTCGACTTGCCCGGCGTGGGTGAAAACTTGCAAGACCATTTGCAAATTCGCAGCGTATACAAGGTCACATCGCCCAACGGCAAAGACATCAGCCTCAACACCCAAGCCAGCAGTTGGCTGGGCAAGGCGAAAATTGGGCTGGAATTTGCACTCAAGCAAACCGGCCCGATGAGCATGGCGCCGTCGCAACTCGGGGCCTTCACCCGCAGCTCGCCAGATCAAAAATACCCGAACATTGAGTACCACGTCCAACCCCTGAGTTTGGACGCCTTTGGCGAGCCGCTGCATAACTTCCCGGCGTTTACCGCCAGCGTCTGTAACTTGAACCCAACGTCGCGTGGTCGGGTGCAGATCAAAACCAACCAGTTTTCAGACGCGCCGGCCATTGCGCCCAACTACCTCAGTACGGCTGAAGACCGCCAAGTCGCAGCCGATTCGCTGCGCGTGACGCGGCGTATCGTGGCGCAAAGTGCCTTGGCAAAGTACCAGCCAGAAGAGTTCAAACCCGGCATCCAATACCAAACCGATGACGAGTTGACCAAATTGGCCGGCGACATTGCCACAACGATTTTTCACCCCGTAGGCACCACCAAAATGGGCCAAGCGCAGGATGCCATGGCGGTGGTTGATGCACGTCTGCGCGTGCATGGCATTGCCGGCCTGCGGGTGGTGGATGCGGGTGTGATGCCTTTGATCACCAGCGGCAATACCAACTCGCCCACCCTGATGCTGGCTGAAAAAGCGGCACAGTGGATATCCGAAGATGCGTTGACACGTTGAAGTCCGCCTGGAGAAGCTGCCCTAACCCCTAAACCCCTTAAAGCGCGGGAAACTCCCAATACTAAGTGCGCTTTCTATCGGTTAAATTAGATATATCGTGAGTAGGCGGGCAATCAGCACGATTGATTGCCATATGCCACACCAACGAGGACGCAGGAGACACTTAGAAGCCGGCAAACATAGCTGGCAACAAGTAAAAAACAAATCAGGTCGTTATTTGTAAAAATAACGACGAGTTTTTATGAAGCATCAGCCTAGCTGGTGCTTTTTTTTGCCTGCGACAATCAAGGCATGGATATTCTGATTGTTACCGTTGCCTCGCTCTTTGCTGGTTTTGTCGACGCTGTTGTGGGCGGTGGCGGTCTGATTTTGGTGCCCGCCCTGTTTTCTACCTTCCCCAACGCTGCACCCGCCACGCTCTTTGGCACCAACAAGGGCGCATCGGTGTGGGGCTCGCTGTTTGCCAGCTGGCAATACAGCCGTCGGGTCGAAGTACGCTGGCGCGCTTTGTTACCGGCGGTGGTGGTGGCTTTTGTGGGCTCATTCTTCGGGGCTTGGCTGGTCACGCTGATCTCCCCCGAGTTTTTGCGCAGAGCTTTGCCTTTGATTTTGCTGGCTATTTTGGGCTACACCCTCGCCAAAAAAGAGCTTGGCACAACGCACACACCGCGGTTTCAAGGGGCTTTGGAAATTTGGGCCACCTGCGCCGTGGGCGTCGTCATCGGCTTTTATGACGGGTTTTTTGGACCCGGCACCGGCAGTTTTTTGGTGTTCATTTTTGTCCGCTGGCTGGGTTATGACTTTTTGAACGCTTCAGCCTCCGCCAAAGTCATCAACGTGGCGACCAATTTGGCGGCCTTGGTGCTGTTTGCCGCCAAAGGCCATGTTTGGTGGCATCTGGCATTGCCGATGGCGGTAGCGAACGTTGTAGGTAGCCTCATGGGTACGCGCTTGGCCATGAAGCACGGCGCAGGCTTTGTACGCGGCATGTTCATCGTCGTGGTCAGCGCCTTGATCTTGAAAACTAGTTACGACGCTTTCATCAAGTAAGCGCATATTTGCTACATATTAAGTAGCAAACTAATGAATAAATACGCCGGCTACAGCCAAAAAATACTCTAAAACAGCAATAATCAGTTGAAATCGCTATTTTTAGCGCTGCAGAGGTTTGGGCGTTGGACTCGGCTTGGATGCGGCGACTACTGGATTCGCAACGGGTGTTGTGGGCCCTAGCGCTGTGGCTGGCACTGGCGGAGTGGTTGGTTTTGTCGGAGCAGGCGTTGGCTCGACCGTAGTCGTGGCCTCTACGTCGGAGGTCTCGGTTCCCGCGCGGGCGCTGGCCACCATCGGCACTTCAGTGGCAACGCGGGGTTTGCCTATAGGTGCACCGGCTTGGCCTTTTTGCAGAGCTGCCATATCCTCAAGGCTGGGGTATTGGTTGCGCAGCCAGTAGTCAAAAATACGGCGGGTGATGGGGGCGGCGCTGTCCGAGCCAAAACCGGCGTTTTCAACCACCACGGCGAGTGCAATTTTGGGGTCTTCAGCGGGTGCAAAGGCAATGTACAGCGCATGGTCGCGTTGGCTCTCATCCAGCCGGTTGGCGTTGTACTTTTCGTTTTTGCCAATCGACACAGCTTGCGCGGTACCTGTCTTTCCGCCGCTCAGGTAGCTGGCGCCAGCAAAAGAGCGCACGGACGTGCCCTCTTTGGTCACACCGACCATGGCATTACGGACCACCGCCACGTTTTCAGGGCTAAAGCCCAGGTTTTCAGGCGGAATGCTGGGGACGGCTTGCTTGGCGCGGCTGACGGCGTCTTGCGTCGCAATCACCAGTTTGGGTTTGTATTTCAGGCCGCCATTGGCCAAAATGGCGGTGGCTTGCGCCAGTTGCAGCATGGTGAAGTTGTTGTAGCCTTGACCAATGCCGAGTGAAATGGTCTCGCCGGCGTACCATTTTTGTAATTCTGGGCGTTTGTAGGTTTTGCGCTTCCACTCTTGGCTGGGCAGCACGCCGCGCACTTCACCGTTGATGTCAATCCCGGTGATTTGCCCAAAGCCCAAAGGCTTCATGAAGTCGTGCATGGCATCCACGCCCAGCTCGTTGGCCAGCGAGTAGTAGTAGACGTTGCTGGACTTGACGATGCTGCGGTACATGTCAACCGCGCCCAAGCCGCCATCGCCGTGACTGCGGAACGTGTGGCCGCCAAAAGTCCAAGAACCGGCGTCGTTGATGATGGCCGTGGCCGAGCGTTTGCCGCTTTGCAAAGCCGCCATCGCCATGAAAGGTTTGTAGGTCGAGCCCGGTGGATACGTACCTCGTAAAGCGCGGTTTAGGAGCGGCTTGTCAATCGATTCACTGAGGTCTTTCCAGCTCTCAGAATCAATCCCCTCAACAAATAAATTTGGGTCAAACGTCGGCTTGCTGACAAAAGCCAGCACTTCACCTGATTTAGGGTCCAAAGCAACCACCGCACCACGGCGCTCGCCAAACATTTCTTCAATCATCTGCTGCAGCTTGATGTCAATCGACAGCACGATGGTGTCGCCCGGTGTGGCGGGGCTGCTGGCCAGTTTGCGCACTGCACGACCGCCGGCAGAAGTTTCTAAGTCTTCAACGCCCGTGATGCCGTGCAACTGCTTCTCAAAACTTTGTTCCACACCGAGTTTGCCGATGTAGTCTGTGCCACGGTAGTTGCTTTCGTCTTCAGACTCTTCCAGGCGCTCTTTGTCTGCTTGGTTGATGCGGCCAATATAGCCAATCACATGGCTGGCGGTATCGCCAAAAGGATAGTTGCGGTACAAGCGCGCCTTGACTTCAACGCCCGGAAAACGAAAGCGTTGGGCCGAGAAAACGGCCACTTCGGTGTCGGTTAAACGGGTGCGAATGGGCAAAGAATCCAAGCCTTTGGATTCTTCCAGCAATTTTTTGAGGCGTTTTTTATCGCGAGCATGAATTTCAATGATTTTGGAAAGTTCTTCAATCACGGCATCCAAATCGCCCGCTTTGGAGGGGGTGATTTCAAGGGTGTAGGCCGAATAATTGGTCGCCAAGACCACGCCGTTGCGGTCTAAGATCAAGCCACGGTTAGGCACCGTGGGCACCGCTGTGATGCGGTTGTTGTCAGCTTGCTCTAGCAAGTCCGCATGTCGAAAAATTTGCAAATAGATGAGCCGTACAGCGAGCAGCAAAAAGCAAAACAAAACGACCAAGCCCGCGATCATGATGCGCCTGCGAAAGCGCGACAGATCAGCTTGAACATTTCTTAACTCTGCCATGGCAAATCAGCTGCTGGGTTTAGAGTGGGCGATGCGCGTCGCGGTCAGGGGCGCGACGTTGCGGAGCCAACAAAAGCAGGCTGGCAAAAGGCCACAATGCCGCTTCAAACAAAGGTGCAAGCGCCAACGAGTAGCCTGGAAAGACGCCACCCGCCAACAACCGCACCACCAGTTCAACAGCATGGGCCATCACAAATAATGGCAGAATCTGAAAAGCTTGTGACACCAACGAAAACCAAACCAAACGGCGGTGAATCGTCAAAGCGGCAAAACTGAGCAGAGTGTATGCCAAGGCGTGCTGCCCGAGCATGGCAGATTGGTGCACATCCACCAGCAAACCCAGCGTGAAGGCCACACCCATACCAATGCGGTGGGGTTGGTGCACGCTCCAGTACACCAAAGTCAAAGCCACCAGATCAGGTAGCCAAGCAATGCGACCCATGGGCAGCAT
>JAYVSU010000080.1:0-6134 GCA_043775055.1 Polaromonas sp.
TGAACTTCGGTGAGCGTCGTTCAGTGTTGTTGGGCGCTGTTTAGGTAAAAATACGCAAAATAGAGGCTAAATTTGGCTTTAGCCGGCGTATTTATTGAATAGTTAGCTATTTTATTGATAGCAAATTTTCATCAAATCACTGAAACAGCTTTTCCACCTTGAACAGCGTCAGCAGCCCCATCACCGCAAAAATACCAGCGGCGATGGTGTGGACCAGCTTCATGGGGATTTTTTCGGCAAATTTGTTGCCCACAAACACGGCTGGCACGTCCGCAATCAGCATGCCAAGTGTCGTGCCGATGACGACCATCAGCGGCGCGCCGTAATGGGCGGCGAGGGCAATGGTGGCGATTTGGGTTTTGTCGCCCATTTCGGCCAGAAAGAAGGTGACCAAGGTTGCACCGAAAACGCCTAATTTTTGGGCAACTTGGGTTTCTTCTTCTTCGATTTTGTCGGGAATCAGCGTCCAAACCGCCATGGCGATGAACGACAAACCCAGTACCCAGCGCATGGTGTCTGGGCTGATGACCGAGGTGATCCAAGCACCCAAAGCGCCCGCCAAGCCATGGTTGACCAGCGTGGCACACAAAATGCCGAGGATGATGGGGACGGGTTTTTTGAAACGCGCGGCGAGGATAAAGGCCAAGAGCTGGGTTTTATCGCCCATTTCTGCCAAAGTCACGACGCCAGTGGAGATGTAAAGTGCTTCCATAGATTGGAGTTTAACCACCCCAGCGCCTCTTTCTACGTGTTTTCCCTAAGTCTTTGGGTAAATCACGATAATGGGAGGATGACTTCCAATACTTCCTCTGTATCAGGTGCGACCAGTTTCGCCACCTTGCCCCTGAACCCTGCCACGCTGGCCAACCTGGAAAAACTCGGTTACAGCGAGATGACAGCCATTCAGGCTGCAAGTTTGCCCATCGCCCTGTTGGGCAAAGACGTGATCGCCCAGGCCAAAACCGGCAGCGGCAAAACCGCCGCTTTTGCCTTGGCGCTGCTGGCCAACCTGAACCCGCGACGCTTTGCCGTGCAAGCGCTGGTGCTGTGCCCGACCCGTGAGCTGGCCGACCAAGTAACCACCGAATTGCGCCGACTGGCTCGCGCCGAGGAAAACATCAAAATCGTGACGCTCTGCGGTGGCGTACCACTACGGGGACAGCGCGCCAGCTTAGAGCACGGCGCGCACATTGTTGTTGGCACACCAGGGCGCATCATGGACCACTTGGAACGCGAGTATCTATCCATGGAAGCGCTCAACACCTTGGTGCTGGACGAAGCCGACCGCATGCTGGACATGGGCTTTTTGGACGACATTGTGACCGTTGTCAAACAATGCCCCAAAGAACGCCAAACGCTGCTGTTTTCAGCCACCTATCCTGAAGGTATTGCATCCATAGCCAACAAGTTCATGCGTGAGCCGCAGATGGTCAAAGTTGAATCGCAGCACGCCGAAAACCTGATTGAACAGCGCTTTTACCAGGTGACCCGCGCCGACCGCCTGCCAACCGTAGCACTGCTGTTAAACCACTTTCGCCCCATCAGCACGCTGGCGTTTTGCAACACCAAAAACCAGTGCCGCGAGCTGGTGACGCTGTTGCAGGCGCAGGGCTTCAGCGCGCTGGCGCTGTATGGCGAGCTGGAGCAGCGCGAGCGCGACCAGGTGCTGGTGCAGTTTGCGAACCGCAGCTGCTCGGTATTGGTGGCGACGGATGTGGCCTCACGCGGGCTGGATATTGACCAGCTGGAAGCGGTCATCAACGTTGATGTGACGCCGGATGCCGAAATCCACATCCACCGCATTGGCCGCACCGGCCGTGCGGGCGAGTCGGGCTTGGCGCTGAACTTGGCCAGCATGGACGAAATGGGTTTTGTCGGCAAGATTGAGCAATACCAGCACCGAGAATCTGTGTGGCACAAGGTGGAAGAGCTGACACCTGCTGGCAACGAGCGCTTGGTGCCACCGATGGCGACGATTCACATTTTGGGCGGCCGCAAAGAGAAAATCCGCCCCGGTGATGTGTTGGGTGCGCTGACCAATAACGAGGACGGCCCTGCGTTTACCCGTGAACAAATCGGCAAAATCAGTGTGACGGAGTTTTCAACCTTTGTGGCCGTGAAGCGCGAGATTGCCAAGGAGGCGATGCTGAAGCTGAACAATGGCCGCGTCAAAGGCAAGAGTGTCAGAGCCCGCGTGATGTAACGCAGGTAATGTGACGCGAGAGATGTGATCTATTTAGAGAAGTTGGCGTAACTTGCAAAGCGCGACTGGGCGATCTCAAGCAGGCCGTCAAAAATCAGGCTGTCCACCAGTTCAAAAGGGACGCTCATACTGGGAGCCATTTTCCAACCGGCACCGCCGGTCATGATGCACACCGGCTCGGCACCGCAATGCTGACGGACATGCTGGATCATGCGTTCGACCGCGCCGGCAATGGCAAAAGTGCCACCGCTGGTAAGCGCGTCGCTGGTGTTGGTGGGGAAATCGACCACCTCGCCCGTCGGCACATGCAAACCAGCTGTGCCGGACTCCAACGCACGCAGCATGATGCCGTGGCCGGGGATGATGATGCCGCCCAAAAACCTACCCTCCATGTCAATCGCTTCAACCGTTACCGCCGTGCCGACCATGACCACGACCAGCGGGCGATGCTCGCCGCGCGCCAGCATACGGTGGCGTGCGCCTATCATCGCCACCCAGCGGTCGGCGCCAAGACGGGTGGGGTGGTCGTAACCGTTGGTCAAACCGGCTTCAGCGCTGCTTGCCACAACCCACTGCGGTGTTGTTTCCCAAAGTTCTAATTGTGCGTTGACACGGCGGCGGATGGCATCGCCGGCCACGATGCAACCCAAAATTTGACTCGGCTCGGGCAAGTTGCTCCACGGGCCTTCGGCCAGATTGTCGATGTTTTCTAAAAATTCGGCACCATGGGCCATGAGCGTCGCGCCCGGTTGGGGGGCGTCATACAGCGCCCATTTCAGGCGCGTGTTGCCAACGTCAAGTGCGAGAAAACTCATAAGTTCTAGTTTGGAAGCTGCTTTGGGCGATTCTAGTCCTCAATCTGAAGGATGCGAGTGTGACAAATTGCGCATTTCAGACAGTTATTTACAAATCTGACAAAAATATGCGGGTTTTCACTCGGTTTTGACAAGCACCGTCATCGCTCTGACACAGCTTTCCATGTACAGTTGCTTTCCTGTTCGATTTGCATCGTTCATGTTTCTCTTCCAATTTCTCACCAATCATCAAGGAGTTTTCTCATGGGTATGTTCAGTTTTATCAAAGAAGCCGGCGAAAAATTGTTTGGCCACAAAGAAATCGAAACCGCTGCTGCCGCTGCAGCTAACGATGAAGCCGCCAAAGCGCATCTGGACGAGTTAAATGGCGCAGCTGCCAAAGGCATTTCGACCTACATCGAAGCGCAAAACCTGGGTATCGAAGGTTTGTACGTTTCATTTGACGGCGCTACCGGCACCGTCAACCTGCAAGGTACCGCACCGTCACAAGAAGCCAGCGAAAAAGCGGCTTTGTGCTGCGGTAACGTGGGTGGCGTGTCTAACGTTGAAAACTTGTTGGCTGTGTCCGACTCAGCAGGCGAATCACAGTTCCACGACGTGGTGCGCGGCGATACGCTGTCTGCCATTGCCAAAGAATACTACGGCAACGCTGGCAAATACATGGTGATTTTTGAAGCCAACAAACCGATGTTGAGCCACCCAGACAAGATTTATCCAGGTCAAAAGCTGCGTATTCCAGCAATCGACTGATATTTACTCAAATAAGCACATAAATTCGCTGTAGCCGGCGTATTTATTGATTAATTTGCTATGTTTATTATAGCAAATTAAAAACCAAAGGCGTTGAATGCTTGGCATTCGACGCCTTTTTTTCGTCTGGAAATGCGTTAGCTTACTGACAAACAGATGCCCGCCTCAGGCAAATTTAGCCAACATGTCAGCCACATCGCCCCCTGGTAAATCACCTTGCTCTATCATGCAGCCAACCATGGTGAAAAACGATTTGTCCAAGGCTTTGCGGGCAGCAGAGAGCTGCTGGGCGATTTTTTCGCACGGTTGCTCCTCGTCAATTAAACGCTGCACCCCGCGCAGCTGCCCTTCAATCCGCGCCAAACGGGCGCATAAGGCTTTCTTTTTGATCTCATTCGTCAATTGGGTCATCGCTTACACCTCTAAAAATTAATACCTGTAGGTGTATATCGTATCCCGATTTACGATTTAAATCGCTGATTTTTCAAATCAGCCGAAGTGCCTAGACTGCTCCAAGTCACCATTTTTTGGGGAAACGGAAGTTTCTCTCTGCTAAATGGCGTCATTCATTTTGTGAATATCGTGGTATGTACCTATCTTCATATGACATGGTCAGAACCATAATTCGGAATGCTGATGCAATGGTGCAATCCCAGCAACTAACCCACTATTTATGGAGACTCACGTGAAAATCGTACGACATCTTGCCATCAGTTCCATCGCTCTTGCAGCAGCAACGCTTAGTTTTGCAGCAGATACCATCAAAATCGGTCTGCAGGGCCCGCTGACCGGCGGCTCCAGCCCGATGGGCGTTTCCATGCGCGACGGCGCCAAATTGGCTGTGACTGAAATCAACGCAAAAGGCGGCGTGATGGGCCGCAAAATCGAGATGATTGAGCGTGACGACGAAGCCAAAAACGAACGCGGTGTGCAGATTGCACAAGAGCTGATCAATAAAGAAAAAGTCGTCGCAACCGTGGGCTACATCAACTCTGGCGTGGCTTTGGCCTCACAGCGCTTCTACCAAGAAGCCAAAATCCCGGTCATGAACAACGTGGCGACCGCCACCACCATCACTAAGCAGTTTGCCGATCAACCTGAAAACTATGTGTTCCGCAACTCAGCCAATGACACGATTCAGTCCGCCATGATTGTGGAAGAGTTGATTTCACGCCGTAAATACACCAAGGTCGCCATCTTGGCCGACTCCACCAACTACGGCCAACTGGGTCGTGAAGATCTGGAAAAAGCCCTCAAAGCCAAAGGCATCACTGCCGTGGCGATTGAAAAATACAACATCAAAGACGTGGACATGACGCCGCAGTTGCTCAAAGCCAAAGAGGCGGGTGCTGAAGTGGTGATTACCTACGGCATTGGCCCAGAACTGGCGCAAATCGCCAACGGCATGATCAAACTTGGCTGGAAAGTGCCGATGATGGGTTCTTGGACCCTGTCGATGGGTAACTTCATCGACAACGCCGGTAAAAACGCCGATGGTGCGATCATGCCGCAAACCTTCATCCAAGAAGCCAACACGCCTAAGCGCGCCAGCTTCATCACGGCCTACCAAAAAGCTTACAAAGTGGATCGCATTCCATCACCAGTGTCTGCAGCGCAAGGTTATGACTCGGTTTACCTGTTGGCCGCCGCCATGACGCAAGCCAAGTCGACTGAGGGACCGAAGATTTTGGCCGCCTTGGAAGACCTGAAAGCACCGATTGAAGGCGTGGTGACGACATACAACAAGCCGTTCTCCAAAGCAGACCATGAAGCCATCACCCAAAACATGGCGGTGATTGGCAAGGTGCAAGATGGCCGCGTGTATTACGCCTATGACGAAGACAAGAAAAAAGGTGGTGAAGTCCGTACTAAAGCCGCCAAAAAATAACTTGCTTTAGAGGTTGATATGATAAAAAAGCCGGACTATCCGGCTTTTTTATCATTGATTGTTGACGTTGAAATCTGGGGGCTGAAAAGCGCCGTCTCGCTATATTCATTGACAGGGGAACATCGTGGAAATTTTTTTACAGCTTATTTATAGCGGTATCGCGCTGGGCATGATCTACGGCGTGATTGCATTCGGTTACCAATTAACCTTCGCGACCTCAGGTACCTTGAATTTTGGACAGGGCGAGTCCCTGATGCTGGGCGCATTGGTTGGCTTATCAGTGGTGGGTAACATCCACGGCGGCCCTTATATGAATTATTGGTTGATGATTCCAATCGTCATTATTTTCGGCGCTATGCAAGGTGCTTTTGTAGAGTGGATTGGTGTCCGCCCCGCCATCAAGATCAAAAGCGAATTTGGTTGGATCATGTCCACCATCGCCTTGGCCATCATTTTCAAAAACGTTGCTGAAAACATC
>JAYVSU010000081.1:0-4095 GCA_043775055.1 Polaromonas sp.
TGTTATTGAGGCTGCAAATTGATCGCCTTGCCGATGGCACGGTATTGTGCGGTTTCGTCCACAAAGGCTTTGTTAGCGACTTCCAATGACTGCAAAGGCGATGTCTCCTGACCCATAGCAACCATGCTGCTTCTGAACTCGGCATCACTAATCACGGATTGAATAGCTTTATGCAAGGCTTGAACAACCGGCTCTGGTGTGTCGCGCTTCACGAAATAGCCTGTGCCAATTTCTGCAGTGAAAGTCTTCAAAGCTTTGCTTTCAGTGGTGCTGGCCAATTGAGGCATCAAGGGACCGCGGCTTGGTGACAAAGCTGCGATGAACTTTATCTTGCCTGATTTCGCTAATTCAACTTGAGCAGCGCCGTAGGGCGTCATAAAAATATCGACCTGATTGCCGATCAAATCCTTAACCACATCTGCAAGGCCTTTGTAGGGCACGTGCAACATCGGAATACCTGTTTGGCGACTCAATTTTTCACCTAACAAATGATAAAAAGATCCAATGCCAACGCTGCCGTACGACAGAGATTTACCTTCTTTGGCGGCTTTAGCGGCATAAGCTACCAATTCATCCGCATTGTTAACTGGCAAATCTGAACGCGCAAGGATAGCCATAGGTGCCATGGCGATACGGTGGATTTGACGGAAATCTTCTGATTTGTATTTGACGGATGACAATGCCATCGGTGCAAAAATCAACTCATTCGGTGACCCTTGAAACAACATATAGCCGTCAGACGGTGCGCTCAACACTTTTTGAGCGCCAATGCCACCACTGGCTCCGCCTAAATTTTCAACGATCACGGGCTGACCCAGCGCCTTGCCCAGTGGCGCATTAACGCGGCGTGCAATCACATCGGACAAACCACCAGCTGGATAAGGCACCATCAACGTCACTGGTTTGCTGGGATAAGCCTGTGCCCATGAAGCGCAAGTCAAGAACAACCCGCTCAACAAAGCGGCCCATCGGTTAAATTTGATTGACATATCAGCACCCTCAGTAGTTGTGGTGGCTGCATTCTATGAATGCAGTATCTATAATGTCCAATGCATTCTAATCTCACATAGCATTACTTTTATGAATACTTGGAGCTGCAATGACATTGGTTCAACTCAGGCATTTGATTGAATTGGCCGCCACTGGGTCATTCAGTCAATCAGCTATCAAACTGCACCTGACGCAGCCGGCCTTGAGCCGCAGCATCAAAGCGCTGGAAGAAGAATTAGGGCAACCCCTGTTTGACCGCATCGGGCGAAAAAACGAACTCACCGCTTTTGGCCTGCAGATTGTCCAGCGCGCCCGCGTCTTGGTAGACGAAGCCAAGGAATTGCGCCAGACCAGCCTGCAACTTAAAAAAGGGGAAATCGGCCAATTTCGCATTGGCATGGGTTCTGGGCCGGGTGCCATGCTGATGTCGCCCCTGCTGATGCTCATGGCGACCGAATACCCTAAAGCACACATTGATATTTCACGTGGCAGCACGACGTTGCTGGTGCAAGCATTGCGAGAGCGCTTTTTGGATGCGTTGATCTTGGATATTCGCTCTTTGCAACCATCGGCTGATTTAAAAGTTGACGCTATCTATGAGATGGCTGGCGTCTTCATGTGCCGCCCGGGCCACCCGCTAGCGAACAAAAGCAGTGTTCCGTTTGCAATGCTTAAGGACTATCCCATTGCCTCAACGCCTTTGAGTGATGAAGTTGCGCGCATTTTGATGGAACGGTATGGGCCACAAGCACATCCTGATCAGCTGGTGAACCTGCGATCCGAAGAAATTTCCTGCTTGTTGGATGTAGCGCGCAACAGCGATGCCGTACTGTTGGCTATCCGAGCCTCGGGCCCCGATTTGGTGGAACTACCCGTTTCGCCGCCTATGCAAGCCAAAGCGCGTTTTGGCTTGGTCACGATTGCCTCGCGCACAGAACCTTTGATTTTGGGGAAAGTGCGCACGCTGATGCATGAGATTTTGAAAGATGCGACTTCACCGCAAAAATCTTCAAAGTAAATGTCTACCCCGCAAACTCCCACTTTTTCTTTGCGCCCAGCACCGCATCGGGGTATGCAGCTTTGCCACGGCTGCCGTTGTAGCGGCCTAGCCCTAGGAACAAATCACCCCGCTCACGATCTAGGTAATGGCGCAATATGGCACAACCAAAGCGCAAGTTGGTTTGCATGTGAAAGAGTTTGGATGCATCACCATCGCCAATCACGCGCGTCCAAAATGGCATGATTTGCATGTAGCCGCGCGCACCAACGGGAGAGACGGCGTACTTGCGAAAATTGCTTTCTACTTGCGTCAAACCCAGCACCAGCGACACGTCCAAGCCCGCACGCTTGCTCTCGTACCAAACAGTTTGTAAGAACTCAACGCGTTGCTGTGGATCAGGTTTTTTCTTGATCAGTCGCTCACTCATCGTCCCAAGCCAGCGCAGGTATTTAAGACGTGATTCAGTATCCTGAAATTCAGGAATCGGCGGTGCCGTACTCGCTACGGCAGAACTCAGCGCACTACGCACAGAGTCAGCCATCGGCTCTTCCAGTTGTGAACCAGCCGTGGCTTGCATCGAAAATAATAGCAAACTTGGCAATGCAGTTGCCGACAAGAGACAGCTTCTCCTGCTAATAAAAGTAGAAGACGCGTCCATATCTTGATTCGTCAAGTTCAAGTTCACTAAATTCAGATGCAGGCTCAAATTCAAACCTTAAGCTTAGAAGTTAATAATTTAAATACATCGTCAACCGACACTTTCGTAGCCTCCGCATCCCGCCGGTGTTGATATTCGACTTGGCCGTCTTTGAGGCCACGGTCACCAATGGTAACGCGATGTGGCACGCCAATCAACTCCCACTCGGCAAACATGATCCCAGGTCGCTCGCCACGGTCGTCCAGCATCACATCGACACCTGCGGCTACCAGCTCGGCATAGAGCTTTTCACCAGCGGCTTTGACGTCTGGGTTGCGGTCTGGGCCGACCATGCACAAGACCACTGTGAAAGGCGCAATCGCATCGGGCCAGATGATGCCTTTGGCGTCGTGGTTTTGCTCAATCGCGGCGGCTGGCAGGCGGGTGATGCCGATGCCGTAGCAGCCCATTTCTAAAAACTGCGGCTTGCCGTTGTTGTCCAAAAACGTGGCGTTCATGGCTTTGCTGTACTTGGTACCAAGGTAGAAAACATGGCCGATTTCGATACCGCGTTCAATCGCCAAGACGCCTTTGCCGTCTGGCGAAGCGTCGCCAGCGACGACGTTTCGAATGTCAGCGACGATTTCGGGTGCAGGCAAATCGCGTGTCCAATTCACGCCCGTCATGTGGAAGTCAATCTCGTTCGCGCCGCAGATCCAGTCTGACATCACCGCCACTTCGCGGTCAACAACGAGCTTGACAGGTAACTTCAAGCCAATTGGACCTAAATAGCCCGGTTGGCAGCCAAAGTGCGCTTCGATTTCAGGCACGGTGGCGAAGCGGAAATCGGTCAAACCGGCCAGTTTGCCGACTTTGACTTCATTCATATCGTGGTCGCCGCGCAGCAGCAAGAGCCAGACTTGGGTTTTAACCGCTTCGCCTTTGTCGTTTTTGGCGTCAGTGGCCAAAACGAGGGATTTGACGGTGTTTTGCAGTGGCAAACCCAGCAATTCAGCCACATCGGCACAGGTAGATTGGCCGGGTGTCGCTGTTTTTGTCATCATCAGCGAACCCACTTTGCCAGTGGCAACGGGTGCAGCCGCTTCGGCTTTTTCCATATTGGCGGCGTAATCGCTGCCGGTGCTGTAGACGATGGCGTCTTCACCGGTGGCGGCGATGACTTGGAATTCTTCGCTCAAATCGCCACCAATCGCGCCGCTGTCGGCCGCAACTGCGCGGTAGGTCAGGCCGAAACGGTCAAAAATCTTGCGGTAGGCTGCAGCCATCACTTGGTAACTGGCTTTGGCGCTGTCCATATCACGGTCAAAGCTGTAGGCGTCTTTCATAGTGAACTCACGGCCACGCATCAGACCAAAACGTGGACGGCGCTCATCACGGAATTTGGTCTGGATTTGGTAGAAGTTTTTTGGTAATTGTTTGTAACTTCTAATCTCTTGACGCGCCAAGT
>JAYVSU010000082.1:0-3567 GCA_043775055.1 Polaromonas sp.
CGTACAGCACAGTCCTGAGCAAATCTCCGCCTACTTGCCCATCAGCCATGAAAGCATTTACCAGCATATCTACCGAGATCGTAGCTGCAAGCTGCGATCTCATCTGCGCTGCCAGAAGAGAAAGCGCAGGCGTTATGCAGGAAATCGAAGTCATTCATCGGCCCCAATAGCGAACCGCCGTGGCATTGAGCTGCGTCCTGCCAGTGTCGAGCTGATTTTGAAGTCAGGTGCGACGCTCACATCAGAGGCTGTTTTGGGAGATTTGAAAGCAAAGCTGGCTAATTTTAAAAATCCCAAAACGCTGCTTTGTGTTGCAAGAACTGCCACGCAACACCATGGGCAAGGTACAAAAAAACCTGCTGCGCGAGCAGTACAAGAGTTTATTTGCTTAAAAAGCAAATTCTGTCGTTATGTTTTTGAAATAGCGCTTTGACTTTTTTCTTTGAGAGGTCTGCTTTGCCTACGGCCAGAGAGGCCTGAATAGCAACTGCGCTGTTCATCTTCAAGTAAATCGAGTGCTTTTTGCAACGCATTGCGTGAATGAGACCATCTGGGCGTGGCTTGCATTGACACCCACAAGTGATACGGCATGGCGCGTGTAAACAGATTGGATTCTCGAGACGCCACTTCTGCATCCCAGCGATCTTTTAATTTGTCATGTGTCCCAGGCTCTGCTGCACCGTCCATGCGCTCAATTTGAGCCAGCAAGCGTTTCATTAACGCAGATTCGCGCTCAAACTCAACTGTGATGCGTTTGGCAATCTGCGCTGGGTTCCTCAATTCGTTAAGCAAACGAGCGATATTTTGAGCGCGACGGTTCGCGCAGTCACGGTGTTCTTGCTCAATTTGCTGGGCAGCATGGCTGTCATCGCTGCTGAAAATCAAGTTTTCGTCGATCATCTTGTCACCTCAACTGAAGTCGATGTGACAATTTACGCTGGCAAAATAAGTGCGTCAATACCAAACTAATACCCAATTTAGGGTAGCCAATGGGTATTTTATGGTGACATAATGCTATTTATTTTATAGCAAACTATATAATAAATATGAAGGCTACATCTAAAAAAGCCCTAAATAATTGGTTTTATTCGCCTAAACCCAGTTTGGCGGCTAATCCAATCCGTTGCAGCTTGCCAGTTGCACCTTTGGGAATTTCTGCCATGAATAAAACCTTTTTTGGCACTTTGAAGTCTGCCAGCTTGGTGCCAGCAAACTCGCGCAGTTCACGCTCTGTCAAGACATGGCCTTCACGTAATACGACGCAGGCCGCCACGTCTTCACCTAGCTTGGGGTGGGGCATGGCAAAGGTCACGACTTGCATCACGGCAGGGTGATCCATAAGGACTTCATCCACCTCCAAAGGCGAGATTTTCTCGCCACCCCGGTTGATGATTTCTTTCAATCGGCCTGTGAGCGACAAGTAGCCATCCTCAGTCATCGTGCCTTGATCGCCCGTGCGGAACCAGCCGTTGGTGTAGGCCTCGGCATTGGCTTTGTCGTTGTTTTCGTAGCCTAGAGTGACGTTTTCACCGCGAATCACAATCTCGCCAATCTCCCCAGCGTCCAGCAAATTCCCAGCCAAATCCATGATCGCAACTTCTGGGCCGGCTGCAACGCCGACCGAGCCGGGGATGCGTTTGGCAGGCGGCAAGGGGTTACTGGCCATTTGGTGCGCTGCTTCGGTCATGCCGTAAGACTCGATCAGTGGCGCTTTGAAGACTTTTTCAAGCTCGGCAATCACCTGCGTGGGCATGGACGAGGATGAAGAACGGATAAAGCGCAACGGGTTGGCTTCAATCACATCCATATTGCCGGCAGCGCGGGACAAAATAGTTTGGTGCATAGTTGGCACAGCGGTGTACCAGGTCGGTTTGCATTCTTTCATCCAAGCAAAAAACTTGAGCGCGTTGAAACCGGGTGTGCAGAAAATTTGACTACCCACCGCCATGGGTGCCAGAACGCCAGCTATCAAGCCATGGATGTGGAAGAGCGGCATGACATGTAGCTCGCGGTCTGCCTGCGTCAATTTCAACATGGCGCTGATGTTGCGCGCAGAGGCGCAGACATTTTTGTGGGTGAGAGGCACGATTTTGGGGCGTGATGTGGTGCCGGAGGTGTGCAAAATCAAGGCCACATCGTCCGTATGTGCCAAACCACTGCTCTTTGCAGTAGCGCCTTTAAGTGCTTCGCAGCTGAGTGTGAATGTCCCAGCGCCAAGTTCAGGTTTGGCGGTGAGTTCAATCACCGCAACGCCGAGCTTGGCAGCTACGGCGCGAGCGGGCGTGTCGCTGCCGGTCGCCACAATCAGGGCTTTGGCATTCAAATCACTCAGGTAAAACTCAAATTCTTCAGCACGATAAGCCATGTTCAACGGTGCAGCACTACAGCAATTGGCAACGGCGACGAAGGCAGTGGCCATCTCAGGGCAATTGGGCAGCACGATGCCCACGCGGTCACCACGGCCAATGCCCATGGCGTTGAGGGTGCGCATGGTTTGCGCAATCAGATGGTGCAAACCACCGTAGCTCAGCGGTGTGGCTGAAGGTGCGGACATGGCGATTGCCTCTGGCGTTTGCTGGGCGTGAATGGCGATCATCTCGTGCAGGGTGGTGAAGTGTGTCATGTCAGCGTGATTAGAGTAGTTTTGAAAAGTAGAAACGCAAAGTTAGAAAAGGACTAGAAATTTAAGAAATCTTTAAAGTAGCGTTGTGGGCTTGCAGATTCTTAGCCAGCAAACTGGCCAAGGCATAAACAGCGTTAATCGTCGGTGTTGGCGTTTGGGTGATTTGACCCAACTCCATCACCGCGCCTACCAAGGCTTGCAACTCAAGCTGGCGGCCCATTTCTACGTCTTGCAACATCGAGGTTTTGTGTTGCCCCACAGCTTGCGCACCTGCGATGCGTTTTTCTAAGCTAACTTTGAATTGCACACCCAGTTTCTCGCCAATGGTTTGCGCTTCGGTCATCATATTTGCGGCCAGTTCGCGTGTAGCTGGGTAGACACAAATGTCTTCCAGCGTGGCATGGGTGAGGGCGCTGATGGGGTTGAAGCTCAAGTTGCCCCATACTTTGAGCCAAATTTCAGACCGAATATCGCTGGATACCGGTGCTTTGAAGCCGGCTGCCTTGAACGCATCGCTGATGGCACGGATGCTAGGCGTGTCGCTACCGTCAATTTCGCCCAAAGTGAAACGGTTGCCTTCAATGACTTTAATGACCCCAGGACGAATCACTTCGCTAGCGGGGTAAACCACGCTGCCAATCACGCGGTCAATGGCAATGTACTTGGCAATCGTGCCGTCAGGGTCAACCGCATGGATGGGTTTGCCGAGGTAAGGTTGTCCCAGCGCACCCGGTAGCTTGTGAAAATACCACCAAGGAATGCCGTTTTGCATGGTCACCACGCGAGTCGTACTGTGCATCAGTTTCGGCAGGTCTGCGGCCACAGCTGCTACCTGGTGCGCCTTCAAGGCCAGAATCACCACGTCTTGCACGCCTGCTTCAGGGATGCTGGACGTCGCTTTGATTGGTTGGGCCAGCAGTTCGTTGCCGTTTTCTTCAATCAGC
>JAYVSU010000083.1:0-8054 GCA_043775055.1 Polaromonas sp.
CCGTTCAAACCGTGTTGTTTTATCCAATAGTTGTGAATGCTGGGAGAACGGGAGTGAGCAACTGGCCAGCCCATGATGCCGGCGAGTTTGTAAGGGAGATGCTTGGGGGAAGGCTTAGGGGACGTGGTGCTCATTGACTAGAACTTTTGAAATTAGAAACAATTAATTGTTGTATCAACTCTAGCATGGCTTGTTGCGTCAATGTGGCGGGGCGCTGTGAGCTTACGGCTATGGACAACTTGCTGTGCAAAGCAGCAATCGGCCGCACCGAAAACAAACTGGCTTGGCCAGAAGTGGTAACCGCGTTTTTTGACAACACGGCACAGCCTGCACCGTCGAGCACCAAGTCCAAAATAGCAGGCACGCCGTCAATTTCTAGCGCGATGTTGGGGCGGCAGTTGATGTTGGCCATTTCAGACTCCACCAGCATGCGAATGGCGTTCGGGCGGGTAGGAATGATGAGCGGCAGTGCGGAGACGTCTTTCAACGTGACCGCCTCAGATTGCGCGCGCTGACCTTTGCGCTGCACCAAAAACAAGTCCTCGTCTAACAAATGCGTGATTTCAAGCCCCGGCGTGGGCACAGCGCCATACAGCAGCGCAATGTCAAGCCGACCATTGCCTATGGATTCTTGCATGGCGACGGACAAGCCCTCTGAAATAGACAGCGTAGCCTGCGGTAATTTAGCGCGAAACTCGCGGGTGAGTGTCACCGTCAGCGCCTTGGCAATACTGGGCGGCAGACCAATCGCCACCCTGCCCGCCAAGGAACCGCGCACACGCCCCAACTCTTCACGCAAGCGCTGCACCTGGTGCAAAATGCCGCGCCCGTGCTCCAACAGCAGCTTGCCAGCATCGGTGGTGGTTGCCCCACGGCCATTGCGCACCAACAGGTTTTGCCGTAACTCGACCTCTAGCTGCCGGATTTTGCGGCTCAGTGCGGGTTGTGCCATGTTCAACGCACGCGAAGCACGGGTAAAACTGCCCAGCTCTGCGACACGGACGAAGTATTCGATTTGTTCGAGTTCCATGCACTATTTTAGTTTCAACTAGCGAATAACGTCAATTCAGTTATTTATTTTTTGCATAACTGATAGGCGCGGCGAGAGCTTCACATAGTCACCCTTTCACAGCACAATCTCTGCATGACAAATACGACCATTCAGACGGCAATTAAAGGCATTTCCTCGATGGCAACCCGTCAATTGTTGGCGGAATTGGTAGCGGATTACAAAAAGTTAGCAAGCGTGGCTATCGCTATTGAATCGGTAGGCGGTGTCGATGCGGCCAAGCGTGTGCAAGCCGGCGAGGTATTTGACGTGGTCTTTTTGGCATCGGACGCGATTGACAAACTCATCGCTGCGGGACACATTGACCCTAAGAACAAGGTCAATTTGGTCAATTCTGGCGTGGCCGTCGCCGTCAAAGCGGGAGGCACAGCACCCGACATCTCCAGCGAAGCCGCCGTCAAAGCCGCTGTTTTGGCCGTTGTAGCAAGAGGTAAGACCATCAGCTACTCCACTGGCCCCAGCGGTGTGGCACTGGCCAAATTGTTTGAGCGTTGGGGCATTGCCGAGCAAATCGCCAGCCGCATCGTCCAAGCGCCGCCGGGCGTGCCGGTCGGCTCGTTGGTAGCTAGAGGCGAGGTTGAGCTGGGTTTTCAGCAGCTCAGCGAATTGATCCACTTGGAAGGCATCAGCATTGTTGGCCCGCTGCCGCCAGAAATTCAAATCACGACGACCTTTTCAGCTGGGGTTTGCACGGCTTCTGCACATATAGAAGAAGCTAGCAAGTTACTCGCTTACATGGCCTCACCCGCTGCTGCAAACGCAAAATTGCGACAAGGGATGGCGCTTATTGCATGAAAATTCTTTTAATTTACTATTAATTTCATAGCTTCTCAGGCAATAAATACGACGTTTACAGCCATATTTACCTCTTATTTTTATAAAATCAGCCAGAAAGACACCCATGAGCCAACAAAAACCCCTCATCATCGACTGCCACGGCCACTACACCACAGCACCCAAGTCGCTGGAAAATTGGCGTAATCAGCAGATCGCTGGCATCAAAGATGCCGCCATGATGCCTAAGGTTTCTGACCTCAAAATCAGCGACGATGAGTTGATTGAAACCATAGAAACCAACCAACTGCGCTTGATGAAAGAGCGCGGCAGCGACCTGACCATCTTCTCCCCGCGCGCCAGCTTCATGGCGCACCACATTGGCGATTTCAATGTGTCATCCACTTGGGCGGCCATTTGCAATGAGCTGTGCTTCCGCGTGGCAGAGCTCTTCCCCGACAACTTCATCGGTGCCGCCATGCTGCCGCAAAGCCCAGGCGTGGACCCTGCGACCTGCATCCCAGAGTTGGAAAAATGCGTTAAAGAATACGGCAACGTCGGTATCAACCTCAACCCAGATCCGAGCGGTGGCCACTGGACATCGCCGCCTTTGAGCGACAAAGCCTGGTACCCGATTTACGAAAAGATGGTCGAATACGACATCCCCGCGATGATCCACGTCTCCACCAGCTGCAACGCCTGTTTCCACACCACAGGCGCGCACTATTTGAACGCCGACACCACCGCCTTCATGCAGTGCCTGACCAGTGACTTGTTCAAAGAATTCCCCACTCTGCGTTTTTTGATTCCGCACGGCGGCGGCGCAGTGCCTTACCACTGGGGCCGCTTCCGTGGTTTGGCGCAAGAGCTGAAAAAACCGCTGTTGAGCGAACATTTGCTGAACAACATCTACTTCGACACCTGTGTTTACCACCAGCCCGGCATTGACCTGCTGAACACCGTGATTCCCGTCAAAAACGTGCTGTTTGCCTCTGAAATGATAGGTGCTGTCCGCGGTATCGACCCCGAAACCGGTCACTACTACGACGACACCAAACGCTACATCGAAGCGTCCAAAATATTGAGCGACGCCGACCGCTACCAAATCTACGAAGGCAACGCCCGCCGCGTGTTCCCGCGTTTGGATGCGGCACTCAAGGCCAAGAACCAATAATTTCATAAGCAAACCACCCCGTTCGCCCTGAGCTTGTCGAAGGGTAAAGGCTTCGACAAGCTCAGCCCGAACGGAATAATACTTAAAAGTTAAAAGGAATCTCAAAATGACCACACTGGGCATCGTTAAACGCAACATCGTCCGCGCGGACAAAGCCGCCGTTGAAAAACTTTCCAAATTCGGCGTCGCCACCATCCATGAGGCGATGGGTCGCGTTGGGCTGATGAAGCCCTACATGCGCCCGATTTACAGCAACGCCAAAATCTGTGGTACCGCCGTCACCATTCTGTTGCAACCCGGCGACAACTGGATGATGCATGTTGCCGCCGAGCAATTGCAGCCCGGTGACGTGGCCGTAGCCGCTTGCACCACCGACAACAACGACGGCTTTTTTGGTGACTTGCTCGCCACAAGCTTCATGGCGCGCGGTGCCAAGGGCTTGATCATTGACGGCGGCGTGCGTGATGTGAAGGACTTGACCGAGATGGGCTTCCCCGTGTTCAGCAAAGCCATCCACTCCAAAGGCACCATCAAATCAACGCTAGGCTCCGTCAACATCCCTGTGGTCTGCGCCGGTGCGCTGGTCAACCCAGGCGACGTGGTGATTGCAGACATTGACGGTGTTGTCGTCGTCCCGGCAGCCGTGGCACAGCAAGTGGCGGATGCCGCTGAAAAACGTGAAGAATTTGAAGGCGACAAACGCGCCATTTTTGCCTCTGGCGTGCTCGGTTTGGACTATTACAAGATGCGCGAAGGCTTGGAAAAAGCCGGTTTAAAGTACATCGATTAATCACAACGCACCTTCACAAAACGTACTTTCACATCACCTGAATCAAACAACATGTCAAAACCTACACTTGGCGATTTCACTAAAACAGCTGGCTGGCTAGACTGGTACACAGGCCCCAGCAAACCGCGTTTCAAACTCCCCGCTGGCGCGGTAGACGCACACTGCCACGTCTTCGGCCCCGGCGATGTGTTTCCCTACGCGCCAGAACGCAAATACACGCCTTGCGATGCGTCCAAAGAACAATTGTTCGCGCTGCGCGACCATTTGGGTTTTGACAAAAACGTCATCGTGCAAGCCACCTGCCACGGCTCGGACAACCGCGCTTTGGTCGATGCGCTCAAAGCCTCCAACGGCAAAGCGCGTGGCGTGGCCACCGTTAACCGCAACGTGACGGACGCTGAGCTGCAACAGATGCACGCCGCCGGTGTACGTGGCACGCGCTTTAACTTTGTCAAACGTTTGGCGGATTTCACCCCGCGCGAAGTCTTACTGGAAATTGCCAACCGCATCGCACCGCTAGGCTGGCATGTGGTGATCTACTTTGAAGCGGTTGATTTGCCTGAGCTGTACGACTTTTTCACCGCCTTGCCAACCACCGTCGTGGTGGACCACATGGGCCGCCCCGATGTGACCAAACCGGTGGATGGTCCAGAGTTTGAGTTGTTCGTCAAAATGATGCGTGAACACAGCAACATCTGGAGCAAAGTGAGTTGCCCCGAGCGCCTGAGCGTGAGCGGCCCCAAAGCGCTGAATGGCGAACAAAACGCCTATGCAGACGTGATTCCTTTTGCCAAGCGCTTGGTCGAGACCTTCCCCGATCGCGTGCTTTGGGGCACAGATTGGCCGCACCCAAACTTGAAAGACCACATGCCCGATGACGGCTTGCTGGTCGATTACATCCCGCATATTGCGACGACTTCTGACTTACAACAGAAACTATTAGTAGACAATCCAACACGTCTTTACTGGGGAACTTGAACCATGTCTTTAGAAAAACCCTACCTTAACCTCCCTGGCACCACCATTTTTGACGCTGAGCAAAGCCGCAAGGGTTACCACCTGAACCAGTTTTGCATGTCGCTGATGAAAGCCGCTAACCGTGAGCGCTTCCTAGCCAACCAACGCGCCTACCTAGACGAGTGGCCAATGACAGAAGACCAAAAGCAAGCAGTGTTGACAGCTGATTTGAACCGCGCCATCGCTTTGGGCGGCAATATTTACTTCCTTGCCAAACTGGGCGCGACGCATGGCAAGAGCTTTCAGCAAATGGCGGGCTCCATGACCGGTAAAACCGAGACTGAATACCGCGACATGATGATTGCCGGTGGTCGCCACATTGATGGCAACCGCGTGATTGGTGAAGACGGCGATGCGCAGGTCAAACACCAACCGCAAGGCAGTGGCACAGGCAAATTATTGGATTAAGGCATAGGCATCATCATGGCAAAAATTACCGCTTCCGTTTACACCTCCCACGTGCCCGCCATTGGCGCTGCGCTGGACCTAAAAAAAGACCACGAGCCGTATTGGCAGCCTGTGTTCAAGGGCTATGAAAAATCCAAACAGTGGATGAAAGACAACACACCGGATGTCATCTTCTTGGTCTTCAACGACCACGCCACCGCGTTTGATTTGTCGATGATTCCCACCTTCGCCATTGGCTGCGCGGATGCGTACATGCCTGCTGACGAAGGCTACGGTGCGCGTCCCGTGCCCATGGTCAAAGGTCACCCTGAGTTGGCATCGCACATTGCGCAGTCCGTCATTCAGCAAGATTTTGACCTGACCATCATCAACCACATGGATGTGGACCACGGTTTGACTGTGCCGCTGTCGCTGATGTGTGGTGATGTCAAAGAATGGCCTTGTCCTGTCATTCCCTTCGCCGTCAACGTGGTGCAATACCCGGTGCCGTCGGGTCAGCGCTGCCTGAACTTGGGCAAAGCCATCCGCAAAGCGATTGAAAGCTATGACGGCTTGAACGCAGACGGCAAACCTTTGAACGTGCAAATTTGGGGCACAGGCGGCATGAGCCACCAGTTGCAGGGCGCTAGAGCAGGTTTGATCAACCTCGATTGGGACAAAGCTTTTATTGAACGCATGGTCAACGACCCCGAAGACCTCGCCAAAATGCCGCACATGGACTATGTGCGCGAAGCGGGCAGCGAGGGTATTGAGCTGGTGATGTGGCTGATCGCGCGCGGAGCGATGGCTGATGTGGCGGGCGGAGCTAAACCCAAAGAAATCCACCGCTTTCACCATGTGCCGGCCAGCAACACATCTGTGGGTCATTTGATTTTAGAAAATATATGATCGTTTTACGCGTATTGCTTGGGCTGATCATGACAGCAGCTATCTCAGTGTCTTTTGCTGCACCTGATGAAAAGAAGCTTGGCAAATCAAACGGCTATCCAGTGGGGACAGCAGCCAATTGGTTTTTTGATGAATCCGTGCGTGTGGGATCTTTCAGCCAGCTAGACAAAATCAATACGGGTAAAACCACTTTCACCCCATTGACCGCTAGCAACCAGCCGATGCAGCTGCGTCGTACCAACTCTGAGCCCAGTGTGTATTGGCGCATCGATGGACGAACTTACACGCTGGACGACTATCTCGCACGCCAGCGAGTAATGGGTTTATTGGTCATCAAAGACGGTGAAATTTTGATCGAGCGTTATCAGTATGACCGCACACCAGAGCATCGCTTTGTATCGCAATCTATGGCGAAATCAATAGCCTCGCTGGCCATGGGTTTAGCAGTTCAAGACAAGCTGATTGCCTCCTTAGACGCACGTGCAGATGAGCTGGAACCCAAATTAAAAGACACTTTATATGGCGAAGCGACGATTCGCCAATTGCTTCGCATGTCCTCTGGTGTACAGTTTCAAGAGTTGTATAACGGAAAAGATGACCTCGCACGGTTCAATGCCGCAGCCTATCGCGAGGGCTTTCCCGCTGCGGCCAAGCTGCTCACGGTTCGCGATGCGCCAGCGGGCGACAAATTCAGCTACGCGAGTGCCGAGACCAACATCTTATCGCAGGTATTTCAAGCAGCAACTAAGCAAAACATGGCCAACTACATCGAAGCACGTTTGTGGCAGCCCATGGGTGCGCAAAGCAGTGCATCCTGGATGAAGAATCCTTTCGGTGTGACTGGTTCTGCGGGCGGTTTTAACGCTACCCTCACTGATTACGGACGACTTGGCGTGCTGCTGGCGAATGACGGCAAACGACCTGATACGCAAATTCAAATCATCCCCAAAGAATATTTGATTGAAGCCACTGATTGGAAGCAGCATCCTACGGCTTTTCACCCAAAAATCGCCACGCCTTACTTTGGCTATGGCTACCAGTTTTGGACTTATCCAGGCAATAAACGCCGCTTTGCGCTTTTAGGTGTTTATGGTCAAACTATTTTTGTTGATCCCGAGCTCAAGCTGGTGATGGTGCAAACCACGGCCAATGCCACGGCCAAATCGGGTCAAACCTCTTTGGGCGCTGAGTCAGATGCGTTTTGGCGTGGACTAGTCAACAAATATGGGCGCTGGGATTAAACGGCGTTTTCAATTTCTTTTTCAAGATTTTAAATTGGAGTTTTAATGATAAGAACAATCAAAGTCGCCCTCGCTGGCGCAGGTGCCTTCGGCATCAAACACCTAGACGGCATCAAAAACATTGAAGGCGTGGAAGTTGTATCGCTGATCAGCCGCGACTTGGAAAAAACCAGAGAAACGGCAACTCAATACGGTATTGGCCACGTCACCACAGATCTGGCCGACAGCTTGGCTCTGCCCGAAGTCGATGCCGTGATTTTGTGCACCCCGACGCAAATGCATGCTGAGCAAACCTTGGCTTGCTTGAAGGCTGGCAAACACGTTCAGGTCGAAATCCCGTTGGCAGACACCTTGAAAGGCGCTGATGACGTCGTCGCCTTGGCCAAAAGCAGCGGCTTGGTGGCGATGTGCGGCCACACCCGCCGCTTTAACCCCAGCCACCAGTATGTGCACAAGCAAATCCAAGCGGGTAAGTTCAACATCCAGCAAATGGACGTGCAAACCTACTTTTTCCGCCGCACCAACATGAACGCACTCGGCCAAGCCCGCAGCTGGACCGACCATTTGCTGTGGCACCACGCGGCACACACGGTCGATTTGTTTGCCTACCAATGTGGCTCGCCGATTGTCAAAGCCAACGCCGTGCAAGGCCCGATCCACCCGGCGCTGGGCATTGCAATGGACATGTCCATC
>JAYVSU010000084.1:0-59920 GCA_043775055.1 Polaromonas sp.
GGTTGGTATTTCTTGCAAGTATTCGTAAATTACGTAACAAAGGCAGTTTTTGCACGGCACAATGCAATTCATGTTGCAACCACTCCCGCCAGATTTCTCCAAACTCGCTTGGGCCAATTTGGCGGCGCAATCGGCCGAGCAGCTTAGTCTGGCTGCTGTGCCCATCGTCGCCGTGCTGGCATTGGGTGCTGGCGCGGGCGAAATTGGTTTGCTGGCCACAGTGCAAACCTTGCCGTTTTTACTGCTTTCAATTCCGCTGGGTTTGGTTGCAGACCGCACATCACGCAAACACCTGATGGTTTGGGCAGAGGTATTGCGGACCTTAGCGCTGTTGGGTTTGCTGGCAGCCGCATTGACGGGGCATTTGTCGCTGCCGGTGCTGCTGGTTTTGGGGTTTTTAGGGGCGATTGGCACGGTGGCTTTCAGCGTTGCCGCGCCCGCTTTGGTCCCTGCACTGGTGCCGGGCGAGGCGTTGGCGCAGGCCAATAGCCGCTTGGAGTTGGCGCGCAGCACGGCTTACGCGGCTGGCCCAGCGCTGGCGGGGGCTTTGGTGGCGTGGGCGGGCGCTTCAACCGCCTTTGTTTTAGCGGCAGTGTTGTCCGCATCAGCCGCAGTATTCTTGCTACGTTTGCCCGAGCCAAGGCGTGTCGCCACCCCGCCGCGCCACCCGTTGCTGGAGCTGCGCGATGGCGCTCAGTTGGTGTGGCACCACCCGATGCTGCGGGCGATTTTGTTGACCTCGATTGCTTGGAACATCGCTTGGTTTGTACTGCAAGCTGCTTACGTGCCTTACGCCATGCGGGTGCTGGGTTTGTCAGCCAGCGCGGTGGGGCTGACGCTGGCTTGCTACGGCGCTGGCATGGTGGTGGGCGCGCTGTCGGCCAAACGGGTGGTCGCCGCTATGCCTTTTGGCCGCGCCATCCAAGTCGGGCCCGCCATGTCAGTAGTCGCCTGCAGCACCATGGTGGCGACTTTGATCTGGCCCTCAGGCTTGCTGGCAGGTTTTGCTTTCTTCCTTTTTGGCGCAGGGCCGATTATTTGGACCATCACTTCCGTTACGCTGCGCCAAACGCTCACGCCTGGCCCCATGCTGGGCCGTGTCTCTGCTATCTTCTTGACTGTCGGTATGGGCGCTCGTCCTGTCGGTGCGGCCATAGGCGGTTTGGTTGGCGCCAAGTACGGTGAAGCTGCCTGCTTGGTCTTAGCCTTGCTGGGGTTCGGCGTCCAAGCGCTGATTATCTTTAGCTCTCAGGTGCGGAATTTGAAGGTTTTACCACGACAGGTAATGGTTTAAATTGATATAAATTAAATAGCAAACTATTGAATAAATACACCGGCTACAGCCAAAAATACACTTAAAAATGTATTAAAATAAGGTTTAAAGCACCCGCACCCGAATGACATGCTCGACCGCTTGAATCGCTGCGACAACATCAGCGGCGGGTTGGGTTTCTACGTCGATGATGTTGAAGGCCAGTTCGCCACGGCTTTTGTTCATCATGTCGATGACGTTGACGTTTTTATCCGCCAAAACCGACAGCACATGCCCTAAAACGCCAGAAACGTTGTCATTCGAGAAGGTGATGCGGGTCGTTCCCGCCACGCGACTCATGGCGACTGCCGGGAAATTGACCGAGTAGACGATGTTGCCGTTTTGCAGGTAATCCATCAGCTGGTCCGCCGCCATGACGGCGCAGTTTTCTTCGGATTCTTCGGTACTGGCACCGATGTGCGGCATGGCGATGACTTGGGGGTGGTTGAGCAAATCCGGCTCGGGGAAGTCGCAAACGTATTTGCCGAGTTTTCCAGCGTCAAGGCTTTTCTTGACGGCAACGGAATCCACAATCGTCTCTCGCGCAAAGTTCAGCAGCACCGCGCCGGGTTTGGTCAGTGCCAAGGCGGCGTCGTTTATCAGGTGTTTGGTGGCATCCATCGCCGGCACGTGCAGCGAGATGTAGTCCGATTTGGCCAGCAGTGCCTGCAGGTTTTCCATACGCGAGACTTCGCTAGACAAGCGCCAGGCCGCGTCAATCGACAGCGCGGGGTCAAAACCCACCACCTTCATGCCCATGGCCAGCGCCATGTCGGCGACCATGGAGCCAATCGCCCCCAAGCCGACAATACCCAGCGTTTTGCCCTTGATTTCACCACCGGCAAAGCGGGCTTTTTCTTTTTCCAGATGGGCGGACATTTCGGCCGCGTCCGTCATGGCTGTCAGTGAGTTGACATAAGCCATGCCCGGCAAAATGCCCCGCGTCGCCAGCAACATGCCGGCCATCACCAGTTCTTTAACAGCATTAGCATTTGCGCCCGGGGTGTTGAAAACCACCACGCCTAGCTTGCTGTAATCGGAAATGGGGATGTTGTTGGTGCCAGCTCCAGCGCGCGCTGCGGCGATGAGAGATTTTGGTACTTCCACACCTTGCAGCTTTTGACTGCGCAGTAAAAACGCATCGGGCTGGCTGATGTCGCTGCCCACCTCGAAGGATTGGCGCGGGAAGCGCTCCAGTCCTTTGACAGAGATCGCGTTGTAGGTTCTGACTTTGTACAGGGCAATCTCTTTCTCAAAATACTAATATGCTTTCATCCTGAGCCTGTCGAAGGACGCAGAACTCTTCGACAGGCTCAGGATGAAAGGGGTAACGGACAGTGGCAAGACTTATGCAGTCACTTGCTGGTAGGCCCAAGTCAGCCAAGGCATCAGCGCCTTCAAGTCCGACGCCTCCACCGTCGCGCCGCACCAGATGCGCAGGCCTGCCGGCGCGTCTTTGTACGCGCCAATGTCGTAGGCTACGCCCTCGACGTCCAGCAGTTTGACCATCTTTTTGACCTGCTCCTCAGAAGCGGTTAGCGTCATGCAGACGCTGGTGTTGGAGCGGGTGGCTTTGTCTTTGGCGAGGAAGGAAATCCAGTCGTTCGCAGCAATAAAATCTTCCAAGACTTTGAGGTTGGCCTCAGAACGGGCCATCGTACCTTTGACGCCACCGATCGATTCCACCCACTGCAGCGCATCCAGGTAGTCAGACACACACAGCATGGACGGCGTGTTGATGGTTTCGCCTTTGAACAAACCTTCGGTCAACTTGCCGCCCGATTTCATGCGGAAGACTTTGGGCATGGGCCACGGCGGGTTGTAGGCTTCGATACGCTCCACCGCGCGGGGGCTCAAAATCAGCATGCCGTGTGCACCCTCACCACCCAGCACTTTTTGCCACGAGTAGGTGACCACGTCCAGCTTGTCCCACGGCATGTCCATGGCAAACACGGCAGATGTCGCATCGCACAGCGTCAAACCCGCGCGGTCGGCCGGAATCCAGTCGCCATTCGGCACTTTCACGCCCGAAGTCGTGCCGTTCCAGACAAACACCACATCGTTATTAAAATTAACCGGTGCAAAGTCGGTGATGTCGCCGTATGCGGCTTGTCGCACATTGGTGTTCGGCAGTTTGAGCTGTTTGACGATGTCTGTCACCCAGCCAGCGCTGAAAGATTCCCACTCCAGCACGTCCACCCCGCGTGCGCCCAGCATGGACCACATCGCCATCTCAATCGCACCCGTGTCCGAGCCGGGCACAACAGCAACGCGGTAGCCTTCAGGCAAGCCCAAAATGCGGGCGGTTTCAGAGCAAGCCAATCCGAGCGCCTTTTTACCCAAAGCCGAGCGGTGTGAACGGCCTAGCGTGTCCAGCTGCAGCTTGCTCACGTCATAGCCAGGGCGCTTGGCGCAGGGGCCTGATGAGAAATTCGGGTTTTGGGGTTTGACAGTTGGTTGCATACGTTTCTCAGTTGGCTGGTGAAGATGGAAGAATGAACTAAAAATGATTGTAGCAAGGGAAATTTAACCGTCATTCCTAGAAGAGCCAGGGAAAATTTCTTCCGCCAACTGCTCCACGGAATAGACATCAAACAAGGTGCCATAAGCATCGAAAGCGATTAATTTATACAAAACACTGCTTCTAGATAGCCTTTTTAGACTTTTTGACAAGGCGCTGTTTCAAATACCTTCAATGATGCGGATGTCGCGAACCACGGCGTTGTCACCCAAGGCCTTCAGTGCAGCTTTGTAGCCTGGGCTGTCATAAGCGGCCAACGCCGCTTGTACGTTTTCAAACTCAATCAGCACCAAACGTTGCATGGCACCTGACTCTTTGACAGCAGCGGGCAAGCCACGCGCTAAAAACTTGCCGCCAGCTTCCGTCAAGGTTGGGCCTGCCAGCTTGGCGTATTCAGCCAATGCATCGGCGTTATCAACTGATCGGTAGGCGCTGATCCAGTAAGCTTTTGTCATGTCGGTTTCCTCTGAAAAATTAAAAAATTCTTAAACTAATCCTAATTCTGCCATCGAAGCCGTTTGCCCCGTAGCGACGATGATGTGGTCCAGCACCCGCACATCGACCAAAGCCAGCGCGGCTTTCAGAGTTTGGGTGAGCGATTCGTCGGCTTTGGATGGCTGCACGCCGCCGCTGGGGTGGTTGTGGCTCAGAACGACCGAGCTGGCGTTGTGATGCAGGGCGCGCAGCACGACCTCACGCGGGTAGACGCTGGTTTGTGTCAGCGTGCCGCGAAACAGCTCTTCCATCGCCAGCATGCGGTTTTGTACGTCCAAAAACAGCACCGCAAACACTTCGTATGGTCGCGATGCCAAATGCAGCTGCAAATAGTCTTTCACCGCTTGGGGCGATTCAAAAATTGTGCGCTCCTTGAGCTGCTGCGCCAGTGCACGGCGCGCCAGTTCTAAAACGGCGACCAGTTCCGCCCGTTTGGCGGGGCCAAGGCCTTTGATGCGCTTCAAATCCTCAGCCGTGGTGTGTAACAGCCCAGATATGCCACCAAACCCCAGCTTGTTGTCCAACAACTCTTGCGCCATCTGCAGCACGCCTTTGCCCACGATACCGGTGCGCAGCAAAATCGCCAGCAACTCGGCGTCGCTTAGTGCCCCCGGCCCGCGAGCAAGGAGTTTTTCACGCGGGCGCGAGTCTGCGGGGGTGTTTTTCATCGACATGCAGGTGTTTTTCTTGTTTTTCTAGGTTTTAAGTGAAGTTCTTACAATAGAGCCAGTTTACAGAAGCTTTTATGAACACCCTATTAGATACCGCCCCACTCGTCCAAACCGACTCCTTCCTCACGCTGCACTACCGCATGGCTGGCCCTGCGGGCGATGTTGTCAACACTTTTACCAGCAAACCTGCCACGCTGTCTTTGGGTACGGGCGAGTTGGCGCCTGCCGTTGAAGCCTTGCTGATTGGGCTGCCTGAGGGCACGCAGCGCACGTTTGAGTTGCCCGCTGGCGCTGCTTTTGGTGATCGCAACCCTGGCATGGTCCAGTGGTTGGCGCGCAAAGAGCTCACCACCATGGGCGACCCGCAGGAGAGCTACGCGATTGGCGATGTGGTGCAGTTCCCCACCCCTGACGGTCAAGGCCAGTTTGCCGGTGTGGTGCAAGATTTCAAAGGCGATGGGCTGAATGCAGCCGTGCAGTTCGACTTCAACCACCCGCTGGCGGGGCAGCCGGTGACGTTTGAAGTGCAATTGATTGGTGTTTTGTAAGTAAGTTATTTTAAAATTACTATGAATAATATAGCTGCTCAAGCAATAAATACGCCGGCTACAGACGAAAATTTTATTAAAAATGGCGAAATCCTGCTTGCCGAGCCGCGTGGCTTCTGCGCAGGCGTGGACAGGGCGATTGATATTGTTGAAGCAGCGCTTACAAAGTTTGGTTCACCTATCTACGTGCGCCATGAAATCGTCCACAACACCTATGTGGTGAATGATTTGAAAACGCGCGGTGCGATTTTTATTGAAGAGCTGAGCGACGTGCCACCGGGTGCAACCTTGGTGTTTTCTGCCCATGGCGTCAGTAAGGCGGTACAAAATGAAGCGAAAGCGCGTGGTTTTCAGATTTTTGACGCCACCTGCCCGCTGGTCACCAAAGTCCACGTTGAAGTGGCTAAATTGCATGCTGAAGGCTTTGAGTTCATCATGATTGGCCACCAAGGTCACCCTGAAGTGGAGGGCACGATGGGGCAGCTGAGCAGTGGCATTCATTTGGTCGACAGCGTGGCCGATGTGGCCAAAGTAGTGCCCTCACAAACTGAAAAACTCGCCTTGGTGACGCAAACGACGCTGAGCGTGGATGATGCGGCAGAAATCGCCGCCGCAGTCAAAGCGCGTTTCCCGCTGGTACGTGTGCCCAAAATGCAAGACATTTGCTACGCCACGCAAAACCGTCAAGATGCCGTCAAAATCATGAGCCCACAGGTGGACATGGTCATCGTCGTTGGCAGCCCGACCAGCTCCAACAGCAACCGCTTGGCCGAATTAGCGCAGCGCCTCGGCACTGAAAGCCACATGGTTGACAACGCAGACGAGCTGCAAGATGCATGGTTTGAGGGCAAAACCACCATTGGATTGACGGCCGGCGCGTCTGCCCCTGAGATTTTGGTGAATCAGGTCATCAAACGTATCAAAGAGCTGGGCGCGGTGTCTGTGCGCAAGATGGACGGCATTCAGGAGACGATGAAGTTTCCGCTACCGAAGGGGCTGAAGCTTGAGCGAAAGGGTTGAAGCTTTAAGCTACCTTCTCGCCACTTTTCTGACATATATACAAAATATCCGCAAAAATTGGGCTGCTGCAAGGCTCAGACCGGACTTTGAAGCCGTGCGCGGCAAACATCGCTTGCCAGCCTGCTGGGCTGCGAAAGTTCAGTTTTTCTTTCTCATTGGATTGGGTAAAACCGGTCCAAGTCGCCAATTTTTCGTACAACTGGTTGATTTTTGAGAGCAAACCGGCGTCGCTGTTCACCTCGCGCACCAGCAACCGGCCGCCCGGTGCCAGTTGGTCAAAGGCTTGGCGAGTCATGCGTTCTTGCTCCTCGGGGCTGAAATAGTGCAAAAAATCAATCATCGTGATGGCGTCAAATTGACCTGCCGTGACTGGGCTGCCCGAGCTGACTTCAAACTGCAAATTGCCAATACCTGCACCCGCTAAACGTGCCAAATCAATGCGCTGCACGTCATGGTCTGTCGCCAAAACTTGCCTTCCGGCGGTGCTTAAAGCCATTTTCATGGCCAACAAACCGTGGCCGCAGCCCACATCGAGCACTTTGCCTACAATGGGAACGTGGCCCGCCATGACGGAATACGGCGTCAACAACCAACGCAGGTGCAAATAGATTTTTGTACCTAAGCTGATGCCAGGGATGGCGTTGTAACGACGGGCGAGATTCATGGGTGACGATGTTAGCTGAAAACAAGGTGTTTAGAGAAAATACAAGTCGGTGCTGCCGTCCCGTAAAATCACCCCATGCTAGATATCAACTTCCTCCGTAAAGACCTCGCCGGCGTGATTGCCCGCTTAGAGGCACGCAAGTCTCCCCAAGCGTTTTTGAACGTGGACGCGTTCACAGCGCTTGAAACTGAGCGCAAAACCATCCAAATGCGCACCGAAGAGCTGCAAGCCAAGCGCAATGCCTTGTCCAAGCAAATTGGCCAGCTCAAAGCCAAAGGCGCTGCCGGCCAAGCTGAGGCGGACGCCATCATGGCAGAAGTGGGTGCTTACAAAGTCGAATTAGAAAGCTCAGCCACCCGCTTGGAAGCGATTCAGTCTGAGCTGCAAAGCTTGCTTTTGGCGCTGCCCAACTTGCCGCATGAGAGCGTTCCGGTCGGAAAAGACGAATCCGGCAATGTAGAGGTTAAAAAATGGTCGATAGCCGGCGTAAATACTGCCTCATCAGCTCTTAATTTTGTAGCAAAAGACCACGTAGATGTGGGCGAAAAACTAGGCTTAGATTTTGAAGCGGGTACGAAAATCACCGGTTCGCGCTTCACCGTCATGCGCGGCCCGTTGGCGCGTTTGCACCGCGCGTTGGCGCAGTTCATGCTCGATGTGCAAACGCAGGAGCACGGCTACACCGAGTGCTATGTGCCGTACATCGTCAACGCCGATTCGCTTTACGGCACTGGCCAGTTGCCTAAATTTGAAGGCGATTTGTTCGCCGCTAAAAAAGGCGGTCAAGACGGCGAAGAAGTGCCTGACAATGCCGCGCTGTACCTGATTCCGACCTCTGAAGTACCGCTGACCAACTTGGTGCGCGACCAAATCATTTCGGAGGCTGAGCTGCCCATCAAAGTCACCGCCCACACGCCGTGCTTCCGCTCCGAGGCCGGCAGCTACGGCCGCGATACGCGTGGCATGATCCGCCAGCACCAGTTTGACAAGGTGGAAATGGTGCAAATCGTCCACCCCGAGCGCAGCTACGAGGCGCTGGACGAGATGGTGAAGCACGCAGAGACGATTTTGCAGAAGTTAGGACTCGCTTACCGGGTCATGAGCTTGTGTACGGGCGACATGGGTTTTGGCTCGGCGAAAACTTACGACTTGGAAGTCTGGTTGCCGTCACAAAACACCTACCGCGAGATCAGCTCGGTGTCTAACTGCGAGGCTTTTCAAGCCCGCCGCCTACAAGCGCGCTTTAAAAACGCCCAAGGCAAGATGGAATTTGTTCACACGCTGAACGGCTCAGGCCTCGCGGTTGGTCGCACCTTGGTGGCGGTACTGGAAAACTACCAGAACGAAGATGGTTCAGTCAGCATTCCTGTGGTATTACAGCCTTACATGGGCGGTCTGACCAAGATCAGCGCGACTTGATGCAACGCGCCCCCAAGCCAGAGCAGCCACCCGCCCAGCTAGGTGTTAAGCCCGGAACAAAAGCGCCTGCTGCGCGGGTTCGCCCCGCCAGAACCACTGTGGCCGACCGCCAAGGCCAGCCACGCGGCAGCCAGCGCGTGCATGCACCGGCCGAAATGGCACCCATTGCGCCAGATAGACGCGACGACCGCCCCGCTGAAGCCAAAGTTGGCGAGCGCTTGGCCAAACGCGTCGCCGAGCAGGCCAAATGCTCACGCAGCCAAGCCGAGCAGTACATTGAGGGCGGCTGGGTACGGGTTGATGGCCAAGTCATCGAAGCCGCCGGTGCCCGCGTGCTGGCGCATCAACGCATTGAGTTGGATGCCAACGCCAGTTTAGAAGCGTTGGAAGAAGTCACGATTTTGATGCACAAGCCTGTGGGTTTTGATTCGGGCGAGGGCCGCAACCCCGCTTTGCTGTTGCTTGACCCTGCTAAACAATCCATCGACCCCAATCTTGCTGGTGGCGCCGCTGCTGCCACGCGCTTTCTGCAGCGCCATTTCACCAATTTGACAACTACCACGCCCTTGCCCTTGGAATCCAGCGGTTTGATTGTCTTTACGCAAGATTTCCGTGTGGCTCGCAAGTTGAACGACGATGCAGACCGCGTCGAGCAAGAATGTTTGGTGCAAGTTGCTGCACTAAATGGCAAGCTGAACGAGGACGATCTCTACCAAGCCATTGACCGCTTGTGTTACGGCCTGAGCTTCAACGGCGTCCCGCTTCCGCCCATCAAAGTCAGCGTCGCCCAGCAAACCGAGACGGAAACCTGGCTGCGCTTCGCCTTCAAAGGCATACGCCCCGGTCAAATCCCGCAAATGATAGAACGAGTCGGCCTGCGCCTCATGGCTATCAAGCGTATCCGTATCGGACGCATTCCTATGGGTGATTTGGCGGTGGGTGAGTGGCGCTATTTGCCGACTTATAAGAGGTTTTAAGCAGTTTCACACGCTTAAAAAAGTGCTAGTTGTCAAGATCCGTGCTTTTACGGGATGCGCGTTGCGAGAGCAAACTTGGCAAGCGGACTACAAACTCAAGGAATAAACGCGTGTGCATCCAAGTCAGCAAGGTGTTGTCGCGTAAATATTTAAAATGTGACACCCCACCTTGTTCAGCGCTGAAATATTTCACGGGTGCGTTGATATTGAAAGGCTGCAGGCCTTCCCAGCACAGGCGAACGGCAGCTTCAGGGTCAAAATCAAAGCGTCGCATCCAGCGGTTTTTGAGCATGACAGTTTTTAGCTCTTGCATAGGGTAAACACGAAACCCATACAAAGAATCGCCAATCCCTGCGCCCAGTGTCTCTAAATTGGCCCAAGCGTTGGATACTTTTCTACCATTCACGCGCAAAGCTGGCGCGTTGGCATCAAAAACCGGTTTTCCCAGCACCAAATGATGTGGTTGCGCTACAGATTGAGCCATGAATGTGGGTATCAACTCTGTGGGGTGTTGGCCATCGGCATCCAGAGTCAACGCGTGGGTGTAACCTTGTTTGAGCGCTTCCGTGATGCCGTGAAAAACAGCGCTACCTTTGCCGCCATTGACATCGCGCACAAAGATTTTTAAATCGCTATCTTTGGTGGCCTCTGCCAAAAGAAGTTGAGTGCTTTCGTCAGTGCTTCCATCGGTGACAACCCAAACAGGGCTCCAATATTGCCGTACATGTCGCACGACATCAACGACCTTTACACCGGGGTTGTAACAGGGGATGAGTACCAAATGCGTTTTGTGGGGCGTCATGTGTGTCGTCAAGAATAAATGGCTTGTGTTTTGCATGTGAAAGCAAATTCAGAGGCAGCATGCAAATGCTAAAATCAAATCTGTTTTGGAAATAAATGGCAAAGCCAGCTGAGCTGAGTTCCCGTCAGGTACAAAAGCACTTTGCACAACATCAAAGAGAATAGGTTAAGTTTAATGGAATCTACCAACGCTTCGAATCCCATCGTCGTTCCGCCGCAAGAACTAGAGGCCGAAGTCATCCAGTTGTTGATCAGTTCACTCAATTTGGAAATGTCGCCAACTGAAATCACGTCAGACATGCCTCTTTACGGAGATGGTTTGGGCCTAGACTCCATCGATATTCTTGAGATTGCACTCGCTGTTTCTAAGCGTTACGGTTTCCAAATGCGCTCGGATGATCCTAAAAATGTCGAAAGCTTTGCGTCAGTGGGTGCTTTGTGCAAATACATCGCGCAAGAGCGTACCAAGTAATTGATTGGTATTGAGTGATGCGCGCAATGGGAGCGGAGTGTTAAAAGGAATTTTCATTGTCTTGCTTGTAGCTGGTTATGCTTTGGCAAGTCACTTTGCTCTTGTGCTGCCTCAAGGAAAGTTAATAGCTGCTGCCATGGCCATTGGTGTTCCGGCCGTCATTTTGATGGGCTTTGTTTTTCAGCAAATTAATACTTTCAGCAAAAGTAAAGCATTAATGCAGGCTCAAGTAGTTTTGAGAATTAGTTTAGCGCTTGTTCTTGCCGTTGTCCCCGTCGTTTTATTGCTATGGTGGTCATGGCCATTTGTGTTGGGCAATGCGCAGGCGCTGTACTTTGTGCAGCACGTTGGAACCAATGCCTTGTTAGCTTGGGTCTTCGGACGAACACTGCAGGGAGGGGTAACCCCATTGGTTGTTACTTTTGCACGAATGGTGCACACCTCACTTCCTCAGGAAGTTGAAAATTATGCGCGTAAAGTAACGGTGGCGTGGGCACTTTTCTTTTTGGCAACCTGCGTGCTATCGACGGTGCTGTTTTTTGGAGCGCCAATTTCAACTTGGTCTGTCTTCGCTGTGTTATTGCAATGGCCGTTAGTGGCTGCATTTTTTGTAGGCGAGTACTTGTTGCGAAGATTGCTATTCAAAAACTTTGTGCATGCAAGCTTGTCAGACGGGTTTATGGCATACCAAAAAAGTCAAACTGACATGAGCATATTGCCTTCCAATCCATCAAAACAGGTACCTTGAATTTTTTGTTATGAAGCCACTCGTTACGCATCAACAGCTTTCAGATGTCTTGGCATATAGGCATGGGCGCGCAGTGTCTGTTGCACAATATTTGGCTGACGTTGCCTATTGCGTTGGGCAATTGCCAACGAGCAAGTACGTTCTGTTAGCGTGCCAAGACCGCTATGCTTTTGCCGTTGGTTTTGGTGCCGCCATGATTCTGCAGCAAACGTGTCTATTACCATCCACGCACACTGAAGAATTAGTTGCAACCCTAGCGTCTACGTACAAAGATTTGTATTGTTTAACGGATGAGTTGACGTGCGCTATCAACTTGCCACAGACATTTATGGGGGATGCGTTTTTTGTATCGCCGGCGCAGAATGATGCATTGATCCCTCTGATTCCTGAGGCGCAAATTGCAGCCTTGGTTTTTACATCAGGGAGTACGGGCTTGCCTATTCCGCATGCAAAAACTTGGGGCAAGTTGGTGATCAACGTTCAAAGCGAAGGCAAGCGCTTAGGCGTGGTCCCAGGAAGTGGTTACACCATGATTGGCACAGTACCGCCCCAGCATATGTATGGTTTTGAGTCTACAGTTTTGATCGCACTTCAAAACGCAGCCATCTTTGAGTCGAGTAAACCTTTTTACCCAGCCGACATAGAGCAAGTGCTGCAACGTACGCCAAGGCCACGTGCCTTGGTGACAACGCCATTTCATTTGCGCGCTTATTTGGCTGAGATTGAAAACCCAGGGCCACTTGATTTGTTGGTGTCTGCGACTGCGCCGCTGAAAGCTCCTCTAGCGTTGCTTGCAGAACAAAAGACGCAAGCTAAATTACTCGAAATTTATGGAAGTACAGAAACTGGGCAATTAGCAACAAGACGCACGACACAAACCTATGATTGGCAAACATTTGAAGGCATTGTGATTGAGCAAGTTGAGGATACTTTTTTCGCCACAGGTGCGCAAGTTGAAGGACGAGTTGCTATCAACGATGTGTTGGAGCTAAAAACAGAATGTGCATTCGTTTTGCATGGTAGGACGGTTGACATGGTCAATATCGCTGGCAAAAGTACGACACTGGGTTACTTGAATCACCAGCTATTGTCTATTTCAGGTGTCGATGATGGTGCCTATTTTATGCAAACAGATGAGACTGAGGGCGTTGGCAATACTGCACGTTTAGCCGCTTTGGTAGTTGCACCTATGCACACACATGAGAGTTTGCTGACTGAATTACGACGGAAAGTTGCGCCTGCATTTTTACCTAGACCCTTAAAACTCGTTTCAGAGTTGCCGCGAAATGCCACAGGGAAATTGCCCATAGAGGTCTTGCTACAACTCATGAAAAACACTTCTGACAGTTAAGTCCTATGCTGACCATCCATATTCCGAGTGACCACCCTTGCTTTCCTGGGCATTTTGTTGGGCAGCCTATTCTGCCGGGTGTTTTATTGTTAGAGCGCGTTTTGGCATTTGCAGCTACCAAGCTTTCAGGAGCTCCTCAAAAATACACCTTACAAAATGTTAAATTTTTAGCATCCGTCCTTCCTGGTGATGACGTGCGAATAAGTTTAACCAGCTCGCGTGCTAACGAGTTTAAGTTCTCGGTTCATATTGAACGAATCGAAGAAGTCGTACTGGTTTGCAGTGGCATCTTGCGTGTTGTTGCTGAGGATGCGTCGTTCTAATATGTTTAAAAAGTTGAACGGGCTAAATGCAGCTGGAAAAAGTGAGGAAACGTGGGATACCCAGCATGAGCGTGGCAACATGTTTGCGCTCAAACTCATTACGTGGATTGCTTTATATTTTGGTCGCCGAATAACGCGCTTGGTATTGATTCCCACGGTCGCTTATTTCTATATATCGTCACCAAAAGCCAGACGAGCCTCCAAAGATTACTTGAGTCGTGCTATTGGTCAAACGGGTGAAAAGAAATCTGTTTTTAAGCATTTGTATACGTTTGCAGCAGTAACGTTGGATAGAATTTATTTGCTGAATGGACGATTGGATTTATTCGATATTCAAATCAAAGATATAAATAATCAAGCGTTAACTACGGCTTCAACTGGTGCAGGTTTGATTCTGATGGGTGCGCATTTTGGAAGTTTTGAAAGCGTACGCTGCATAGCCAGAGACTTTCCACATCTCAAAATGGCATTGCTCATGTATGAAGAAAATGCGCAAAACATCAAAAGCCTGCTTCATGCGATTAATCCGTTAATGCAGCAAGAAATCATTTCTTTAGGTCGCCCTAGGGCGATGCTTAAAGTGAACGAACGTTTGAACGAGGGTGCTTTGGTGGGTGTTTTGGCAGATAGAAAATTTGGAGAGGGAGAATCTGTCGAGGTGGATTTTTTGGGTAAAAAAACGAATTTTCCAACAGGACCATTTCGCATGGCGGTCATGCTTAAGCACCCCGTGTACTTCATGGCGGGTGTCTATCATGGCGGTAATTGTTACACCATCCATTTAGACCCCATTATTGACGTAGCGAGCGTGGATAATCGCGAAAACAATACAGTTCAATTGGCAACCTTGCGATATGTCGAGTTAATGGAAACTCACTGCAAAACCAACCCTTACAATTGGTTTAATTTCTTTGATTTTTGGAAAGACGAAGTCAAACAAACATGAAATACTTGCGAATTCTTTGTTGCTTGCTGTGTGCATCTGGTCAAGCGTACGCAGCTGATGTCGATATGCAAAGTTTGATGCAGTTGTTTGTTATGAACAAAAACATCAAGACTGAGTTTGTTGAGCGCAAATATGTGCGCATCCTTGATGAGCCAGTCGAGTCGAAGGGTGATTTGATTTTTATAGCACCAATGCATTTGGAAAAAAACACCAAATTGCCAAGAGCTGAATCAATGACGGTTGATGGTAATAAAGTCTCCATTGAGCGTGGAACTTTTAAGCGAAGCATGTCGCTTGATGATTTTGCAGACATGTCGTCGCTTGTACATAGTTTGACTGCAACACTTAGGGGCGATCAATTAGGCATCGAGAAATTCTTTGCTTGGACGCTAACAGGTCCCATACAAAAGTGGCAACTAGTTCTTAGGCCTAAGAATAGTTTTACTTTTGCTCAAATTCGAGAAATTCGATTCGCAGGTGAAAACGGTTACATTTATTCGATTGAAACGACGTTGTCAGATGGCGATTGGTCCTTGATGATGCTGAAGCGACCAGTCAAGCTCGCAATACCGTGACATCTATTCTGCTAAATCATACCGCCATTGATTGAAATAATTTGCCCAGTGATATAGCCAGCATCTTTTCCAGCTAAAAAAGAAACCAGTGCAGCGACTTCATGCGCAGTTCCTAATCGTTTCATCGGGACAAGGCGGTTGACCATATCGGCATCGAACAAGCCTTGTGTCATGGGTGACTCAATAATCCCAGGAGCCACAACATTAACAGTCACGCCACGGCTAGCAACCTCTTGGGCTAAGGCCTTCGTAGCTCCATGCAATGCCGCTTTGGCTGCGGCATAGTTCACTTGGCCGCGGTTGCCCGCAATAGCTGCCACAGATGAAATGTTAATAATTCGGCCATAACGCGTTCTTAACATTGGTAGCATTAAGGGCTGCGTCACATTAAAGAAACCATTCAAAGATACATCAATCACCCTATTCCATTGCGACAGATTCATGCCGGCAAACACAGCGTCATCGTGAATGCCAGCGCAGTTCACAATGACTTGGAACGCCTTTTCATCTGCAAGAGGTTCTAATACGGTACGAGTTGCCTTTGGATCTGTGACATCAAATTGCAACACATTTGCTGAACCACCTGCATCGATGATGGATGTTTGCAAAAATGATGCAGCATCTAGAGCATTGTTTGTATGAATAAAAACTTCAAATCCATCTAAAGCTAATTTCTTGCATATTTCGGCACCCAATGCGCCACTGCCGCCGGTTACGAGAGCACGTTTAAGAGTTGATATCATGATTGATTTATGAAATTGAGGGCATCAAAATGACAGTTGCACGTCCTTGAAGCAAAATTTTCGCTGACGTGAAAATGGAGAATTCATAGACCATGCTGCTGTTATCTGCTAAAAGTTTGCGCGCTTGTATTTGAAGATCTTCGGAAAATCCATCCAAACGATCAACGTAAAATTCAGCCGAACGCACTCCTGCTAAACGTCCACCTCGAGGTTGAGAGCTGTGTGCTAGCGACAATAATGCACCATGAATAGCCATAGCTTGCGCCGCATATTCAATGCCGCAACTAGAACTTAACTTGCCATTTTCGCGCAGGGGATTGCTTGGTGAGCGATGTGAATTTGCGCGACATTGAATGCTTTCATCATCGTAAAGAATAACTTGGTCGAGCAAGTTCATGTCGCCGCTGTGTGGTATCAGGTTCGCAATTTGGTGTCTATCAAGCACAATAGATTTTGTTTCACTTGTCAAGCGCATCTCCAAACTCTAAGCTGAGCAGAAGTTGCTGATTTTCAAAAAGATCAATGACCAAGGGTGAGATTGCGTTTGAGCATGCAATCGCTTGAAGTAAAGGAAGGCATCTGGCAGATGGAACATTTTTCCTCAAAGATTCTAAGTCTGAGCTAGGCATCGTCGATGCGAAACCGCTTCCCAATTTGAAACGGACTTTTACCAACGATGATTCTGTTCGGTGATCGTTTAAAACAAAAGCAACACCCATATTGTGAGCAATGGGGCGAGCTGTGTGCAAAGGTTCTGGATAGGGCGTGTCATAGGCAACAAATAGGACAGGTGCCTTGGTCGTGAGAGATTGAGTTGCTGCTTCTAAAAAACCAGCACCAAAACTGGCGTCAAATGCGCAGATGCTGGTGCTAGCGGGCTTAGCTTGCAGCGCGATTCCCCAATACCCGGAAGGTGCATTGTGGACTGAATTGGTAAATTTTGTAGGTGAAATTAACCTATCTTCCTCGGCTAGTGCTTCGCAAATAGCGTGGCAATTGTCGCCATCTCCGCCTGAGGAGCTGAAAACTGACAGCAAATCGCTGGCACTGTAAGGACTAGTTGCGAGTGCATCCGTTGCGGTTGCAAGTGCTAATTTGACAGTTGTACCAACTCTGCGGCGTTCAGCAGCCGGTAAAAATTCAGATGGTGGAATAAGCGTTGGGCTTGGAATGTAGGACGACTCATCATTGAGTACAGATTTCCCCGTTTCCCAGTTGTTTAAACCAGGGCCGCAAAGTCCAATAGCATCTATGAAGATAATTGATTCAGCCATTGCGTTGCTCCAAAACAAGACTGCAATTTGAACCACCAAATCCAAATGAATTGCTAATGACGGTTTTGGGCGACTGAGGTATATTTTTAAGCAAGTAATTGACGTTTAATTGTGGATCCACACTTTGCGTGTTAACTCCACAGGGGAGCATGCCGTGTTCCATAGATATAGCACAAATAGCTGCTTCAACGATGCCTGCCGCACCCAAAGCATGGCCTGTGTGACCTTTGGTTGAGCTGCATGGGGTTGTGGTCCCGAAAAGATTTTCGACGGCTATTGCTTCGGCCGCATCATTGCTTCGTGTCGCCGTTCCATGCAAGTTGATGTAGTCAATTTCTGAGGGTAATTTACCCGCCATATTTAATGCTTGCAACATTGCCGCATAAGCACCTGCACCTTGCGGATGAGGAGATGACATATGGTGTGCATCGCTGGATTCACCAATACCAGTGATGGCAATACATCCACCCCGTTCGTTTGGTGAGCGTGATACTAACGCGAAACCAGCTGCTTCAGAAATTGAAATGCCCTTTCGGGTAGCACCAAATGGTTCACATCGTTCACTAGACAATAGTTCGAGTGAATTAAAACCATATAAGGTAGTTAAGCACAAGCTGTCAACGCCTCCAACAATGGCCGCATCAATGAGGCCACTTGCCATCATACGGGCCGCATTGCCAAATACTTTTGCGCTTGAAGAGCAGGCCGTAGAAACAGAGAATGCTGGCCCCTCAAGGTCAAAATAGCTTCTCACAAAATCGGATACCGAATAGGTGTTGTGCGTCTGCGCATATTGAAAACTGTCGGGTAGACGGCCGGTGATTGGATTGCGTTGTCGATATGCAATTTCAGTACTCAGGATGCCTGACGTACTCGTGCCTAAAAAAACACCCACTCTATGCCTTCCATAGGCCTGAATTGCTCGCTGCACAGATTCGCTGAACTCATCTTGTTTTAGCGTTAGTTGAGCTAATTGGTTATTTCTACACAAAAAACTTGCTAGACGATCAGGCAGATTTTCATCTTCAAGATCGGCTATCTGTCCAATATAGGTGGGCAATTTAACAGTTTCAAATATGCAAGGCGCTAAACCCGATCGCTGTTCAATCAAAGCATTTAAATGTGCAAGTCTCCCCAATCCCAAGCAACTGGATAAGGTGTAATTGGAAAGGTATATGGGCTGCATTTGAAGAAGAGTTAAGTTGGCTGGATTAATCGAGCAGTTAACAATACGTTGGCAAAAGGTGTGCCTTTGCTCATTGGTTTTGTGTCAATTACAAAGCCGATATTTGTTAATATAGTTTCCCACTCCTTGAGTGGCCTGCAATATAGACGGGACAGGCTATGACCACGCGCCAAAGTGACAATAGCATCTACCCAATTGCTAATTTTGAATCCGATGCCACCATCAGCATCACCAATCCGTAATATCAACAACCCATTGGGACTTAGCGCATCTTTAAGGCGCAGTAAAACGTCTTCTTGGGCGGCATAGGGCACATAATGCAAAACATCCAATATGACAGCAACATCGGCTTTTGCAAATGCAGTCGTACACATGTCACCTTGTGTGAATGCAAATCTTTCTTGATGCTGGTTTAAGGCCTGTTCTGCGCGTTGAATATCCGCAGGCATCAGTTCAATGCCTAAGACACTTACAGCAAGAGGTGCTGGCGACCAGTGGTTTGGCCAATCAGAACGAGATGCCATGGATTCAGCCGCCAAAAGCCAAGAGGACAGAAGTCCTTGACCGCAGCCAATATCAAGAATGTGATCCTCAGATTGGATGAGGCCACGCATTAATATTTCTTTGAAAACGGGATCGCCACCAAGTTTTCCCTTTGCAAAATGACTGGCAAATTTTCCGGCTGACGAATAAGGGGCGACCGCTAACTTTAAGAGTCGTGTTTCGAATGCATTCATTAACAGGAATTTTTTGTGGTGGTTGAGGATTCATTAGAGGGAGACCGGCCGCAAATTCAAGTTATGCAGAATAGTCAACAGCTTCGGAAGTACTTCTAAGATGACGGGCTGATTCTGCAATGTTATGGCACAGTGGTTGTCGTGCAGTAGCAAAATATCACCAGCTGACAAATTGCTTACTAGCCGCCGCAAGACGACCGCAGGGTCGCGCGTCGCCGTATCGAAGCCTCTCCTTGTCCAGCTCACCAATTTTAAATTTAGATTTTGCAGAACCGGATCAAGGAGTGGGCTGCGAAGCCCAGCAGGCGCGCGAAAATACTTTGGCATATAGCCTGTGGTTTGAAAGATGGTTTTTTGAGCTGCAGATAGTTCGTGTTCTAAACCATTTATCCCCAAGAACGAAAAACGATGTGGATGTCTATAACTGTGATTTTCAATGCTGTGGCCTCTTGCAATTATTTCTCGAGCCAATTGAGGATTGGCTTCTACGGCTGTGCCAATGCAAAAAAAACTCGCTTTAGCATTAAAGGTATCTAGAATATCAAGTACAAATGGTGTTACTGCAGGATTGGGGCCGTCGTCAATTGTGATGACTACATGGTTAACTTGGTTTTTTTGCACTGGCATTCGGAGCATGTTCTCCCCAAGCAGCGTACTTCTTGGCCAGAGACCAGCAGCAATTAATACCGCATGGTTTGCAACAAGGGCGCCTAAGACCCAATGCCAAGAAACCCCGGCGCTCAATGCTAAGAGCGCTCCAATATGGGCCGCTACAGAGGTTTTGATGGCCAGTGATGGCTTCCAGGATAAATTCATATTTTTCACTGGACTAGATCTGGTTTAATTTGAGATGATTTATTTATAGAGCTGGCTGCAAATATGGCAGAGAAAAGCAAAGCTAAAAAAGTTCCTAAGCCGACCGTAAGGCCAATCGCGTTCATCACCGGGACGGAAGAGAAAGCTAACAAGCCAAATCCTAAGACGGTACTTAAATTGGCATAAAACATAGAGCACAATATGTTTTGGTCTTCATGGTTTTCCAGTTCAGTTTGATAGTGGGTGGCACGTTGATCGAAAAACAAGGCATAGTTAGAACCTATGGCAATGATTAACAGCAAGCCAACAAGATGAAGTAAATTTAAGCTGCCATTCTTCAAGAAAATAGTCGTAGCTACTATGGAAACAGAAGATAAAAGTGGAAGGATAACGCGTGCAACTCGCTGCCACGAACGCAGAACGGCAAGCAGCAAGCCAATGATGCAGACAAAACCTGCCATCGTGAGCAAGATGGCTTCTTTTAAATAGGCGCTGTACAAATTACCCGCTTCTGCTTTCAACGCCACAACATGAATGATGGTGTCTTTCGGAGTTTGGATGTCTTTTAAAGCGTCACGAATGGCTTGAACGTCCATCAGTGGAGTTGTTACTTTGCTGTCTGGTGCTTGCACAGCAATTAGAGCCGTCCATTCCTTGGGTGATTTAGCATTTTCTGTCAGCAAAGAGTCAATGCCAAAAGCCAAAGAGGTTTCAAGAAAATCTGAGCGGCGTAAGAATGCATTGTTTTTTGCTTGCGAGACATCTTTAAAAAAATCGTGTAATTTGTCAATTTTGATGGGCAAATCTTTCAAAGCAATGGACATTCTTTGTCGTAATTCTTGTTCTTCCGGAATATTTGATTTTCTCAATTGTTGCATTGCTAGACTTGGCAAATAGGTTGATGGCGCTTGAAAGCTATTGAGCTTGCCTGCGGTCACCAATTTGTTGAATTCCACAGTAACTTGTTCGCTTGTCTGTAAGGCACTTTCAATATCAGGCGCTTTGATGACCACTAACATGCTTGTATCAAGTGCACTTAAATCAGCACGCAGTTCTGCATCTAGTTTTTGCGCGGATGCTGAGACAGGGCTTAAGCCACCCAGTTCAGTGCTCCATAGGTTTGAAAAATTCAAACCTATGATGAAAACTGCCGTTATGGTAATGATGGTAGCCAATACTTTAAAGTTTTGCAATTTTCCTACACTGTGGGCGAGGATGACGCCAATTTTTTTAGATGGACGGACTTGAAACCCAGTGGGCAAAAGTGAAGGGAGAACGTATTTAGTAACAATAGCGGCGACGAGAATACCTGAAATCGAAAATAATCCTAATTGAGCGAGTCCAGTAAAGTCAGACAAAAGCAGCGTGCTGAAACCAAAAATTGAGGTTAATACCCCTAAACGTATCGTAGACCAGAATGTTGAGGGATGCGATTTATGCCCGGTTGATGTTGAGTTCGCAAGTGCAGTAGGCGTGTATTGAACAAAAAGGTAAATAGCATAGTCAACGGCTTCTCCAATGAGTGTTACGCCAAAGCCAAGCGTCATTCCATGAACAGAAGGAAATCCTATGGCGACTGCTGCAATGCCGGCTATCGCGCCGGTTACAACTGGAATTACGCCCAATAGCAACGTGGTGAATGAGCGGTATATAAGCCATAGAAGACTCAATACTAGGATTGTTCCAATTAAAGATAATTTGGCCGCTTCAGTCTTGATGGAGTCACGTGCTTGTACTGCAAAAGTGCTGGGGCCAGAAAATTTTAAAATCGCTTTGCTTGCATTTGATTCTATTGTTGCCTGCGCTTGAGAAAAACTACCGGTGATTGCGCTATGTGCTGCTTGCTGTGCATCAAGGTCTGTGCCTTGCGCACTTGTTTGTAAAAGCAGTAAGGCTCTGCTTTGATTGGAGTTCATCCAAACGCCATCAATCATTGCGGGTTGCGATGCAGGAATAACGCGCTTGATAACCTCTAAAGATTCACCAGTTGGGTCTCTGTTCAATAAGGATTTGGTGAATAAGCCAGTTGAGCTACTAATTTCAAAAAGAGTTTCTTGCATCGCATTTCGCAGGCCTTCGATGCTCATATGGCCAGGCTCACTCATTGCCGGACTCAATATGAAACGATTGTCAAACAATAAGGTTTGATCTTTTGCCGCTGACTTAGATTGCCCATTCAGGACAATAGAAAAATCTGTACCAGATCGTAAGCTGTTACCCATTGATGCAGACATTTTCGCAAGTTCATTTGGTGATACACCCTCTATGCCGACGACTATGATTCGAGAGGCAAATCCATCACTGATTTGGTCAATTAAAATTTGCTGTCTTGGTGTGGGATGACGTGGTAAAAATGCCGACATGTCAGCGGTAAAATCTGCTCGATTGACGATAAAACTGCACAGCAGCAAGAAAAGTAGCCAGCCTACAACAGCTGGGGTAAGAAATTTTTTCATATCAAATGAGTGCTATTCTGCAGAAAGTACGTATCGTTTTTAGTTTTTTTTTTGATGAGTTTGTCCAGCAAGCAAGTTGCATAACGTATGCAGAATGTAAAAATTACCTAGAAAATACAAAATATGGTGCGTTCGTGCCTGTATTTTAGGGCGATTAAAACTATATTGGATGAATAGCAAAGCAAAACATGGTAATTCAAAATTATTCTGATGTCGTCATCATGGGTGGGGGGTTAGCAGGTCTGACATTGGCGTTGCAACTCAAGCAAAGAATGCCTTCGTTAGGGGTTGTCGTGATAGAGCGTCGCAAACACCCTGTTCCTGTGGCTGCTCATAAAGTGGGGGAATCATCGGTTGAGATTGGTGCTCATTATTTTGAGCATATTTTGGGGCTTAAGAGCCATCTTAACGATGAGCAACTCAAAAAATTTGGTTTTCGATTCTTTTTTTCTGATGGTCGCCGTGACTTGGATGCGGTCACCGAGCTAGGTGCTAGCAGAGTTTTACCAACAGTCAGTTACCAACTTGATCGTGGCATTTTCGAGAATGAATTAGCAAAAATTGCGGCTGACAGAGGCATCCAATTTATAGATGCCGCTGTGATTCGATCGTTTGAGCTATCTGACAAACAAGAGAATCATCAAATTAAATTTGATGCAGATGGCCAAACCCATTTGATGACATCACGTTGGTTGTGTGATGCAACTGGTCGTGCTGGACTGATTAAGAGAAAGCAAGGGCTGGAGAAACTCAATGGACACGATGCAAACGCAGTATGGTTTCGAATAGCAGAACGCATAGATGTCAATGATTGGTCGACAAATGAAACTTGGTTAGATAGGTGCACCCCAAGAAACCGGTGGTTATCTACAAATCATTTGGTGGGGGAGGGGTATTGGGTATGGTTGATACCGCTGTCATCAGGCTCTCATTCTGTAGGCATTGTGGCGGATGCCAGCTTGCATCCTTTGGAGAAATTGAACACGTTTGACAAAGCCATGGTGTGGTTTGAAACGCATCAGCCCAAGCTTTTTGATGAACTGAATACGCGCCGCGAGTTGCTCCAAGATTTTGCTTACTTTAAAAGATTTTCTTATGGCTGTAAAAAAGTCTTTTCAGGACTGAATCGTTGGGCAGTTACCGGAGAGGCTGGTGTTTTCGTGGATCCTTTCTATTCACCTGGAAGTGATTTCATTGCTATTTCAAATACGTATATAACCGAGTTAATTGAAATAGATCAATCGAATGGCGCAACCTCCATGATTGCGGATATATACGAGCAAATTTATTTTTCGCTGTATGAAAACATGCTTACGCTGTACGAAAAGCAATACCCTATATTTGGCGATCCTGAAGTCTTGCCTGTCAAAGTGATGTGGGATTACACATACTACTGGGGCGTCATGTGTCAGTTATTTTTCCAGAACAAGTTGGTGGATGTGAGTTGCATGGCAAGGATGCAAACTAAGTTGGCGGCCATACAAAATATCAATGCTGAAATGCAAATATATTTGCGAGCTTGGAGTTTGGTTAGCGAGAAAAAAAATCCTGCACAAATGCTTGATCAAGCCAGTCTGCCATGGTTTTATCAGTTAAATAAAGAGTTGCGAGATGAGTTAACGGATTCGGAATTTGACAAGCGGATAGATAAACAACTGCAACAACTCAATGAACTTGCTGCAGAGATTGTTGTAAACGCCACCAGGTCTTACCCAGCGCTTGATTCGCAAGCCTTGGTTGCTCTCATTGATGCGAACGCATTCTCGCAAGCTCAGCAAAGTGAAAATAAATTTTTATTTCCTGAACTCGCAGAGTTGAATGAATGATCGCGTGAGTCTCATAACTTGGTCGGCGCTACGATTCTTGCGCACCTGTTATGAGTATGTTGCAATGTTCTTTGGCTTGGCTACACTTTGGTGGATATGTGTGTTGGGTTTGCCTGCAGCCTTGATGTTGATGTGTTTGCCACAAAAATGGCGGACTCCAATGGGTCGAAGGTTGATCGCGTTTGGTTTTACACTTTATTTGCTTTTTCTTAGGGTATTTTGTTGTGTTCGACTCAACCATTCCGCGCTTGATACGCTCAAGAACGAGCGTTCATTGATTATTGTTGCCAATCATCCTTCGTTGCTAGATGCGGTAATTCTGTTGTCAAAATTACCGCATGCGACTTGCGTCATGAAAGCAAGTTTGCGTAAAAATTGGCTATTTGCTTCGATGTCGAGATTGTCTGGTTACATCACAAATGAAGACCCGATGCGGCTTGTCAAGCAAGCTTGTGTCGCGTTGGAAAATGGCGGTCAATTGTTGATCTTCCCAGAGGGGACGAGGACTCTAGAGGATGTCATCAACCCATTTAGCCAGATGACGGCCATGATTGCTGTGCGTGCGCAGACAGATATTCAAGCAGTATTTATTCATTTCAGCACGTCTTATTTGGGTAAGCGTGATTCTTTATTTCAAAAACCGACCCTCCCTTTGCGTATAGATCTGCAATTGGGGCAGAGATTTCCGTGCACTGTTACCAGTATTGGCTTGACTGAGAGACTAGAATCCTATTACCGAGGGCATTTAAAAAAAAGCTCATAGTTTGCTAGTAAATGTTGAATTTAGTGGAGTGTCCCATGTTGCGTCAGTTGATTGATAACTTTTTATTGACAAGGACCGATGTATCTCCGGAAAAGTTAGCCGATCCAACTGTCAAAATGGCTGATTTAGGTGTTGATTCGTTGGCAATTGTCGAGATGCTCTTTGAAGTCGAAGACCAGTATGGCATTCATATCGCAGATGTCATGCAATTCCAAAAAATGACTTTAAACGAAGTTGTGGCCCATATGGAGCAAATCGTTCGTGATAAAAATGATGGGCAACTTGTAAGTTTGTCGCATACCGATAAAACGACAGGCTAAATCGGTGTCAGTTTTGCGCAAAGTCTTTATTCGCGGCATTGGTATGGTTACCCCCTTGGGGTTAAACCGTGGGGATAGTTTTGCAGCGGCTGTTTTGGGGAAAAGCGCCATCGCACCAGCACCCGCGTCGATTTTGAAGTTGCTGCCCAACGCGCTGGCCGCCAGCGTTAGCAAGGATTTTGAGTCAACGTTGTCCAAAACATCCTTGGGCTTGGATCGTGCGACCCAATTTGCATTGGCCGCAACACAAGAAGCGCTGCAAGATGCTGGCTTTGAAGCTAATGAGTCGCAAAAAAGCCGTACCGGTGTCTATATTGGTATTGGTATGGGTGGCGCTGCAACGATAGATGCGCTCTACACTCGGTTTTTTGAACTTGTGCAGCTGTCAGCTACTGAAAATCGTGACCCGACCGTTATGCACCCCCTTGCCGTACCTCGGATGATGGCTAATGCCGGCGTTGCAGGTGTCACCATCCAGCACCAACTGCGCGGCCAGTCTTACACCTACAGCATTGCCTGCGCATCGTCATCGGTGGCTTTGGGCGAAGCCTACCGCGCCTTGCGTCACGGCTATATAGACACTGCCATCGTCATCGGTACCGAGGCCATATTGACGCCTGGGTCCTACGTCGCCTGGAATGCTTTGCGTGTCATGGCCAAAAAGCGCGACGATGCGCCCGAAGCCAGTTGCCGCCCCTTTGATGCGCAACGTACCGGTTTTGTTCTGGGGGAGGGCGCTGCCGCCCTGGTGTTGGAGGCTGAAGGTGTCGCGCCAACGTGCAGTCGTTCACCGTATGCTGAATTGTGCGGCTACGGCTCCACGACCGATGGCATGCACATCACCCTGCCATCTGCTCAAGGTCAAACCCAAGCCATGAAAATCGCGTTAGCGGATGCTGGCTTGCCTCTGGAAGCGATTGGCTACATCAACGCCCATGGTACTGCCACCACCGCGGGCGATGCAACGGAAACCGAATCCATCAAGGCGGCCTTCGGGCAACACGCCAACAAATTAGCCATCAGTTCCACCAAAGCCGTGCATGGCCATTTGATTGGTGCGGGTGGTGCTTTGGAGTTTGCACTTAGCGTTATGGCATTGGCATCTGGCAGCATTCCACCCACCGCAAACTTAGACAACCCAGATCCTGTTTGCGATTTGGATTTTGTACCTCATGTCGCGCGCCATGCTGTGCCACTGCAAGCAGTCATGTCCAATTCTTTTGCGTTTGGTGGTACCAACGCTTCATTGATTGCTTGCAAAGTCTAAAGTGTTCTCACCTGAAATGACTGCTGTGATACATGGTGCAACGGCATGAATAAAGAAGCTTTGAAGGATTTGACAACCATGGTCGTTGACGAATTGCAGTACCCAATACATCTGGATGAACACGCCATTCAGAATCTCATTCCGCATCGTGATGCCATGTTGTTTCCGCATCATGTGACGGTCTTGGATGCCCATCATTTCACGGGTCAGGTGGTCTGGGCCGCTGATGCTTTTGTGGTGAAGGGGCATTTTCCTGGGCGTCCCATTGTTCCCGGTGTGATCATCGTCGAAGCGGGAGCACAAATCGCAGGTGTTGGTTTGTTGGCCGGTAACCCAAAAGCCAGAGAACGTAAAGATGCCAGTATTGGATTATTAGCAGGCATACGCAAATGTTTTTTTAAGCGACCCGTGCCACCAGACATGTTGCTGTCTTACGATTTGCACGTGCGCCATGTAACGGATGATGTGGTGAACGTGACGGGTGAAGTCAGCTGCGTTTTGGGACCTGTGGCAAGTTTGGAGTTCGCCTTTGCCCAAGCATCAAAGCAAGTTTTGCTAGACAATTTGCAGCAAGTTGAATCAGACCTGCAAGCGTTAAAAGCGTCGAGTGCTCAAAACTTAGACGCAACGACGGTTGTTTCGTAAAAAGTATGAACAGCACTGCTGCAAGCCAGCCGCTCAGTTGGCATGCACAAATTGTTTATCGCCTCAAAAGCGATTGGCTTTTAAAATCGGTGGGTACCAGCGTCTTTATGGCGGCGTTCTTTTATTGCTATTTTGCGGTGTTGAGATCGCCAGCCTTTCCCGTGGGTATCATGCTTACGACACCTGTAGACGATGCCATTATTTTTTGGCCATCGGCTTTTTATATTTATGCCTCTTTATGGGTTTACACCTCACTGGTGCCCGCGCTGCAGCCTAGCTTCTATCGGCTCACCGTGTATGGGTGGGGGATTGGTTTGGTTTGCGCAACAGGCTTGGTCTTCTTTTACTTCTGGCCAACAGCCGTCCCATTTAGCTCAGCCAACTGGTTCAACGACCCAAGCATGAAGGTTTTGCGTGAGCTGGATATGGCGGGCAATGCCTGCCCTTCTCTGCATGTCGCCAGCAGCATCTTCACAGCCATGTGCATGCGGCGTCAATTGAGCAGTATGGCTTGTCCCAACTGGTTGCATGCTATCAACTGGGTATGGGGTACCTTGATTGTTTACTCCACCATGGCCATCAAGCAACATGTGATGTGGGACGTTGTGGCTGGACTCATCCTCGGGATTGTCTTCGCAGTTTTGTATCAAAAATTTGAAACACGCGTGTTGCAAAAACCACACCGTTTTTGATGGCAATCGCCAGTTAAGACGACTGCAACACCCCGCTGATCAAACGCAATTGCCGGTCACAGCGCGCTGCCAAAGCCTCGTCATGGGTCACCACCACGAAAGCGGTGCCGTGGGTTTTGGCCAGATTGATCATCAGGTCAAACACCGCATTGGCGGTGGTGCGGTCAAGGTTGCCAGTCGGTTCATCGGCCAACACGCAGGCCGGTTGCGTGACCAAAGCGCGGGCGATGGCGACGCGCTGGCGTTCGCCGCCAGACAGCTCGGCAGGGCGATGATGGACGCGGTCTTTCAAACCGACATCAGCGAGTGTTTTGATCGCTGCCGTTGCTGCGTCCGCCTCTGACATGCGCCGAATCCATAGCGGCATGGCGACGTTGTCTTGCGCGCTGAACTCTGCCAGCAAGTGGTGAAACTGATAGACAAAACCCAGGTGCTGGTTGCGCAAGCGGCCAATTTCTGCCTCGTCAAGCGACGCTAATTCCTGCCCTTGCAAACGCACCGAGCCTTTTGTGGGTGAATCTAACCCGCCCAACAGGTGCAGCAACGTGCTTTTGCCGGAGCCCGAAGCGCCCACAATTGCCAAAATTTCCCCTGCATGAACTTGCAAGTCCACGCCTTGCAGTACCGTCACATCTAAAGGGCCTTCGACGAAGCGTTTGCCAAGACCTGTGGCCGATAACACCACTTTGTTTGCATTGAGATCATTCATAACGTAAGGCTTCGGCTGGATTGATACGGCTGGCGCGCCAGCTCGGGTACAAGGTCGCGGCAAAGGCCAAAACGAGGGAGATGATGGATATCGGCATGATGTCGCTCATTTGCGGCTCACTGGGCATGCCGCTCAACAGGTAAATGTCTTTGGGCAAAAAGCTGGCGTTGAACAGACGCTCGATAAAGGGCACGATCACGTCAATTTTGAAGGCAATGCCCAAGCCCAGCAGTAGGCCGGACAAGGTGCCAATCACCCCCACGGTTGCGCCCTGCACCACAAAAATGCCCATGATGCTTTTGGGGCTGGCTCCCAGCGTGCGCAAAATGGCGATGTCGGCGCGTTTGTCGGTCACCGTCATCACCAGCGTGGAGACCAAGTTGAAGGCGGCGACGGCGACGATCAGCGTCAAAATAATGAACATCATGCGTTTTTCGACCTGTACAGCGGCAAACCAGGTTTTGTTTTGCCGCGTCCAGTCGCGGACTATCAAATCGCCGCTAAGGCTTTGGGTTAATTCTTGGGCCACCACACGGGCTTGGTGCAAGTCTTTGAGTTTGAGGCGAATGCCGGTCGGCCCTTCCAAACGGAACAACTTGGCCGCGTCGTCCATGTGCATCATCGCCAGCGTGGCGTCGTACTCGTAATGACCCGAGTCAAAGGTACCAACCACGGTCAGCTGCTTCATGCGCGGCACCACGCCAGCGGGAGTGACTTGGCCGCTCGGGGCGATGAGGGTGACGCGGTCGCCTTTGCCCACGCCCAGTTGCCGCGCCAGCTCGTAGCCTAAAACAACGCCAAACTCGCCCGGTACCAAAGCGTTGATGGCGCTGATGTTTTGCGCACTGGCGGCCAAATCGGTCACCTGGCGCTCGGTGGCGGGGTCAATGCCGCGCACCAAGGTGCCTTTCATGTCCTCGCCGCGCGCCAGCAAGGCTTGGGTGGCGATGAAAACCGACGTGCCCACCACCTGTGGGTTTTTCTTGGCTTCAGTCAGCGTGCGGGCTGCATCGGGCAACGCTGCGCCGCTGGGATTGAAAATCTCGATATGCGAAACCACGCCCAACATCCGGTCGCGCACCTCTTTTTGAAAGCCGTTCATCACCGACAACACAATGATCAGTGCCGCCACACCCAGCGCAATGCCCAGCATCGAGACCCCCGAGATGAAGGAGATAAAGCCATTGCGCCGCGTGGCACGGCCCGCGCGGGTGTAGCGCCAGCCTAGTTTGAGCTCATAGGGGAGCTGAAAGGGGAATTTCATAGGTAGTGATGGTAGCAGTGACTGCATTTGTAACAGAGGAAGTGCTGGTAGCGACGACAATAAGACATGTCTGAAACTGCTCACCATCTACTGATTCCCTTTGCCGCCGTAAGTTCAGAAGCCGCCGCCCAGCATCTGCAGGACTTGAAACTGCCGAACCTGCGCGTGCTCTTGAACACCTTGACCTTGGTCAGCAGCGACGTGGGCACGGATGAGTCGTTCTCCCCCCCACACGAACGGGCCTTGGCCAAGGCGTACGGCCTGCCGGTGGTCGATGGCTACATCCCGTGGGCGGCGCAAGAAGCGGCCAAGCTGGGTTTAAAAGAGGCGGATTCTGCGGTGTGGGGCTGGGCCTCGCTGTGCAACTACTTTGTCGGCACCGGCAGCATGACGCTGGAAGACCCCGTTCAATTGCAGGTTACCGAGGCGGAATCACGCCAGTTGCTGGCCGATATGGAGCCGTACTTTGTGGAAGATGGCATTGTTTTGCACTACGTTACCCCGACCCGCTGGCTGGCTCGTGGCGCACCGTTAAAAGATGTTCGTACCGCTTCTCTGGACCGCGTGGTGGGTCGCAATTTGGATGCTTGGCAACCTGAGGGACAACCCGGCGCAGAGCCGCCTCAAGACGGGTTAGCCCCCTCGGGGGGCAGCGCAGCACACGCAGTGGCAAGCGTGGGGGTGAAATCAGCTGCCAAGTTGCGCCGTTTGCAAAATGAGATGCAAATGTTACTGTACACTCATACAGTAAATAACGAAAGAAGCCGTGCCAGAGCTGCCGCCATCAATTCGATCTGGCTGCATGGAACGGGTGAATTGACAGCGCCTCAGCCGAAAGTGAGCACTAACATCAATGTGACTAGAAGTCTTGCTGACGCTGCGTTGAAAGAGGATTGGCAAGCTTGGACGAAAGCTTGGGCGCAATTGGATGCGACGCTATGTGCCGACTTGCTTAAGCGCACCCAAGCCGGTGAGCCAATTACTTTGACTTTGTGCGGCGAGCGGGGCTTCCAAACCTATGCCTTTCAGCTCAAAACGGGTTGGAGTGGCTTGAAAGCCCGTTTTGGAGTTATTTTTGGCCTGCAGCCGGCGTATTTATTGCTTAGTAAGCTATAAAAAAGATAGTAAAAGTTAAATTATGAAAATCACCGTTCGCGACGTCCCCCCGCGCGCCGCTTGGGCGCTGGAGCAAACCGGCGTGCACCCGCTGTTGGCACGCTTGTATGCAGCGCGCGGCGTCAACACCAAAGAGCAGTTAGACGACGGCTTGGCGTTGTTGCTGCCGCCTAGCAGTTTAAAAGGTGTAGCTGATGCCGCTGTGCTCTTGGCCGACGCCATCTTTCAAAACAAGCGCCTGTGCATCGTGGCGGACTACGATTGCGACGGCGCGACCGCCTGCGCCGTCGGCGTGCGCGGTCTGCGTCTGCTGGGTGCCAAACACGTCACTTACCTCGTACCCGACCGCGTCGTGGACGGCTATGGGCTGACCTCGCCGATCTCCGAACGCGTCAAAGCCAGTGCTGCGGACGTGCTGATTACCGTCGACAACGGCATCGCCAGTTTTGACGGCGTCGCGACGGCCAAAGCGCTGGGGCTACAGGTGGTGGTGACGGATCACCATTTGCCCGCCGTGGTGGATGGCGCTATCAAGCTGCCCGACGCCGACGTCATCGTCAACCCGAACCAGCCCGGTTGCGGGTTTGAGAGCAAATCCATCGCCGGTGTCGGCGTGATGTTTTATGTGTTGCTGGCGCTGCGGGCAGAGCTGCGCCAACGCGGTGTTTTTACCGCACAAAATCAGCCCAAGCTGGACAATTTGCTGCCCTTGGTGGCGCTCGGCACCGTGGCTGACGTCGTGAAATTGGACGCTAACAACCGCCGCCTCGTCGCCCAAGGCCTAAAACGCATCCGAGCCGGCGTATTACCTACTGGTATTGCTAGTCTTTTCATAGCGGCAGGGCGCAAAGCATCGGTCGCCACCAGTTTCGACTTCGGCTTTGCACTGGGCCCGCGCATCAACGCTGCTGGCCGCCTGTCGGACATGACGCTGGGCATCGAGTGCCTGCTGACCGATGACGCCAGCCGCGCCGACGAGCTGGCCCGCACCCTGGACGGCATCAACCGCCAGCGCCGCGAGCTCGAAGGCGACATGCGCGAGCAAGCGTTTGTGATGGCGGAGTCGTTGTTTGAGGACACCGAGGATGCGCCACCGGCGATTTGCGTCTTCGACCCTGACTTTCACGAAGGCGTGGTCGGCATCGTCGCCGCGCGGCTCAAAGACAAGCTGCACCGCCCGAGTTTCGTCTTCGCGGCCAGTGGCGCAACTGGTAAATCGCATGAATTGAAAGGCTCGGGTCGCTCCATCCCCGGTTTTCACCTGCGCGATGCGCTCGATCTGGTCGCCAAACGGCACCCCGGCGTGCTCTTGCGCTTCGGTGGCCACGCCATGGCGGCGGGGTGTACGATTTTGGAGGAGCGCTTTGACGAGTTTGAAGCCGCGCTCAGCCAAGTCGCCGCTGAGTGGCTGGACGAGGAGTCCTTAACCCGCTCCCTCACCACCGACGGTGCTTTAGACCCCAACTATTTGCGGGTTGACCTGATCGACATGCTAGACCGAGAGGTCTGGGGCCAGGGCTTTGCCGCGCCGACCTTCAGTGAAGAAGTCGAGGTGCTGTCGCAGCGCATCGTCGGGCAAAACCACTTGGCCTTGAAGCTCAAACACCAAGGCCAGCCGATAGACGGCATGTGGTTCGGCCACACCGAGCAACTGCCCTCAAAGGTGAAACTGGCGTTTCGGCTGGATGCGGCGGAGTGGAATGGGCGCAGGGTGATTAAGTTTTTGATTGAGGGGGTGGAAGGGGTTTAGTTCTGAAATCATCATGCATAATTTGCATATGAATGATTTGCTTAACTTAAACGAACCTACCGCTCTTGCTGGTATTTGGGCGGATACGCGCGCACTTGGCTTCACCATGGCTTCTGAGCCACTGACCTGTTCACTTTTACGCACACTGGCAGCCGCCAAGCCTGCCGCGCAATTGCTAGAGTTGGGTTCGGGGACGGGTCTGTCCACGGCGTGGCTGTTGGACGGTATGGATACCCAGTCGCACTTAACCACGGTCGACAACGACCCCGCCTTGTTGGAAGTCTTGAACCGCCATTTGGGTTCAGACCCACGGATTAAGGTTGTCTGCGCTGATGGCGATGATTTTGTGCAGTCGTTGCTCGGGCAGCGTTTTGACCTCATTTTTGCCGACACATGGGCAGGCAAGTACCGCTTGCTCGACGAGGTGCTGGCCATGCTCAATCCAGCCGGTTTGTACATCATCGACGACATGCTCCCGCAACCCAACTGGCCAGCGGGTCACGCAGAGAAGGTTGCGAACTTGATTGCGACACTGGAGCAGCGGCAGGACTTTCACATCACCAAGTTGTCGTGGGCAAGTGGGGTGGTTATCGCTACGAAGCTTAAATAATAAGTTTTAAGTAGTTTTTTGGCTGTAGTCGGCGTATTTATTAATTAGTTTGCTATTTTTTATATAGTAAAAATACTTTTGAAGGAGTAAGTTGACTGCGTCGGGCAAGGGCTGGCGCTGTCTGAGCGAAGCGAGTTTGGCAGCTCTTGCTCGGCGCGGTCAGCTTAATCCGTCGAGTGAGGGTTTGGTAAACGTGCCAAATGTGTAAGTTCTTTTCACAAAGCCTAAAATAGCTTTGTGACTACCTATTTAAACGCCGACCTCCATTGCCATTCCGTCGTTTCAGACGGCACGTTGACCCCCGAAGCGCTGGCTGCGCGGGCTGCGGGTAACGGGGTGGAGTTGTGGGCGCTGACTGACCATGACGAGATTGGCGGCCAAGTGCGGGCTGCAGCTGCGGCACTAGCCAACGACATGGCTTACCTGACGGGGGTGGAGATTTCAGTCACTTTTGCCAATGAGACGGTGCATATCGTTGGCCTCGGTTTTGATGCGACCAACCCCCTCATCGTCAACGGTTTGGCCAAAACCCGGGGTGGCCGTGGCGAGCGGGCTATGGAAATGTCCGATGGTTTGGCCAAAGTCGGCATCAAGGGCGCTTACGAAGGCGCTTTGAAGTTTGTAGGCAACCCAGAATTGATTTCACGCACCCATTTCGCCCGGTTTTTGGTTGAAAGTGGTGTTTGCAAAGACACTTATGAGGTTTTTCGCAAGTATTTGACCGATAACAAGCCCGGTTTTGTACCGCACCGCTGGGCGGCGCTGGGCGATGCGGTGAACTGGATCACGCAAAGTGGTGGCATTGCCGTGATTGCGCACCCAGGGCGCTACAAATTCACGGCGAACGAAGAGTTTGCCTTGTTTTCAGAATTCAAAGCCCACGGCGGTCAGGGCGTAGAGGTGGTGACGGGTAGCCACACCGCCGCCGAATATGTGGAATATGCCGAGGTCGCCAAAGAGTTTGGCCTCGCCGCCTCGCGTGGCAGTGACTTTCACAGCCCTGACGAAAGTCGCATTGATTTGGGCACTTTGCCACTGTTGCCGGGGGATTTGACGCCGGTATGGGAACTGGTGAAAACCAGAATCCAGTACAGCGCGCAGGAAAAGACGCAGTGACGAGGTCGTTACCCGTTGCTGCTGGCAGTTTGGCCAAGCCGGGTTTGGCGTTGCAGGGGATTGCTTGGTCCGTGGTGGTGGTGGCATGCTTTGCTGCGTCCGACACGATTGCAAAATTCGTCACCAACAGTGTCTCTGTGCTCGTGGCACTGTGGTTTCGTTATGCCATTCAGTCGCTGGTGATGACGGCGGTGGCGATTCCAACACGCGGTAGGCAGGCGTTTCAGACGGCGCATCCAAAATTTCAAATTCTGCGTGGTTTGTTGTTGGTGGCGACCACGCTGCTGGCGTTTTCAAGTCTGCGCTTCATGCCCGTGGGTGAGTTCACGGCGATCGTGTTGATCACGCCGTTGGTGATCACCCTGTTGGCTGGCAAGTTACTGGGCGAGACCGTTTCACCCCTGCGCTGGGTCTTGGTGGCGGGCGGTTTTGTCGGGGCGATGGTCATCATCCGTCCAGGACATGAGGCCTTCCACTGGGCGTCGCTGCTGCCGTTGGCGCTGGTGGGTACCAACGCTTGGTTTCAGGTGCTCACCAGCAAGCTCGCCAAAACCGAAGACCCGATGACCATGCAGTTATACAGCGGCTGGACGGGCGCTGTGGCTGCCTCTGTGGTGCTGCCGTTTGTGTGGACATCGTTGCCCGCTGCGTCGCACATCGCCTTGTTGGTACTGATGGCGTGTTTGGTGACTGCTGGGCACTTCATGCTGACGCTGGCTTACCAGCGCGCGCCAGCCGTGACGCTGACGCCGTATTTTTACCTGCAAATCTGTTTTGCCATGCTGTGTGGATGGCTTGTGTTTGCACACGTGCCAGACGCATGGGTGGTGGCAGGCATGGCACTGATTGGTGTTTGCGGTGTGGCCGGTGGTTGGTTGACTGTTTACGAAGATAAAAAATCGGGGCATAAATCAGCCGTCAGCATTGAGCCGATTGAGTGAGCCATTAAAAAATTGAATTAAAAAAACGCTATGGCACAATATTTTGAAGTTCACCCCGAGAACCCACAACAACGCCTGCTCAAGCAAGCCGTGGCCTTGTTGGCTAAAGGCGGTATTTTGGCTGTGCCGACCGACTCCAGCTATGCCTTGGTTTGCCACTTGGACGACAAAGCCGCTGCCGACAAGCTGCGCCAAATCCGCCAAGTGGACGATAAACATCACTTGACCCTGTTGTGCCGTGACTTGTCGGAACTGGCCAATTACGCTCGGGTTGATAACAAACAGTTTCGCTTGCTCAAGTCTGCCACGCCGGGGCCGTACACCTTTATTTTGGAAGCCAGTAAAGAGGTGCCGCGCCGCTTGAGCCACCCTTCGCGCAAAACGATTGGCTTGCGCGTCCCCGAGCATGCGGTGCTGAGCGAGTTGCTGGCCTTGCATGGCTCGGCGCTGTTGGCGACCACCTTGATTGCACCGGGCGAGTCTGACCCGCTCAACGACGCGCAGGAGATTCGTGAGCGTTTTGAACACCAGCTCGCCGCTGTGATTGACGCTGGCGCATGCGCTTTGCAGCCCACCACGGTGGTCGATTTGACGCCGATGGATGGCGGTGATGAACCCGTCGTGCTGCGCCAAGGGCAGGGCAGTTTGGCCAAATTGGGACTTTAAGTGTGCATTGGATTTCCTGAGACAATCACGGCATGGACAACAATCTCATTCAAAACGTTTTAATCTACGCCTTGCCCGTGCTGCTGGCCATCACGGTGCACGAGGCGGCGCACGGTTACGCGGCCAAACACTTCGGCGATAGCACGGCTTACGTGCTTGGACGTGTGACGCTGAATCCGCTCAAGCACATCGACCCGATTGGCACGATTTTGATGCCACTGTTGCTGGTTTTTTCAGGCAGTCCGTTTTTGTTCGGTTACGCCAAACCGGTGCCGGTGCGTTTTGGGAATTTGAACAACCCTAAACGCGACATGGTGTGGGTGTCTTTGGCCGGGCCAGCCTCTAATTTGATCATGGCGATTATTTGGGGCATCCTGTTTTACGTGATGCAAGGTACGGGTGTGAGCGAGTCGTTCTTCCTCAAAATGGTGCAAGGCGGGGTGCTGGTGAATGCGGTGATGTTTGCTTTCAACTTGTTCCCATTGCCGCCCCTGGATGGTGGACGCATTTTGGTCGGTTTGCTACCTTACAAACAAGCTGAGCTGGTATCGCGCGTTGAGCCTTGGGGCTTTTTTATCGTGATGGGCTTGGTCATCTCCGGCATCATCAGCAAACTCTGGATGCAACCCATGATGGCTTTGACGTATGGGTTGCTGGAGCTGGTGCTTTCACCTTTGTCGTTTTTGATCAAATAGTCGGTCGCGAATAGTTCGCACACAGCTAGCGAAGAGTCAGTCAATTTTATGGATAAGAAAATCTCACGCGTCCTCACGGGCATCACCACTTCCGGTACACCGCATCTAGGTAACTATGTCGGCTCGATTCGCCCGTCGGTGCAAGCCAGTTTGACAAGCAATGTGCAAAGCTTTTATTTTTTGGCGGACTACCACGCGCTGATCAAAATCGGTGAGCCAGAGCGTGTGCAACGCTCTACGCTTGAGATTGCGGCGTCGTGGCTGGCGGCAGGTGTTGACCCGGAAAAGGTCACGTTTTATCGCCAGTCAGACATCCCTGAGATTCCTGAGCTGACTTGGTTGCTCACTTGTGTGACTGGCAAAGGCATGCTCAACCGTGCCCATGCCTACAAAGCATCCGTCGATAAAAACATAGCCGCTGGTCATGACGCCGATGCTGACGTGACGGCGGGGCTGTTCATGTACCCCGTGCTGATGGCGGCTGACATTTTGATGTTCAACGCCCACAAAGTACCGGTGGGGCGCGACCAAATCCAACATATTGAAATGGCGCGTGATATTGCGCAGAGTTTCAATTACCGTTATGGCGAACACTTCGTGTTGCCTGAGGCTGTCATTGAAGCTTCAGTAGCGACCTTGCCGGGTCTTGATGGTCGCAAGATGAGCAAGAGCTACGACAACACGATTCCGCTCTTTGCGCCACGAGAGCAGTTGAAGAAGTTGATTGCGGGTATCGTCACAGACTCGCGCGCACCGGGCGAACCCAAAGAAGTTGAAGGCTCAGCTCTGTATCAAATTTACCAAGCTTTTGCGAGTGTAGATGAAGCTGTCGCGTTGCAAAAGGCCTTTCAAAAGGGTATCGGTTGGGGTGATGCCAAGCAAATGTTGTTTGAGCGCATTGACCAAGAGATTGCGCCCATGCGTGCTACCTACGAAGCGTTGATGAATGACCCCGACAAGATTGAAGCGATTTTGTTGGCTGGTGCGCAAAAGGCAAGGCAAGGCGCAACGCCATTGATTCAAACTTTACGTCAAGCCGTGGGTCTGCGCCGCTTGCAGGGCGCAGCGCCTGTAAAAAGTGTAAAAGTTGTGAAACAAACTGGACCAAGTTTTAAGCAATACCGTGAAGATGATGCAAAGTTTTACTTCAAATTGGTTGACTCACAGGCGCGGGTAATGTTACAAAGTATAGGATTCGATTCGCCCAAAGAAGCGGCAAGGGTGATGGCACTCCTTAAAACAGAAGGCTTAAGCGCTTCAAACGGCTTAGCTGATTTTGTGAACGAAATACCGCAAGCTGATCTGATGGTCATTAATGAAACATTACAAAATATGTAACAGTGTTCAAAGATTTGTGTAAGCATTACCGAATGCATCAAATTTCGTGAAAAATATCACATAAAATTGGTGCATTGGTAGGTTGAAGCGCTCTTGGCAGAGCGACATCGTGGATGATAGACCTGTAACCAGTCGTAAAGTAACATGAAAAGAATATGCCATGACCATCTATGTAATTGATGATCATCCTCTGATGCGTGAAGCAGTTGGGATGCTCCTGCGCCGTTTGCGGCCAACCATGGAGGTGATCGAGCTTGAACGGCTGGGTTTATTGTCTTCTGCCATTGAGCAGCACGGCGAGCCTACTATGTTTTCCTTGGACCTGAAACTGCCAGATACAACGGGTGTTTCCGGTATTCGGCAACTGAAAAACTTGTATCCGTTGATCCCTTTAGCGGTCTTGTCGGCATCGCCGGCCAGCGACTGGGAAGCACATTGCCTAGAGGCAGGTGCGGACATTTACATTGATAAATCTGCGGGGGCGACTGAAATTGGCGCAACCTTGAAGGGTTTGTTGCTGGCTGAAGACAGTTTTGAAGAGCCAGCTGCACCGGGCCAAAAGCTGTCCAAGCGACAATTGCAGTTATTGCTTTTGCTGAACAAAGGCATGAGCAACAAAGACATCACAGAAGAATTGGGCATCAATGAGCACACGGTCAAAGTGCATTTATGGCGTTTGTTCCGTCGTATTGATGTGAAGAGCCGAACCCAAGCTATTTTTTACGCACGTCAGCAAGGCTTGCTCCCACCCTGATGCTTTGCAAAGCTGCAGTTCATTCTTCACACTCAAACAAAAGCCGCTGTCAGCGGCTTTTGTTTATTATGGGCACCTCAATACAAAACACGCTGCCACGCCCCAAACGCGACTGCATTGAGAAGTCAAAGCCTAATGGCTCACACAAACGCGCCACGATGGACAACCCTAGGCCAAAGCCTTCGCTGGTGCCCATGTGCCCAGGTGATTTGTAAAACTCTCTGAACACAGCAACCTGTTGGTCTGGTGCAATGCCGACCCCGGTATCCCACACCTCAAAGCGCACGCCGTGCAGCGTCGGCCTGCAAGCCAAGAGTATGCCGCCTTTGTTGGTGAACTTGATAGCGTTCATCAACAAATTGCCCAAAATCCGTTTCAATAATTGGTGATCAGTCTCGAGTACGAAGTTACTAGGACGAAACTTCAATTTCAAATTCTTAGCCAAAGCTGGCGGTGCGTATTGCAGATGCAGTTCGTGCATCAATTCGGAAACATCAACCGTATCGTGACTAATTTTTAATTGCCCCGAATCAAGTCGCGCCAAATCAAACAAGCTGTCAAACATGTCGATGACTGACTTGGTTGAAATACCAATTTTTTCAGTCAAAACGTCAACCATATCGGGTTGGTTTTTGAGTAAGCTTGCGTATAAATCTAACGCCAAAATCGGTTGTCGAATGTCATGAGCAGCGCTCGCTAAAAAGCGGTTTTTGGTTTCTACAGCTTGATTCGCGCGTAGGGTTTGAGCTTTGAGTGAGTCTATAAGCTCGTAATTGCCTTTTATTAATGCCATTCGCTCAAGGTGCGCTCGATTAAACCGGTCTCCAACCAACAGCAGTAGTATCCAAAAAACTATCTGAAGCGGAAAAATCGAATAAATTAATGAATCTTTAGCGCTCTGAGCATCTTTTATATAGTGCCACAGCATGCCGAACAACATCACCCCGAGCATCGTGTTGACGAATCGGCGCATTGTTTTCATGTGCGCCGCATAGCCAGTCGTTGCGAATCCCCCAATTCCTGCTAAAGCGACCCAGCAAACAAATTGATTAAAGAGTGGTGTTTCAGCAAAAAATAACCAAACCAAACTACCCCATAGCAATGCAGTTAAGGGCCATGTCCAAGCGTATTTGGCATGAAATTTAAGCTGCGCTCGTGAGTCAGTATTTGCTAAATATTTTTGATAATATTTTAAAAATCGCCACCTGTAAGCCGTTAATGATGTCATCAAACAAAGCCAAATGAGCAGTGCTGGCTTGTTTGCATACTCATAAAGCACGGCGACAACGATTGGTACGACAATAAATGTCGCAATCATGTGCAGCGAGCCCTGTGTTGTTATAAAAGAACGAATACTTTCGCCTTCCATCCATTCAGCATTGAAAACTGGCGGGCTTTGATCGCGCGGCAGTTCAAAATTTTGATGCGAAGAATTATTGGAAGACATATTTATAGGGGCGGCTTAGATTTTTGTAGTCTTAAGCTTTCATATTAGATGAATGCTGTGGCCAGCTTTTCAATTTTTTGCTGATTTGTTATTAGTTTTAGCGCGCTTCATTGTAAGCAATAGTTACTAAATTTAACTTTTTCAGTTCTTCACCAATAATAGCTCGGAATATCATTTAACCAACGCGGGCGGGTTAACCTTGTCATGGTGCGTATTTCATGTAAGCATAATATATTTGGACTTATATGACGACACATGCTACGCCAAGCCTTGGTATTGCAGACACAGCTTCAACCAATCGTTCTAAGCATATAGCCAACGCAGTGTCCATCTCGCTGCCGATGGTGATTGCAGCTGGCTTGCTGATTTATTTTCAGTTGTCTTGGAAGCCAACAGCTTTCTCTTTTGCAATCGGAACATTGTTTTTCTTATTGACTGCGTTTTCATTTGCTATTGGATACCATCGGTATTTCTCGCACCGTGCGTTTAAAACATCAACCTTTGGTGCTGTAGTTATGGGATTTTTTGGCACTTTGGCGCTGCATGGCCCCATTCTGACGTGGGTTGCAGACCATCGTCGTCACCACCGTTTTGCTGATCAACCACATGATCCGCATTCTCCTTATGTCACGGCCGAGGGGCCGATTCAAAATCGCTTTAAAGGATGGTTTCATTCCCATTTTGGTTGGATGTTCACATACGCAGCGACGGATCCAAAATTCTACGCACCTGATTTATTGCGCGATCCCATCGTGATGTTTTTCTCACGACACTATTGGGCGGTAGCTGTGACGGGCTTCATTATTCCCGGCGTGATCGGTTGGCTATATGGCGGCCGTGATGAGGCGGTGCTCTGTATCGTCTGGGGTGGCAGCGCGCGGATGTGCTTGCTGCATCATTTGTCGTGGATGGCAAGTTCGTTTTTACATATGAATGGACATAAAGACGAGCATGGTAAAGACGAAAGCCGAAACAATACTTTATTTGGCGTGTTGTTGATGGGAGAGGGGTGGCATAGTTATCACCATAAATATCCTGCACTTGCTATCAATGAGCCTGCGCATCTGGATGGATGCGGCCACGTATTGAGATTATTCGAGCGCCTAGGTTTGGTTTGGGACCTTCGTAAAGCAAAAAAATCGCATCTTTTGCCAGCAAAGACCCAAGAAGTAAGTCCGCTGAGTGGCGCTGTTACAATTTAACCACTATAAGCCTAGGAGAAGTGGCAGAGTGGCCGAATGTACCTGACTCGAAATCAGGCGTACCGCAAGGTACCGTGGGTTCGAATCCCACCTTCTCCTCCACAAAAAAAGCATAGCCACATTTAAAAGATGCTTTGGATCGATACGCACTGTCATTTGGATGCGGCTGAATTTAATGAAATTTCGCCTGTAACCGGCGTATTGCGTGCTTATGCTGCTACACAAAATGTAGCGCATTGTGTCTATCCAGCGGTTCATCCAGATAATTTTGTCGCTGTGCGCGATTTGGCGCATACCTTGGGCGACAGCTACGCTTTGGGCATCCACCCTTTGTATGTGATGGCGGCGCAAGAGAGTGACTTACAACGACTGGATGAGGCCTTGGCGGACAATGCAGACGACCCGAGGTTGGTCGCCGTCGGGGAAATAGGTCTCGATTTCTTCGTTCCTGAGCTGAACCAGCCGCCGCTTAAAGCCAAACAAACGCATTTTTACCTCGAGCAACTCAAGTTAGCCCGCAAATACGACTTACCAGTGATTTTGCATGTGCGACGCTCTGCGGACATGCTGCTGAAAGGGTTGAGAGGAACCGCTGCAGATAAGCAAGTATGGCGCGGCATTGCCCACGCCTTCAATGGCAGCGACCAGCAGGCGGCGCAATTCATCGCGCTGGGTTTCAAGCTCGGTTTTGGCGGTGCATTGACCTACGAGCGCGCGTTGCAGTTGCGTCATTTGGCCACCACTTTGCCGCTGGATGCCTTGGTTTTGGAGACTGATTCTCCAGACATGCCGCCCCAGTGGCTATATAAAACTGCCGCTCAACGAGAGGCTGGTGAGGTTCAAGGCCGCAATGAACCAGGCCAGTTGCCGCGCATCGCCGAGGTGTTAGCACAGCTGCGTGGTATTGACACCGCCACCTTGGCGAAGGCATGTTGGGCCAACTCACTAGCCGCATTGCCTAAGTTAAAAGCGTTAATGCCGCAGACCTAAAATGAGGCATGACCAAACGTAAATCAAACGCGCTAGCACTGCCCGAAGTTAACTTCAGCGACTGGGGCGATGTGCGCACCCTGCACCTCGGCACCGAGTGGATTCAGGGCAGCATGTTGATTGATGCGCCGTTTGATATTGAGCTAGAGTATGTGCAGCGCATGATGGCTTGGCTGCTGTTTGTCGACCCTGCCAGCGTACCCAAGCGCCACGCCATGCAACTGGGGCTGGGAGCCGCCAGTTGCACCAAGTTTTGCTTCAAAAAACTGCGCATGCAAACCACCGCGATTGAGATCAACCCGCAAGTTGTCTCTGCTTGCCGGCTCTGGTTCAAGCTACCGCCAGACGATGCGCGCCTGCAAGTGGTGCTGGCCGATGCAGCAGAAGAGATTAAAAAACCGCTTTGGCAAGGTCAAATTGACGCTTTGCAGGTTGATTTGTATGACGACGAAGCAGCCGCCCCAGTGCTGGACAGCGCCGACTTTTACGCCGATTGCTACAACCTGCTCACCGATGAGGGCGCAATGACGGTGAATCTCTTTGGCCGCTCGTCCAGCTACCAAGCCAGTTTGGACAAAATCACCGCAGTTTTCGGTGAAAAGGCGGTTTGGGCCTTCAAACCCACGCGTGAAGGCAACACTGTGGTCTTGGCGCAACGTCAGGCCAACCGCCCAAAGCGCGAAGCGCTGCTGGCGCAGGCTGAAAAAATCCAAGCGCTGTGGGGTCTGCCAGCCGTGAAATGGTTGCGCGTCTTCAAATAAGTGCTGCGTCACGGCCCCGAAGCATGCTTTGTCGGGCGTAAGTAATTTCCACATATCCTCTAAAAGTCAGTATTTACCCGTATCAAATCGTCGTACAACTGGGAAAGCCACGGGCGATAATTGCTGACAGAAAAATTACTAGAGAGGTACGTCTATGGTTATCAAGAGTCAAAAAGACTTTTTTTCAGGTCTTTTATACACCGTCACTGGTGTCGCATTTGCTTGGGGCGCGACCAATTACACGGTCGGCACCGGCGCTCGCATGGGTCCGGGTTATTTTCCACTGATTCTGGGCATTCTCATGGCCATCTTGGGCGGCATCATCATGTTCAAAGCTTTGGTGATTGAGACCGAAGCTGGCGACAAAATCGGTGTTTGGGCGTGGAAGCCTTTGTTCTTCATCATCGCAGCCAACTTGCTGTTTGGTTTGTTGCTGGCAGGCCTGCCAAGCATCGGTTTCCCGGCTTTTGGTTTGATTGCAGCTATCTTTGCACTTACATTTATCTCCAGCTTGGCGGGTGAAGAGTTCAACTTCAAAGGTGTTTTTGTCTTGTCGGTAATCTTATCTGTCATGAGTTACGGTGCGTTCATCCTGCTGCTCAAATTGCAGCTTCCCGTTTGGCCAGCTTTCCTTACGGCTTGATTACGCAGCGAAAAAAAGACGACATAAGGATTAAAAATGGAACTATTCAGTAATTTAGCATTGGGTTTTGGTGTGGCTTTCACGCCCATCAATTTGATGTACGCCTTCATCGGCTGTTTGCTCGGCACCCTGATTGGTGTGTTGCCGGGTATTGGCCCTGTTGCCACAATTGCCATGTTGCTGCCTGCCACCTACGCGTTACCGCCGGTGTCAGCGCTTATCATGTTGGCGGGTATTTATTACGGCGCGCAATATGGCGGTTCAACTACCGCTATTTTGGTCAACTTGCCTGGTGAAACTTCGTCGGTGGTAACGGTGATTGACGGTTACCAAATGGCTCGACAGGGCCGAGCAGGGCCGGCACTGGCGGCTGCCGGTTTGGGTTCTTTCTTTGCTGGTTGTGTTGGCACCTTGGTATTGGCGGCATTTGCAGTGCCTTTGACCGAAGTGGCCTTCAAGTTCGGCCCAGCTGAGTATTTTTCGCTCATGATTTTGGGGTTGGTCGGCGCGGTGGTGTTGGCTTCTGGCTCGCTGCTCAAAGCGGTTGGTATGATTTTTCTAGGCTTGTTGCTCGGTTTAGTCGGTACGGACGTGAACTCGGGTGTGGCGCGCTTTAGCTTCGATATCCCTGAGTTGACTGACGGTATCGGTTTCATCGTGATTGCAATGGGAGTGTTTGGCTACGGAGAGATCATCACCAATCTTGGCAAGCACGAAAGCGAACGGGAGTCCTTCACCAACAATGTACAAGGTTTGTGGCCCACGAAGCGCGATTTCTTGGATATGACACCAGCCGTTCTGCGCGGCACGGCTTTGGGTTCTGTGCTGGGTATTTTGCCTGGTGGTGGTGCGGTTATGGCGGCGTTTGCTGCTTACACGCTTGAGAAAAAAACCAAACTGCGTCCTGGCGAGTTGCCTTTCGGAAAAGGTAATATTCGTGGTGTGGCTGCGCCTGAGTCGGCCAACAACGCCGCATCACAAACATCTTTCATTCCTTTGTTGACCTTGGGTATTCCACCAAATGCGGTGATGGCGTTGATGGTCGGCGCGATGACCATCCACAACATTCAGCCTGGCCCACAGGTCATGACCAGCAACCCAGAACTCTTCTGGGGTTTGATTGCATCCATGTGGATTGGTAACGCGATGTTGATCGTGTTGAACTTGCCTTTGATTGGTATCTGGATCAAATTGCTGACCGTGCCTTATCGCTGGTTGTTCCCTGCTATTGTGTTGTTCTGTGCCATCGGCGTGTACACCACCAACAACAATACGTTTGACATTTGGTTGGTGGGTCTGTTCGGCTTTATCGGTTACTTGTTCATCAAACTGGGTATGGAGCCTGCACCTTTGTTGCTCGGTTTCATCTTAGGCCCGATGATGGAAGAGAACTTGCGCCGCGCCTTGCTGTTGTCACGCGGCGACTGGAGCGTCTTTGTGACACGCGGTTTATCAGCCAGTTTGTTGGTTGTCGCCGCCATCTTACTGGGTATGGTGTTGCTGCCATCCATCAGCAAAAAACGTGAAGAAGCGTTTGTTGAAGATTAATTTGGCCTAAATTCGGATTTAGGCAACTCTAAAAAGCGGCACCTTCGGGTGCCGCTTTTGTTTCTTGCGGCACAATAGTTGCAAAGACTCTATTTATGCGAACACATCTCCACATTCAACAACATCCTTTACGCGTTGCCCTGCACAACGAAATCCATGCGCGGCCCCCCGAGCCGATGACTGCGCCCTTGGCTATTTCGCATGTCGTGATGGTGTGCGACGCGGCTGAGCGCCAAGCCAGCCGTGAACATGTAGCCACCTTGCTGCGCGATCATCATTTGCCTGCGCCAGATGAGTCGACCACCCATATCCGTATGGATGTGGGTGGATTCCGCATCCGTTGGGAGTTGCACACTGAATTTGTCAGCTACACCTTCATGCGCGTTTTAGAAGCCGATACGTCAGCTGAGCGTGAGCCACAAACCGCCATCGACGTGGTGCCGCAAGACTGGTTGGCACTATTACCTGGCCAAGCCTTGACCAGTTTGCATTTGTGGGCTTTGCCATCGCATAGCTACGGCAGCAGTGCGGTCATCAAACACCTGCTGAACGAAGAGTCACTGGTGGCCTCCACCGTAGCCGATGGTTATGGCGAGGTACATACCGATTTTGCGATTCATGCCGATGGTTTCTCGCGCATGGTGCTGTTGGTGGGTAGCATGACACCGCGCCGTTTAGGGCGTTTGGTGCAGCGCTTGCTAGAGATTGAAACCTACCGCATGGCCGCCTTGCTAGGCTTGCCGGCAGCGCGCGAGGCTGGAAGCGCGTTGGCCTTTGCAGAGCGCGAATTGGCTGAATTGGCTGAATCCATCCGCAGTGCAGACCGCAATGACGAACCGCAATTGCTAGACCGCTTGACCAAACTGGCTGGACAAGTCGAGAGTCAATACGCCTCCACACACTCGCGCTTTTCAGCCAGCTCGGCTTATTTTGCCTTGGTGGATGATCGGATTGAAGACATCAACGAGTCACGCTTGGCCGGCATGCAAACCATTCGTGAATTTATGGACAGGCGGCTCACCCCTGCACGCAGTACCTGTGAGTGGGCTACGCGTAGGCAAGATGCGTTGTCGCAACGGGTTTCACGTATCAGTAATTTGCTGCGAACACGGGTTGAGATTGAGCAGCAACAAAGCAGCCAAGCGCTGCTTGCGACCATGAACAACCGCCAAGATTTGCAGCTGAAGTTGCAGTCGACGGTCGAGGGACTGTCGGTCGCTGCCATCACCTATTACACGGTCGGTTTGATCAGCTATATGGCCAAGGGTGCGCAAAAACTGGGTTGGCCTATTAGTGGCGAAGTCACGGCGGCGATTGCGATTCCCTTTGTGGCGTTTGGCGTGTGGTGGTCGTTGCGTCGGTTACATCAAAGAATTGCAGGGCATTGAATGTTCAACCACACCAATCCATACACTTCGACGCGACTGCCTGTTTTTGCACGCAATATTGTGTCCACCTCGCACCCTCTGGCCGTGCAAGCGGGTCTGCGGATGTTGCATCATGGTGGCAATGCGGTAGATGCTGCTATTGCAACAGCTGCGGTAATGACCATCGTCGAACCCGTCAGCAATGGTTTGGGCAGCGATGCATTTTGTATTGTCTGGGATGGCAAAGAGCTGCACGGTCTCAATGCTTCAGGTCGTGCGCCGCAAGCTTGGACGCCTGAGTATTTCAAAAATAAATATGGCGCAGATACTGCAACGCCACCCAAGCGTGGGATTGACTCGGTCACCGTGCCTGGCGCCGTCAGTAGTTGGGTCGCTTTGAGTGATAAATTCGGGAAATTGCCGTTTGCCGATTTGATGCAACCCGCCATTGAGATTGCTGAACGCGGTTATTTGGTCCCCATCGTGGTGCAAGAAAAGTGGGCTGCGCCAGTGCAAGAATTGCAATCGCTGCCGGGCTTTGCACAGGCCTTTTTGCCGCGTGGGCGAGCACCATTGGTCGGCGAGTTGTTTCAGTTCAAAGCCGCAGGGCGTGCTTTACGGGCTATTGCTGCCAGCAAAGGCGAGGCGTTTTATCGGGGCGAAATTGCTGCCGCGATAGAGACTTTCTCGGCACAACAAGGTGGCCAACTCACCGCCCGTGATTTGGCCGCTTACCAGCCAGAGTGGGTCAAACCCATCGCTAAAGATTACCGTGGCCACACGCTGCACGAGATTCCACCCAACGGCCAAGGCATTGCCGCCTTGATTGCCTTGGGTATTTTGGAGCACTTTGAGCTTGCCGGTATGGACGCGGACGGTGTTGATGCGCAGCACATTCAAATCGAAGCCATGAAGCTGGCTTTTGCCGATGTTTACCGTTATGTGGCGGAACCCACGACGATGGAAGTGACTGCGGCGCAAATGCTGGATGCAGGCTATTTAGCGTCCCGCGCCAAGCTCATTGATTTGGACAAAGCGCAGGACTTCAAAGCCGGCAACCCCGTCAAAGGTGGCACGATTTACCTCACGGCGGCAGACGAGTCCGGCACGATGGTCAGCATGATTCAAAGCAATTACATGGGCTTTGGCTCCGGCTGCGTCGAGCCTAGCTTCGGCATCAGCCTGCAAAACCGGGGCCATGGCTTCAGTTTGAACGCTGGCCCCAACCAAGTGGCGCCGGGCAAACGGCCTTTCCACACCATCATTCCCGCCTTTTTAACCAAAGATGGCCATCCGGTGATGAGTTTTGGCGTGATGGGCGGCAACATGCAGCCGCAAGGCCACATGCAAACCTTGGTGCGCATGCTCGATTTCGGCCAAAACCCGCAAACCGCCTGCGATGCACCGCGTTGGCGCTTCAACGCCGGTTTAGACCTGAATGTGGAAGCGGCGATGCGACCTGCCACCGTGCAGAGCTTGCTAGACCGAGGCCACCATGTGAGTGTGATTCAAGACTCTTACCAAGATTTTGGCGCAGGGCAGTTCATCTGGCGCATGGGCGACCCCGCCGTGGAAGGCTATATGGCCGCGAGCGACCCACGCCGCGATGGTCAGGCGGCGGGTTACTGATGCACCGTCTTGTTTTCTTGGTGATGTGGCTATTTGCTAGTTTGAGCGCAGGTGCCGTGGGCGTGGCTGGTGTTGCACCGGCAGAACCAGTCAACCACCCATGCCCGTCGGCAGACGGTGTGACGCGCATCGACGGACAACTGGAATGCTTGGCGATTCAGACCATTGATAAAACTACGGCAAAAAAGAGTCAGACGCGTCAAACCAAGCAATCCCTCAAAAATCCGACCAAACTGTTGGTCTATTTGCATGGCGACACCAGCACCGGCGGACGTTTTGACCGCCATTTCAAACATTTCCAAGGCTTTGCCAATGCTGACACCGTGTTCGTTGGCTTGCTGCGGCCCGGCTATGCCGATTCGAACAAAAACATTTCCACTGGCGACAAAATGGGCGGTGGTGACAGCTACACCGCTCACAATGTAGACGCAGTGGCGAATGCCCTGCAAGCCTTAAAGACCAAATACGCCGCCCACCGCTTGGTGGTGGTCGGCTATTCGGGCGGCGCGGCCACAGCGGGTGTGATTTTGGGCCGACACCCTGAGCTGATTGACGACGCCATCCTCATCGCCTGCCCCTGCGACTTGGCTATCCGCCGCCAAGGTAAAGCGCGCCGCAGCATTTCACCCAGTGAAGTCGCGGACAAAGTTTTTAAAACCGTGCACGTCACCGCCATCACGGGGGACAAAGACAGCAACACAGCGCCGAATCAAGTGACTGGTTATATTGACACCTTGCAGCGACGTGGCGTCACCGCAAACTATATCGAAGTTCATGACGCGACCCATGAGACGGGCATCCATGGCTCGCAATTGTTGCAAAACATCGTACAAAGCCATTTACAGAGAAAATAAGCCTAAAAAATGACTGTAGCCGGCGTAAATATTGATTCATTAGCTATTAAAAATAGAGCAAAAAAGTATTTCGCAACCGGTTTAATGCTGGCTGTTTTGGGCTCTATCGCCTTCAGCGGCAAGGCTATTATTGTGAAACTGGCGTACCGCCACGGCGTTGATGCCGTCACCCTCATCATGTACCGCATGTTGTTTGCGTTGCCCTTTTTTGCCATCATGGCGTGGTGGGCCAGCCGTGGCAAACCGGCTTTGACACGCCATGACTGGCTTGGAATTTTGGGGCTGGGCGTGACGGGGTATTACCTAGCCAGCTTCTTAGATTTTGCCGGTTTGGCCTACATCAGCGCGTCTTTGGAGCGCTTGATTTTGTATTTGAACCCCACGCTGGTGCTCTTGCTGGGTTGGCTGCTGTACAAAAAAAGCATCAAATCATCTCAGTTGTGGGCGATGGCGCTCAGTTATGCCGGTATTTTGCTGGTTTTTGGGCATGAGTTGGCGATGGACGGCGTTTTGTTTGGCGCAGCTGGGTCTGCGGGTAGCAAAACTGCCTTGGGTGCCGCACTGGTTTTTGCCAGCGCCGTGAGTTACGCTATTTACCTGAGCTACAGCGGCGAGATGGTGCAGCGGCTGGGCTCGCTGCGCTTGGTCGGGCTAGCCACCACGGTGGCATGCCTGTTGTGCATTGGTCAGTTTGTGATCTTGCGACCTCTGAGCGCCATGGCGGTCGCGCCAGAGGTGATTTGGCTGTCGGTACTCAATGCCACGCTGTGTACGGCGCTGCCTGTCCTTGCCGTGATGATGGCTATTGAGCGCATTGGCGCGTCGCTGGCGGCACAAACTGGCATGATTGGTCCAATGTCGACCATTTTGATGGGTGTGTTCATTTTGGGGGAGCCGCTCAATGTGTGGGTCATTGCGGGTACGGTGCTGGTGCTGGGCGGGGTGTATATGGTGTCCCGCAGCCGAACGAATTAAGTCGATCGAATTAAAAATCAGAATAAAAAAGAGGAGATAATTTCATGGATTTAGGCATTGCAGGTAAATGGGCACTGGTCTGCGGCGCCAGCAAAGGACTGGGTTTAGGCTGCGCACAGGCGCTGCATGCAGAAGGCGTGAACGTTGTTTTGGTAGCGCGTGGGTTGGATGTTTTGCAACAGTCTGCTACTAATTTAATAGCTAAAAGTTCAATAAATACGCAGGCTACAGCCGAAAATAGTGCTAAAAATGAGGTTTTATCAACTCAAAAGCCCCCAAAAGTGCTTTTTGTAGCTGCAGACATCACCACCGAAGCGGGCCGCGCCGCTGCATTCGCCGTGCCAGGCGGGCCGGGTCATGATTTTGACATCGTCATCACCAACGCCGGCGGGCCGCCACCGGGGGATTTCCGCAACTGGGAGCGTGAGGATTGGCTCAAAGCCGTCGACGCCAACATGCTCACCCCGATTGAACTCATCAAAGCCACGGTGGACGGCATGGCGGCGCGTGGTTTTGGCCGCATCGTCAACATCACCTCCAGCGCCGTCAAAGCGCCAATTGATATTTTGGGGCTGAGCAACGGTGCCCGCAGTGGCTTGACGGGCTTCGTCGCTGGCGTGGCGCGTACCCCCAAGCTCGCCGCGAACAATGTGACCATCAACAACCTGCTACCAGGTGCGTACGACACTGACCGTCTCAAAACCACCATGCTGGGCGCAGCGCAAAAAACCGGTCAAAGTGTCGACGTGATTGCCGATGCGCGGCGCAAAACCATCCCCGCACAGCGCTTTGGCAACCCGGCTGAGTTTGGTGCGACCTGCGCGTTTTTGTGTAGCCAGCAGGCGTCTTACATCACCGGTCAAAACGTGTTGACGGATGGTGGGGCATATTCTGGAACGTATTGAGTTAATACGTGATTATTTTTAAGCCTATTTTTCAAAAAACAACTTTCATTAGGAGACAAAACCATGACTCAAGCCCTTTCTAAAGCCGTCCGTATCGATCAAAACGGTGGCCCCGAACAGCTCAAATTCGTGGAGGTCAGCGTTGGCGAGCCTGGACCTGGGCAAATCCGTATTCGTCACCACGCGATTGGCTTGAACTTTATCGACGTTTACCAGCGCAGCGGCCTGTACAGCTTGCCATTGCCGTTGCAACTTGGCATGGAAGCCGCTGGCGTGGTGGAGGCGGTGGGCGAGGGTGTCACCCACCTTAAAGTTGGCGACCGCGCCGCCTATGCCAGCAACCCGCCGGGCAGCTACAGTGAGTGCCGCGTTATGCCCGCTATGTGCGTCTGCAAGTTGCCCGATGCCATCAGTTTTGAAACCGGTGCCGCCATGATGCTCAAGGGTTTAACTGCGCAATATTTGCTGCGTCGTACTTTGCCACAGGGTGGCTTACAAGCAGGCGATTTTGTACTGTTCCATGCCGCTGCCGGTGGTGTGGGGCTGATTGCCTGCCAATGGGCCAAAGCCCTAGGTTTGCAGCTGATTGGCACGGCAGGGTCGGACGCCAAGTGCGCTTTGGCCAAAGCGCATGGTGCGGCGTATGTCATCAACTACAACACCGAAGACTTTGCCGCTCGCGTTCAAGAAATCACCAAAGAAGCCAATGCAGCCAAAGGTCTCAAACCGGGTGTCAAAGTGGTTTACGACTCGGTCGGTAAAGACACTTGGGACAAATCTCTCGACTGCCTGCTGCCTTTCGGCTTGATGGCCAGCTTTGGCAACGCCTCGGGCGCAGTGCCGCCTTTTGCACCAGGTATCTTGGGTGCTAAAGGCTCGATTTATGTGACCCGCCAAACCCTGTTCAGCCACATCAGCAGCCGTGAAGCCACCCAAGCGATGGCCGATGAATTGTTTGCCGTGGTACAGAGTGGCGCCGTCAAAATTCTCATTGACCAACGCTATGCCTTGAGCGATGTGCAACAAGCGCACCGCGACTTGGAGGCCCGCAAAACCACGGGTTGCACGGTTTTGACGGTATAAAAATGCATGCGAAAAGAGGATGATATTCTTTGGTAAAACCTCAAACATGCGTTCAGGATATTGCAGCGCGTATTTTGTAATATCAACTACCTTTGTCGGCACATGATTCTCACGTTCAAACAAAAAATTGTTATTGCTTTTTCTGGCTTGTGCGCCTTGGTATTGCTTCAGTCTGCAGCTGGTTACGCCTTTATAGAAAGGGCGCAATCGTTTGAAAAGCGCAGCTTGACAGCACAAGAATTACTGGTCGCTTACACCAATATTGGCGCCGACAAACAGCGCTTGAAGGTTTGGTACGCAGAGCTTTTATTAACGGGTAAAGCCTCCGTAGGAGCCAGAGACGCATTGATTGACCGCATTAATCTCAATATTCAAACCGTTCGCGAGCGTTTGCCCATACAACACGCGGATATCACACGCTCACAAGTACCTGCACCGCTGAAGGATCAGTTTTTATTAAGTACGGAAGTGCTTGATATTCTTGAGATAAATTTCGCAAACTTTCGCAATAAAGTCAATCAAAGTGATTGGGAGCAATCGAATATTAACAAAAAGCAAGTATGGACAGAAATGCTCAATACGTTTGATGTTTCAGGTGGTCGAGATGTTAGGGTGCTGATCGCAGATGCCATTGCACAACAATCGCAAATCAGTTTGAAGGCTACTCAAGATGCTGACCGCGCCATCGATTTGAGTAAGAGTATGCGATTGATGATGTTATTCATTACTGTTTTAACAGCTATTTCTTTGGCTGTTTATTTTGTAAAGCATTTGACGCAACCCATCTCGGATTTGATGTTGGGAACGCAGCGAATCCAATCTGCAACCATCAATGCTACCGATGCTGTAGCGGTGCCAATACGCAGTCCTGATGAGTTTGGAACCCTGGCACGTAGTTTCAACGCCATGTCACAAGAAATATTCAACAAACGCAACGACGAGAAAACAAAAAAAGAGGAATTGGAGCAGGCCGTAGCACTGCGAACAGCGCAACTGCTCAGTGCTAACGAGGTGCTGCGCACTGCAGAAATTCGGCGACGCGAGTTTTTTTCAGATGTGAGCCACGAGCTGCGTACCCCTGCGACCGCCATACTCGGCGAGGCTGAGATTGCATTGCGTGGGGGTGAAAAAACTAGCGAAGAATACTGTTTGTCGCTGAAGAATATTGCAAATACAACGCGGCAGCTTAGCGAGCGCATTAACGCTCTCTTGATGCTCTCAAGAGGGCAATTGCTAGCTACAGAACTGCATTTTTCTAAACAATCGCTTCTGCCTATCGTTGAAGCTGCGCTTGTGCAGAGTCGCGCATTGGCGCAAGACACGGGTGTCACACTACAGCCGTGTCAGCACTTGATGCAAAAAAGTGATGCTGATAGCGTTTTTATACTAACCACAGATGCTGACAAGTTGAATCAATTGCTCATGGTTTTTTATGACAACGCCATTCGTTACACCCCTGCGGGCGGATGCATACGAACTTGCTTGGATGTTAACCAAAATAAATTACAGCTTCGTATTGAAGATACAGGTGTTGGAATTGCTGCCAATGAAAAAGGTGAACTCTTCCAGCGTCATTTTAGGGGTACACAAGCCCGAACAATGCGCTCTGACGGTGCAGGCTTGGGGCTAGCAATTGCAAAAACACTGGCTGAAGCACTCAGCTTTAAGATTGATATTGGTGACAGCATTGAGGGCGGATGTTGCATCACATTGGAGTATCAGGGGATTTGATCATGCGGGTATTGATTATTGAAGACGACAAACGTGTCTCGGATTTTTTAGGCCGTGGCCTGCGTGCAGAAAATCACATTGTTCAAATTTGCAGCACTGGAACTGATGGATTTGAGCAAGCTAAAACTGGTGATGCAGAGCTTATTCTGTTGGACATCATGTTGCCCGGAATGAGTGGTATTGATGTTTGTCAAAATTTACGCTGCTTAGGCATTCACGTGCCTATTTTGATGTTATCCGCCATGACGACGATAGAGAATCGTGTGGCTGGTCTACGATGCGGTGCTGACGACTATTTGAGTAAACCTTTTGCTTTTGAAGAACTCCTTGCGCGGATGGAGGCTTTGATGCGTCGCGGGCAGATGCGCGAGAAAAATACAGTCAGTGAGTTTTTAGAGCTTGGTGACATTCGCTTTGATCTTGCCACTATGCGCGTTACGCATGCAGGCAAAGCCATTAGTTTCACCGCAAAAGAGCTCGCTTTGCTTGAATTACTGATGCGTAATCCGCATCGTTTGTACAGTCGAGAGCGTATTTTGTCGAATGTGTGGGGTATGCAAGAAGATCCGTTGACCAATGTCGTAGATGTTTATATTGGACGACTCCGCAATAAACTCGCTGAAAACCTGCAAGATTCATGCGTAGAGGTGATTGAAACCGTGCGCGGTTTAGGTTATAAAATGACTACAAGGCATCATCACGCACATTGAGTTTTTGATATTTAAGCCCTATCTGTCATCTCCTGTTCATGTGTTTTTAATAGTGTATTCATATGCTTTTCATCTGGTGTTCGCATTAATCTCGTGTAATGAAATTTAGATTATTTGGACTACATGGGTAGTTTGGATAATTTATTTATCAACAACTTAAGAAATGAGATCATCATGGTATCAAGACGTAACGCTCTGTTTTCTATCGGCGCTATTACCAGTGTCGGTGTCGCTACGAACGCTATGGCGCAACAAAGTTGCGATGTTTTTACACCTGCAACACAAGCTGCCACAACGCCAGACTCTGCTTTGGCTTTGCTCAAAGCGGGCAATGTTCGATTTGCAGAAGGTCGCACCATCAATTGCGATCTGCGTAAACAGGTTTTGGCTACTGCCGAGCAACAATCACCTGTAGCCGTCGTGGTCGGTTGCATCGACAGCCGCGTCCCACCGGAAATGGTGTTTGACCAGCGTTTGGGCGATATTTTTGCAGCGCGCGTTGCGGGTAACTTTGTAAATACCGATATTTTAGGAAGTTTAGAGTTTGCTACGGCTGCAGCAGGTGCCAAGCTGATTGTGGTTTTGGGGCACAGTAATTGTGGTGCTATCAAAGGTGCTGCTGATGACGTAAAACTGGGCAATCTTACTGCTATGTTGGCGAATATCCGTCCATCTATGAGCAAGCTGCAGTACACAGGTGTACCAAGCTCTAAAAACAAAAAACTTGTGCAAGATTTAGCGGATCAAAATGCAAAAGATGCGGTTGACCAGATTTTGCAAAAGAGTGAGGTCATTGCTAAATTGGTTAAAGACGGAAAAGTAAAAGTTGTGTCAGCGATGCATGACTTAACGACTGGCAAAATAAGTTGGTTTGCTTGATCGATAGTTTTATTTCAAGGTATACGCAATAAAAGCTGCTTATGTCTTGAAATGTCTAAGTTTTGACGGTACCCGTATCTACAGGGAGTCATTTTCCAGTTTTAACTCGGCGCAACTCATCCCAAATCAAGCAGACGGCGCCTATGCTGATGGCGCTGTCAGCAATGTTGAAGGCTGGGAAGTGGCCGCCATGAAACATGGGGGCAAGAAAGCTCCAGTGAAAATCTAAAAAATCCACCACATAGCCATACATCACGCGGTCAACCAAGTTGCCAATCGCGCCACCCAAAATGCAGGCCATGGCAAAGGAAAACAGCTTTTGGCCAGCGTGTGATTTCAGCATCCACACAATAAACAAAACGGCAGCCAAGCCAATAGTGGTGAAAAACCAGCGCTGCCAACCGCCGGCATTGGCTAAAAACGAAAAAGCTGCTCCTGGGTTGTGTGCTCTGACAACGTTGAAAAAGCCCAGCACCCGCGTGCTGTCGCCCAGTTGGTAGTTGCCCACAATCAGCACTTTGGTGAACTGGTCTGCCAGCAAAATAATCAAGGCCAATGCCAGCCAAGTCCACAAGTGGCCTGCAGAACTGGAGGAATATGAGCTTTGAAAGCTGGACTTGCGCTGTGATTGTGACTTAGCCATTTAAGCCACCGTCCTGACTTCGCCAGCGCCGTACAAATTGGTACTGCAGCGGCCACAAATCGTTGGATGCGCCGCATCCACACCCACATCGGCACGGTAATGCCAACAACGCTCACATTTTGCATCATTTGAGGCTGTAGCTGACACATTTATTGCCTTGTCAGCTACTAAATAAATAGCGGATGTGATGAAAACGAACTTCAAGTCGTCGCCTAAGCTGCTAAGCAAGGCATGGTCTGCCGCATCAACCGTGAGGCGGATGTTGCTTTGCAGCGACGAACCGACGGTACCGGCAGCCCGCAAGACTTCGATTTCTTTGTTGACCACGTCACGAATGTCGCGAATCCGACTCCATTTGGCCAAGAGTGCTTCATTTGGCGCGTCAAACTTGGCAAAAGTTTCCATGAAAATGGACTCGCTGTTGCCAACGACTTGCCAAGCTTCTTCCGCTGTAAAGCTTAAAAATGGTGCCATCAAGCGCAGCAACGCTTGACTGATTTGGTACAGCGCGGTTTGGGCGCTACGACGTGCTTTGGAGTTTGCAGCGGTGGTGTAGAGCCGGTCTTTCAAAATATCGAGGTAGAAAGAACCCAAGTCATCGCTGCAATAGACCTGCAGTTTGGCCACGACGGGGTGGAATTCATACACTTGGTAGTGCGCCATGACCTCGCCTTGCAGTTGCGCAAAACGGCTTAAAGCGTAGCGGTCAATCTCCAGCATCTCGCCCAACGGCACAGCGTCAACTTTAGGGTCAAAGTCACTGGTGTTGGCCAGTAAAAACTTCAAGGTGTTGCGGATGCGGCGGTAGATGTCCACCACACGGGCTAAGATTTTGTCGTCAATGCTCAGGTCGCCTGAATAATCGGTCGCGGCGCACCACAGGCGGATGATTTCTGCGCCCATTTTGTCGCTTACAACTTGCGGTGCGACCACATTGCCTTCGCTTTTGCTCATCTTGCGGCCTTTGCCGTCCACGGTGAAGCCGTGTGTTAGCAAGCCCTTGTAGGGCGCGTGGTCGTACATGGCGCAGGCGGTGAGCAGCGAGCTGTGAAACCAGCCACGGTGTTGGTCATGGCCTTCAAGGTACAGGTCTGCCGGCCAAGTGGATTGCGCTTCGTGGCTCTTTTGCAGCACATGGTAGTGTGTGGTGCCAGAGTCAAACCACACATCCAAAATGTCGGTGCTTTTGGTGTAATTCACACTGTCCGCACCAATCAAACTCTCCATGGTCGCCTTGCTCCAGGCTTCAACCCCGCCAGCTTCAACCATGCTGGCAGCCAAGTCCATCAGTTCCATGGTGCGCGGGTGCAACTCACCAGTGGCAATATGGATGAAAAACGGCAAAGGTACGCCCCAATTGCGCTGTCGGCTGATGCACCAGTCGGGCCGACCCGCAATCATGGCGCGCAGGCGAGCTTGGCCACTTTCGGGGTAAAACTGGGTCTCTTCAATCGCCGCTAAAGCTAATTGACGCAAAGATTTCGTAGCAACATCGTTAGCAAATACGCCGGCTGTGGCTGATGTAACCTCGTCCATGCGGATAAACCACTGCGCTGCAGCGCGGTAAATCACCGGCGTTTTGTGACGCCAGCAATGTGGGTAGCTGTGCGTGATAGTTTCAGTCGCCATCAAACGGTTGGCGTTTTGCAACGCCTCGATGACGACAGGGCATGCTTTCCAGATGTTCAAGCCGCCAAACAAAGGCAGTTCGTCCACGTAACGGCCATTGCCTTGCACGGGGTTCAAGATGTCATCGGTGGTGATGCCGTTGGCAACGCAGCTGTTAAAGTCTTCTACGCCATAGGCGGGTGAGGAGTGAACCAAGCCCGTGCCGTCGTCCGCAGTGGCGTAATCCGCTAAAAACACGGGGCTAAAGCGCTTGTAATTTTGTTCTGATGTACCTAAATCCACATCGTAAAGTGGGTGCTTGAACTTCATCAAAGCGAGGTTTTTGCCTAGGGTGGTGGCAAGAACGGTGCCTTCGAGCTTGTAGCGCGCCAGGCATTTCTCCACCAATACAGCTGCCAGAATCAGCAAACCGCGCTCGGTATCGACTAAGGCATATTCCAGCTCTGGGTTCAGGTTCAGCGCTTGGTTGGCAGGAATCGTCCACGCGGTGGTGGTCCAGATCACCGCAAAAGCGTCTTTGCTGAGCTTGTCTAAACCGAATGCCGATGCCAGTTTTTCAGGTTCAGCGCATTGGAAGGCAACATCGAGCGTCTGTGACTTTTTGTCGGCGTATTCGATTTCAAATTCTGCCAGCGAGCTGCCGCAGTCAAAACACCAGTACACGGGCTTCAAGCCACGGTAGACGAAACCACGCTCCATGATGCGTTTCAGGGCGCGAATTTCGTTCGCTTCATTGGAAAAATCCATGGTGCGGTAGGGGTTGTTCCACTCACCCAGCACGCCTAAGCGTTTGAAATCAGCCATTTGACCTGCAATTTGTTCGGTGGCAAAGGCACGGCTTTTGGCTTGAACCTCGTCACGCGGCAGGTTGCGGCCATAGAGTTTTTCAATGGCGTTTTCAATCGGCAAGCCGTGACAATCCCAGCCAGGGACGTAAACAGCGTCCAAACCTTCAAGCTGGCGCTCTTTGACGATCATGTCTTTCAAAATTTTATTGACGGCGTGGCCAATGTGGATTTGGCCGTTGGCGTAGGGCGGGCCGTCGTGTAAGATAAATTTAGGTTTACCAGCGCGCACATCGCGCAGTTTTTTGTAGATGCCTTTGTCTTCCCAAGACTTCACCCAGCCCGGCTCGCGTTTGGGCAGGTCGCCACGCATCGGGAAGGGTGTATCTGGCAGGTTGAGGGTGCTGCGGTAATCGGCGGTGGTTTTATCGGTCATATTGAGTATCTGGGCTGATTGGCATTCTCTTCGAGGGCCAAAAGGAGGGGGTGCCTTGTTGCGCCAAGTGAACAAGGCTGCGAATGTGTTGTGAGGGGTCAAGACGGTTCGCCTTGACCCTATCAAATTCGCGAAAGGGGTGTGGTGACAAGCTGTTTGAAATAGGCGCGCGCATCGTCGCAGTCTTTGGCGATACCTGTTTTCAAGGCTTCCAGACCTTCGTATTTCAACTCATCATGTAATTTATGCATCAGTTCCACACGGATGATTTTACCGTAACCGCCTTCAGCACCCAAGTGAGCAGGCCAATCCAGGCAATGAGTTTCCAGTAGAACGCGGCCGCCGTTGACGTCGTTAGGGTCTAGCGATGGGCGAATCCCCAAATTCGCAACGCCCTCCAAAGCATGCTCAGCCAAGCCAAAAACGCGTACGGCGAAAATGCCGCTCGCAGCTGGTTTCCAATGTGAAAATCGTAAATTGAGGGTTGGGCAATCCAGTTCGCGTCCTAATTTCCGGCCGTGGACGACATGGCCGCTGATGCTGTATGGTCGCCCTAACAGCTTTGCAACCGCATCCATTTGGCCTGAGCTCAAAGCTTCGCGGACTGCCGAGCTCGAGACGCGCAGGCCATGCACTTCATAACTGTTCATGCGAGCTACTTCAAAGCCTTGTGCTGTTCCGGCGGCGTCCAGCATGGCGTAATCACCCGAGCGCTTGACGCCAAAGCGAAAATCATCTCCCACTAAAACGTATTTCACGCCTAAACCAGCCACCAAGACATCATTTATGAAATTTTGCGGTGATTGCGCAGCAAATTGTGCGTTGAAGGGCAAAACAACGCATTGATCGATGCCGCAGCGGGCCAATTCGGTCAATTTATCCCGCAAAGTCGCAATTCTGGCGGGTGCTAAGTCCAGTTTATTGGCGACTTTAGCGAAATAGTCGCGCGGATGAGGCTCAAAAGTCATCACGCAGCTTGGCAAATTACGGTGCGATGCCTCATTTTTAAGCAAAGCCAGCATGGCTTGGTGGCCACGATGGACGCCATCAAAGTTGCCGATCGTCAAGGCACAGCCTGACAGTTGACTGTTTATGCTCGAAAGAGAATTAACATGTAATTTTTTGTTATCAAGCTGACAATGAAGTATTTTCACAATATATGAGCTAAGTTACGGA
>JAYVSU010000085.1:0-5047 GCA_043775055.1 Polaromonas sp.
GCATTTTGGGTTGCAATTTGCCGGTTTGCTTATGGCGGCTAGGGGCAATCAGGTGAGAGTATGTGTTCATAAGAGTAGAGGGTGATTTGTTATTTTTAAGCTGAACGAGTTGAAAGTTATTTGCTACCAATGACTGGCGAGGCTTCAGAAGCTGTTGGCGTGGCTTGTTGCCAGCCGCCACCGGTCGCCCGGTACAAGGCAATCCAAGCCGCACTGCGCTCGCGTTGCAAGTTCAACAAGGCGGTTTTGGCGGTCAATGCCGTGCGGCGTGTGTCTTCTAAGTCTGCCAAGCTGCCCAAGCCGCTTTTGTAACGCGCTTCAGAGGCGTTGAAAGCGGCGCTGTAGCCATCGGTGGCGATTTTGGCGGCATCGTTTCGTTCAGCAGTGCTTTGCAAGTTGAGTAAGGCTTCCTCCACCTCGCGCACAGCGCTGCGTACTTTGGCGCGGTAGCTGGCAGCGGCATCATCGTATTTGGCGTTGGCGACGTCGACATTGGCCGCCAATCGGCCACCGTCAAACAGCGGCAGCGTCAGGCTCAGCGGGCCAATCGACCAGGTGTTGCCATCGACGCTAACGCCACCGGTGACCAGCCGTGCCGCAGCGATGGACCCAGTCAAACTCAGGCGTGGGTAACGGGCTGCTTGGGCGCTGCCGACGTCGCCACTGGCTGCGGCGAGTTCACGTTCTGCAGCAAACACGTCTGGTCGTTGCAGCAACAGCTGGGCCGGTACGCTTGGAACAAAGGGCAAAGCTGGCGTCTGGATATTTCCTGAATTTGCTACTGATTTAGTAGCTGAGTTGTCAATATTTATGCCGGCTACAGCCAATTTTTGCCTTAAAACAGGCTCTTGCAACGACGTTAAGGCGACCAAGGCCTTGATGTTCATCTCGCACTGGGTGCGCTGCAAACTCACGCTGTTTTGACCCTGCGCGGCGCTGGCGCGTGCCAAAGCGGCATTGGCGGGGGCGGTAAAGCCCGCGTCAGCTGTCAGACCCGTCAAGCGGGATGACTCTTGGCGGGAGGCCAAGTCTGCCTGTGCCACCGCCAGCAGTTGCTCGCAGGTGCGCAGGTTCAAGTAGGTGGTGACCACTTCTGCGGCCACGGAGACGCGGGCTTCGTGCCATAGCGCTGCCGAGCCGTCGACACGCGCCAAGGCTGCGTCGCGTGCGGCGCGATTGCCTCCAAACAGGTCCAATTCCCAGCTGGCTTGCAGGCCGACTTGGCTAACCGTTGCCAGCGCGGGGATGGACAAAGGGTTCATGCTGCGCGTGCTGCTGGCCGCAAGGCCCGCGTTGGGCAACAGGGCTGCCCCCGCAGCCACGCTGCTACTACGGGCTTGCTGCAAGCGGCTGGCTGCGGCTGTGATGGTGGGGCTGACGGCTTGTGCGCTGCTGATCAGCTCGACCAAGAGCGGATCGCCCAAGCTTTGCCACCACTGGTTCAACTCCGCAAGCGATCCTTGGTGCGGCAAGGTGCTGTTTTTTTGTGCACTGGCACCTGCTGGCACGGGGCTGTACCACTGGCTGGCGGGTGCTTCAGCGGTTTGCGTGGACGGGCCTGTGGTAGCGCAAGCAGCTAGCAGCAGCGGACTGATGAGCGCTAAGAACGTCAGTTTAAAATGGGCTGGAGCGTGAGTAAGTGCTAACTTCATGATTTTTGAGTGGGTGAATGGGGTAGCTGGTTACGGCGTGTTTTTTCACTGGCGACCATGGCCAGCGCGTAGCTAAGCAGGCGCTCGGTATAGGTGTCGATGGCGGCATCGTCAGCCTGCAACTGTGGACGCAAAATCTGCATGATGTCGCGGCCAACAAACATATGAATGGCGAGGCCGACGATGGAGAAAGCCAGCCGGTGGATGTCGTCATCCTCAGCAACTGTTTGGCTATCTTGCTGCAAATGCACGCTCAGTGCTTGTACCAGCGTGGTGTGCGCGGGGCGGATGCCGTTGTCAATCTCTTCAGCCCACAAACCGGTGGGCTCCAGCATCTCGCGAAAGTGTAGCCGCATGCACAGTTGTACCAAGTCGCCTTGTTTCAGGGGCTCGACAAACTGTGTGAGCAACTGCCGCAGTGCCTGTTCCAAGCTGATTTTATTCGGGTCAAACGGCACAAACTCGCCACAACTGCTGCCCAGCGGCTCAGTGTAGGCGGCGCGGTACAGCCCCGTTTTGTCGCCAAAATAGTAGCTGATCGCGGCAATATTGACGCCGGCAGCGCTGGCCAACTCTCGGGTGGAGGTGTTGGCAAAGCCTTTTTCGGCAAACAAACGCAGCGCGGTGTGCAGCAACCGAGCGCGGGCTTCTACGCCGTCAATACGTGGAGCCCGGCCAGTGCTTGTTGGATGAAGCGACGTTTTGGCAGCAAGTTCAATTGCGCTATCAAGGTCTAAAGTGGTGGATTCGGTCATGAACCAAATTACATCACATAAATCAAACGTTTGATTTATTTATAAAAAGAGCATATAAGCCTAAAAAAAGCCCTTCAGCCATCAAATAACCAGTTTATAAGTTATTTTTAGCTGTAGCCGGCGTAAAAATTCAATAGTTAGCTATTGAATATATAGCAAATAAAGTGTCCAGATGATAAAAATACTTACGCAACGACGGAATAACCCTCTTCCGTGATCGCCTTTACAAGCACATCGTGCGCTTGCTCTGACTGCACATCGACCTTGTTTTGGCTGCGGTCAATCGTCACAACAGCTTGTGGATCGACTTCTTTGATGGCTTTGGTCACCGCTTTTTCGCAATGGCCACAGGTCATGCCTGTGACGTTGAAGGTTTGATTCATGGTAGGGCTTTCGTACTTTAAGGGCTGGGTTGCAGGTAATTCTGCATTAAATCCCTCATTAAATCGAGTTGAAACAGGTACTTTCAAGCTTGCTTTCGCGTCTTTTGGCTTCAAGTTTGATGTAACACAAGGATTCTGCTCGCTAAGGGGTTATCTTCTTGACATGAACACCGCCACCCTCACCACACAAGACATCGACATCGGTATCGGTGGCATGACCTGCGCCTCCTGCGTCTCTCGGGTTGAAAAAGCCTTGAAAAAGGTGCCCGGGGTGACCACAGCTACGGTCAATTTGGCCACTGAGTCGGCGCGAATTGCTTTTGCGCCCTCCGAACAGATGGAAGCCAAATTACGGCGAGCTGTGCGCGACGCCGGTTACGAGCCCGTCGCGGCCAATGCCGCCATTGACGCCGTAGATGCCTCTCCATGGGCTGGTTTCATGCCCGTTGCAGTCGGTTTGGCGCTCTCAGCCCCGCTGGCGCTGCCGATGGTGGGCGATTTGATGGGCCAGCACTGGATGCTGCCCGCGTGGGCACAGTTTGCCTTGGCCACGCCGGTACAGTTCATTTTGGGTGCGCGCTTTTACAAGGCGGGCTGGCATGCGCTCAAGGCGTTGACGGGGAATATGGATTTATTGGTCGCCATTGGCACCACGGCGGGCTGGGCGTTATCGATGTGGCTGTGGCTGACGGCGGAATCCGGCGCTATGGTGCACCTGTATTTTGAAGGCTCAGCCGTCGTCGTGACCTTGGTGTTGCTGGGCAAATGGCTGGAGGCACGCGCCAAACGCCAAACCACCGCCGCCATTCGCGCCCTGCACGCCTTACGCCCAGAAGTGGCGCATTTGATGGGGGCTGACGGTGAAGTTGACGTGCCGGTAGCAGAAATTTTGGTCGGCGACCGCTTGGTGGTGCGCCCGGGCGAGCGTTTTCCGGTCGATGGCTTGCTGTTAGAGGGCCAAACGCAAGTTGACGAGTCGATGTTGACGGGTGAGCCTTTGCCGGTGACCAAAGAAGTTGAGGCCAAACTCACCGGTGGTTCCATCAACGGTGATGGCCGCGTGGTCATGCAGGTCAAAGCCGTGGGCGGTGAAACGGTATTGTCCAGCATCATCCGCTTGGTGGAAGACGCGCAAGCGGCCAAAGCACCGATTCAGCGCTTGGTCGACCAAGTTTCTGCCGTGTTTGTACCGGTTGTGTTGTTGATAGCGCTTATCACGCTACTGGCATGGTGGCTGACGGGGCATTCGTTTGAATTGGCCGTTATCCGCGCCGTGGCGGTGCTGGTCATTGCCTGCCCTTGTGCGCTCGGCTTGGCGACACCCGCAGCCATCATGGCCGGCACAGGCGTGGCAGCGAAATATGGCATTTTGATCAAAGACGCGCAGGCCTTGGAATTGGCCCATAAAGTCGACGTGATTGCTTTTGACAAAACCGGCACATTGACGGTCGGCCAACCCAGATTGACCGCTTTTGTGCAGGCAGATGCGGCTAGTCACCCTGAAAATGAAAGCAAACTACTGGCTGCAGCTGCTAGTTTGCAAAGCGGCAGCGAGCACCCTTTAGGCCGTGCCGTGGTGGCTGCCGCCAAAGAACGCGGTTTAGCGATTGAGGAACCCGATAATGTGCGCGCCGTTCCGGGTCGTGGCAGCGAAGGAGAAGTCGGCGTGGACAGTTATTTGATTGGCAGCCTGCGCTGGATGCAAGAGCTAAAAGTCGAACTGGGTGTTTTGGCGGTACAAGCGGATACTTTGCAACAGCAAGGCGCGACCGTCTCGGCTATGGCGCAGCGCACCACGCAGGGTTTAACGCTGCGGGCGCTGATGGCGTTTGGCGATGAGCCTATATTGAACGCAACGCGCCCCGCAGCAAGGCCGCGGGGCGCGTTGGTATCCAAATGGTATCGGCGGGAGGAACCTGCCGCCGGTCTGTTCGCGCCGCGGCGTTAGCCTTGGCGCGCCTTCATCCGGGGGTTCTTCTTGTTGATGACGTAGACGCGGCCATGCCGGCGTACGACGCGGCAATTCTTGTCGCGGGTCTTGGCCGACTTCAGGCTGTTGCGGATCTTCATGACGTTAAAACCTGGTTCAGGAGCGGAGTGCGGCGGATACAGATGGGGCGCGGCGAAGTCAAGCCGCCACCCCCCGCTCACCGGACCTGCGAACCCCGATGGATGGCATGCCAGCGCATTTGGCGGATGGCGCCAGCATGCATCAGGCGCAGGCGCCGCGTCCAAAGCTCGGCTTCCGTCACCATGG
>JAYVSU010000086.1:0-7342 GCA_043775055.1 Polaromonas sp.
CTGGAGCCCCACAATTGGGCAAGTTTTTGTGAGGCATCGATTTTGCAAAAAGGGTCGCGTGAAGATGCAACCAGCGTCGTTTTGAAAGGCAGTTTGTCCAACACCGGCGACATCGGTTTAACCCAGCTGTGCAACTGGGGCGGTAACTCAAGGTGCTCAGGGTCTGGCGGTGCTACCAATAACGCGCCAGCCACCTTGCTGACGTTGGGCGACAGCGCTGCCCAGCTTGCCACCAAATGGCAACCCAGGCTGTGCGCAACAAACACGATGGGGCGAGCGGGTTGCGCTTTGAGCTGGTTTTGCAGCGTGTCCTCCAAGCGCGTGATCCAGTCGCCGCGCAGCGGCTGCTGCCAGTCGTGTTGCTCCACACGCACGTCGCCATACAGGCGCTCCCAGCGGCTTTGCCAGTGCTCTGGGCCGCTGCCCAACCAGCCCGGCAGGGTCATGATGTAAGGTGTGACAGGTGAAGCTTGCATGTTGAATGAAGAAATGATGAAACTTGATGAATGCTATGTATTTAATAGCAAACTAATGAATAAATACGCCGGCTGCACCCAATAATGCATTAAAATTACATGGTTTTGATGCGTTCAACCATCTCGTTGGCAAACTCGACAAACGCCACACTGCCGCGCGCTGAAGGGTCAAACACCACACCCGGCAAGCCGTAGCTGGGCGCTTCGGCCAAGCGCACATTGCGCGGGATAACGGTGTTGAAGACCTTGTTGCCAAAGTGATTTTTAAGCTGCTCGCTAACCTGCTGCTGCAGCGTGATGCGCGGGTCAAACATGACGCGCAGCAGGCCGATGATTTGCAAATCAGGGTTCAAATTGGCGTGGACTTGCTTGATGGTGTTGACCAAATCGGTCAAACCTTCCAGTGCAAAATACTCGCACTGCATGGGCACAATCACGCCATTGGCGCAGCACAAACCGTTCAGGGTGAGCATGGACAAACTGGGTGGGCAATCAATCAGCACGAAGTCGTACTCGCTCTCGACTGCTGCAATCGCAGTCTTGATGCGCCGCTCGCGCCGCTCGACGTCGACCAACTCGACCTCGGCTCCGGCCAACTCACGGTTGGCACCCAACACGTCGTAGCTGCAACCTGCGGCGATGAGCTTGTCGCTTTTAACGCGGGCTTCGGCAATCGAGGCGTTTTCTAAGAGCACGTCATAAATTGTCAGCGCCAAGGTGCGCTTGTCCACGCCGGAACCCATGGTGGCGTTACCCTGTGGGTCGAGATCTATCATCAACACCCGCTGGCCAATTTTTGCCAAGCCGGCGGCAAGGTTAACCGTCGTTGTCGTTTTACCGACGCCACCTTTTTGATTTGCTACGCAGAAGATCTTAGCCATATTATTATTTACCCAACGCCAATTTAACGCCAAAACCTATCAAAAAAACGCCTGCAAATTTTTGCAAGAAGCTGGTCATACGTGGGCTGGAGCGTATGCGCTCCGCCATGAAATGTGTGAGCAAGACGGCAATCAAACCATACAGGAATGTGAGACTCACAATCGTGGCCGACATCACCCCATACGTCAGCCAACCTTGGTGGCGCACGGGGTCAATGAACAGTGGGAAGAAAGCCATGTAAAAAACAATCGCTTTGGGGTTGAGTAAGGTGATCATCATGGCTTGGTGAAAGTAATGGCTGGGCCGGATGTTCAAAATCGGTTTGTCACCTGCCTTGGCTAGCAGCAATTTGACACCCAACCACACCAAGTAAGCCGCGCCCAACCATTGCACCGCCTGAAAAGCCGCAGGATATGTACTCAGCAAAGCCGCCACACCCGCGACCGCCAGCCACATCAGCACTTGGTCACCAGCAATCACGCCCAGCGTAGCCGCCAAACCACCCAAAATGCCGCCTTTGCTGGTAGAGGTGATCAATGCCAAATTGCCTGGCCCAGGTAAGAGCAGCAGCAAGATAAAGGCGATGACGAAGGCGCTGTAATTGGTGATACCGAACATGAATGGGTGGTGCTATTTTGATGTCATCAGTGAAGCACCGAGTTTACGCGAGATTACACGCGATTAGGCCTTAATTAGGTGCCGATCGGTCAGCCGCATCCAGACGATGCATCGCTCCGCATCCAAGCCCGGAACTGTGAGTTGTTCCACGTGAAACACCGCCACATCAGCGGGTAATTCAGCCACCTCAGCCGACGTATCTTTGGCCTTCATCGCCAGCCAAATACCTGCCTCCAACTTCAAAGCAGCCCGTGACCCCGTCACAAAATCCAGCAAGGTCGCAAATGCACGTGAGGTAATCACATCATATTTAGTGGTCAATGTCTCAACCCGCGCATGCAGCGCCTTCAAGTTTGGCAGCTTCAGCTCCGTCGCGACTTGCTGCACAAAGGCCATCTTCTTGGCTACGGCGTCCACGCACGTCACAGCAACCTGCGGACAGCAAATAGCTACGACCACGCCCGGCAGCCCTGCCCCAGCACCAACATCCAGCATATTCATCGCTACGCCAGAAGTTTGCTGAGCGATATGTCGATTCAAGGGTGCAATAATCGCCAAGCTATCCAGCAAATGGTGTGTCAGCATCTCAGCAGGGTCACGTATCGCCGTGAGGTTGTAGACTTTGTTCCATTTTTGAATCAAGGCGTGGTAGCCCAATAGCTGAGAAATTTGTCGCTCATCCAGCACGACTCCCATTTGTAGTGCGCCGGCCTCAAGAGCCGCGGCTGTAGATTCGCTCGTCATGCGTTTACTTACACTTGAGGCTGGCATATTTTTGCTCTGCTTCCGAGAAGGCACGTTTACTCTGATCATCTAACTGCGCAAATTTTGGACGTCGTTCATCTAGTACACTTTTGATGGTGTCGCACTCGTACTTAAGCCGCACAACTGAATCCTTCTGGGCGTCGTACTTCTTCATGAAAGCTCGTACGAGTGCATCGCATTTAGCGAGGTACTCGGGGATCACACGATCATCCAGATCAATGAAACGGCGCGTCAAATTTTGACACTCTGGCGTCAGACTCTGCAACAATTCAGCTCGTCTTTTTTGCACCTCAGCAGTATCCGTTACATCCGCATCTCGGTCAGTCACTGCCGCTTTTTGATTTGATCCACCCGCTTGTGGCACCACCTTCACTGCACCGCCCTTCTGGTTTGAGCTGCAAGGCTGGTCGCTGAAAGTCATTTTTCCTTGGGCATCAACACACTTAAAGACCTCAGCTTGTGCGCCAAATGTCGGCCCAATTCCGATGATTAGTACAAGTAGACGAAGGGAAATAAGTAAGTGTTTCACGTGGAACATATCTCTGTTATCAGTTTGCAGGATCCCAACAATTGCCTTTTTGGTCATCAATATTAACCCAATGTCTCTGGCTCGTGTACAAGCGAATGCCTTTTTTAGCACTAACGCCTTCCCAACCTCCATCGTGAAAATTCGCCATGCGCCAACCTGTGCCCAATTCTTTCTCGCAACGCGCATTTGTCGCTGCCAACGAATCGAGAATAAAACCCGCCACAGGCTCAGTACTTGCCACTTCACTCTGAATCCGCTCATCTATACCCACAGCAAGCGTCGGTTGACTTGCGCCATCTGAGCTGGCGGCAGTACGCCATCTTTTAATACATAAAACTGGTAATACTTTTCGACACGATGTGTCGCCTTTATAGGGGTTGCAACTGCCACTGTGGGGCAAATCGAACTCGGTCTTTGGCTCGCCATGACAACCTGGTAAAACCATGTCTCCCTCTAACTCTCGGGGCTTGGGCATAAAACCCCAAGTTAAGCCATTTGCATTGAGCGCCACCTCGCGCGGAGCAGAATTTGCTGCCAGCTCACCGAGTTGTGTCTTTTCAGCTTGTTCCGCTACTTGCCGTGCCTTTGTGTTCTTATTGTTCCACCATAGCGGCACCAAAAGTAAAGCTAGTAAAACAACCAAAACAGCAATGGCAATGGGCGATAGAAAGCCATATTGTTTAGACCTCATAGCGTTGTTGGGGGGTTGCTTCAGGCATGTCATAAAAGCAACAAAATGTACGGTTCTCATATTAAAGCTTACTCATGTATCAATGGTAGCTGCTTTTGCAAAACCCTTGAAGCCGTTCTTTTTCAAATACACCAAAAGCAATGACACCGTCGCTGGCGTGATGCCTGAAATGCGCGAAGCCAAACCCAAGGTCTGCGGCTTGTGTTTGTTCAACGTTTGGCGCGCCTCGATACTCAATGCAGAGACGCTTGCGTAATCCATCTCGGGTGGCAATTTAAAGCTTTCAAAGTGCAGCGCCTTTTCAACCTCTGCGTGTTGGCGGTCAATGTAGCCCGCATATTTGGCGACGATTTCGATTTGTTCGATCACGTCTTTGCCCTGATCTTTCGCTATAGGTATGGCCTGTGTTTCACGTGAAACAAGCTCCGCAGATTCGGCAACTTCTGGCTTGAACTTGCCATTTTCCAAACTCATCAGCGCTGCGTAATCCACATCGGGTCTGCGCAGCAACTCCAGCATGTTGTACTCGTGCTCCAAAGCTTTGCCAAAAACACGCTCCGCTTCAGATGCAGAGACTAATTTCGGGTTAATCCACATAGATTTCAAACGCGCTGTTTCACGTGAAACAGCGTCACGTTTGCGGTTAAAAGCTTCCCAGCGTGCATCGTCCACCAAACCGAGTTGTCGCCCTACTTCTGTCAAACGGACATCGGCATTGTCTTCACGCAGCTGCAGCCTGAACTCGGCGCGGCTGGTAAACATGCGGTACGGCTCGGTCACACCTTTGGCAATCAAGTCGTCGACCAGCACGCCTAGGTAGGCTTCATCACGGCGTGGCAACCACGTATCGCCCACGTAGCTGACACTGCCTGCAGCGCTGAGTGCGGCATTTCCGTACCCCATTTCACGGCACTGCAAAGCGGCATTGATGCCTGCAAACATGCCCTGCGCAGCAGCTTCTTCGTAACCTGTCGTACCATTGATTTGCCCCGCAAAGAACAAACCACCAATGGCGCGGGTTTCAAAATTGGTTTTCAAAGCACGCGGGTCAAAGTAGTCGTACTCAATCGCGTAGCCAGGGCGCAAGATGTGGGCGTTCTCCAAACCAGCCATTGAGCGCACCAGCTCGTACTGAATATCAAACGGCAAGGAGGTAGAAATGCCATTCGGGTAATACTCGTTGGTCGTCAAACCTTCAGGCTCCAAGAAAATCTGATGGCTTTCCTTGTCGGCAAAGCGGTTGATCTTGTCTTCCACACTGGGGCAATAGCGCGGGCCGACGCCCTCGATCTTGCCAGTAAACATGGGGCTGCGGTCGAAGCCGGAGCGAATAATCTCGTGCGTGCGGGCGTTGGTGTGGGTGATCCAGCACGGCATTTGCTGCGGGTGCATGGCCGCGCCGCCATAGGCATGCGCCATGAAGCTGAACACCGGAATCTCACCTACAGTGGCACGCGCATCGCCGCCCACCATGCCATCGCCGGCTTGCTCGGTGCATTTGGTGAAGTCGATACTGCGGCCATCCAAGCGTGGCGGTGTGCCAGTTTTCAGGCGGCCTTGCGGCAGCTTCAGCTCTTTGAGTCGGGCGCTCAGCGACACCGCCGGCGGATCGCCCGCCCTGCCCGCCGCATAGTTGTTCAGGCCAACGTGGATTTTGCCGTCTAAAAACGTCCCCGCCGTCAGCACCACGGTCTTGCTGCGAAAGCGCACGCCGACTTGGGTCACGGCGCCCACCACACGTTCATTTCCGCGTTCGCCATCACCCGTGGATTCCACCATCAAGTCGTCCACCGCTTGCTGAAATAACCACAAATTGGGTTGATTTTCCAGCTTATGGCGAATCGCCGCTTTGTACAACACGCGGTCAGCTTGCGCACGTGTGGCGCGAACCGCAGGGCCTTTGGAGCTGTTGAGGATGCGAAACTGAATGCCCGCCTCGTCAGTAGCAAGTGCCATCGCGCCGCCCATGGCGTCCACTTCTTTGACCAAATGGCCTTTGCCGATACCGCCAATCGAGGGGTTGCAGCTCATCTGCCCCAGCGTCTCAATGTTGTGCGACAACAGCAGGGTTTTGCAGCCCATGCGGGCGCTGGCCAGTGCGGCTTCTGTGCCAGCGTGGCCACCGCCGACGACGATGACATCAAATTCTTGTGGATAGTTCATCCTCACATTTTAATTTACTTCATCATTCTGTGTGAGGTTCTTCGTGCATTCTCAGCTTTACTAGAACGTGAATGCCGCTAATACCCGTCTCTTTCCAGTTAACAAGTTGGCGTATTTGTTTGATACTTCGCTATCAATTTATTCAACCAGAGATTCACCATGCGCCTGCCCCACCCCTACCGCCCAGAAGCAACCATCGTCGCCCAGCGTCTCAACACCTTGGCCAACAGTTTGGACTGGGCCAGCGCCGCCAAAGCCGCCGCCCCCTGGGTGCAAGCCGTGCGCGACAACCCACCGCCGTTTTGGGCTATGGAAAGCTTGTTGAAGGAATACCCCATTTCCAGTGCGGAAGGTTTGGCCTTGATGCGCTTGGCGGAAGCGCTACTACGCGTCCCCGATGCTGAAACCGCCATCGCCCTGACGGCCGACCAACTGGGTCGGGCTGATTTTGACGGCGCGGCAGATTCGGCCTCTACTTCCTCATTAGCCCGCCTGTCCAGTGCGGCGATTGCGATGTCGAAGAAATTTTTACCTGAATCCAGCAACCCGACGACTGGTAAAACAGAATCTCCCGGCTTGATGACCAAACTGGGCGCGAAGACAGTCGTCGCCGCCACACTGCGTGCGGTTCAATTGCTAGGGCACCAATTTGTCCTCGGCCAAAGCATTGACGAAGCCATGAAAGTGGCCAACAACACCCGCAAGAAAATCAACGGCCTGCGCTTCAGCTACGACATGCTGGGCGAAGGTGCACGTACCGATGCGGATGCACTGATGTATCTGGCTAGCTACAAAAATGCTATTATTTCAATAGCTAAACAATCAACAAATACGCTGGCTACAGCTCAAAATACCGCTGAAAATGACGGTATTTCCATCAAACTGAGCGCCTTGCACCCGCGCTACGAAGATGCACAGCACAGCCGCGTCATGGCCGAGCTAGTGCCGCGCGTCTGGGGGCTGTGCGAGCTGGCCGCGAACGCCAACATCAACCTGACGATTGACGCTGAGGAAGTGGACCGGCTGGAACTGTCGCTGGATGTGTTTGAGGCCTTGGCGGCCCAGGTCGCCACCCATTTTCCGCAATGGGGCGGTTTTGGCTTGGCCATGCAGGCTTATCAAACCCGTGCGCTGGAGCTGATCGAGCATGTGACCACCCTAGCCCGCCGCTACAAAATCAAACTCATGTGCCGCCTGGTCAAAGGCGCGTACTGGGAC
>JAYVSU010000087.1:0-18838 GCA_043775055.1 Polaromonas sp.
TAAAAAGGTATGGTCAACCCTGTGCATCAATGTCCAGTGTGTAGCATAGCCGCTTCTAACAGGTGCCATAGCTGTAGATGAGGCTTTTAGATACGGGTAAATACTAGGAATTTATATATTTCAACAAAGCAATAAAAAAATTCAATATTGATCTCGACAAAGTCAGACTTCCGCTATCAATTCAATCTCAACGCAAGCCCCCATCGGAATTTGTGCAACACCAAAAGCACTTCGAGCATGTGCGCCAACTTCTGGCCCAAAAACCTCACCTAGTAATTCAGAGCAACCGTTGGTCACAAGGTGCTGTTCTGTGAAATCAGGGGTCGAGTTGACCAAGCTCATAACTTTGACGATGCGTTTTACCTTGGTTAAGTCGCCCACAGCGGCATGCAAGGTACCCAATAAGTCAATGGCGATAGCACGAGCTGCTGCTTTACCTTCTTCTGTTTGAATATTCTTACCCAACTGACCTAGCCAGACTTTGCCGTCTTTTTTGGCAATATGACCACTTAAGAAAACTAAATTTCCTGTTTTTACAAAGGGCACGTAAGCCGCAGCTGGAATAGCCAGTGCAGGTAAAGTAATTCCTAGGCTTTGTAATTTTGCATAAATAGTCATGATGAGTTCCTTGAATAGATTAAAAATTATGAGTGCATTGTAGTCAGCGGCGTAACAGTAACTTCAACATCAAGCGTATGGTCAGCGCCACCTTGAATGACACCGCGCAGTGGCGAAACATCAGCAAAATCACGGCCTGTGGCAAGTACAACGTAGTCTTCGTCGGGCAAGCGATCATTTGTGGGGTCAAAATCCTGCCACTGACCAGAGCTGTTTGAATTTGATCCTTGTTCGTGCGGAATGAATACAGAAGCCCACGCATGCGAGGCATCACACCCCACTAAACGCGGTTGACCAGGCAAGGGCTGAGTCAGTAAATAACCACTGACATAGCGCGCAGGTAAACCCATGGCACGGCAACACGCAACCATGATGTGTGCAAAATCTTGGCAAACACCACGGCGCTGATGAAGGGCTTCTAGTATGGGGGTATTAACTTCCGTGCTGTTGGTTTTGTAGGCGAAATCAGTATGTATACGATGCATAAGGCTGTGCATACTTTCAAGCAAGTTTGCATTGGGCCAAAAACTAGCCAAAGCGTAATTCTGAAAATCAATATGAATCGGTATGCAAGGAGATGCAAAAATGAATTCAGCGGCTGGGTTGTAGGCTGCATGTGCATGGTATCTAAAAAGCTCTTGCACATGCTCCCATGTTAGTTTGCTAGCTAGCAGTGGATGCTTCTCGGTTTTGACGACGCTGCGGGCCTCCACACTTAGCGTAGTGTGCGATTCTTGAATAGAAAAGAAAGTCCTTGTGTTGCCATAGAAGTCAGTCGTCGATGCTAACTCCGTGGGCGGTGGGTCAATTGTTAATGCGTGTTCAAGCAACTGTTGCAAATTTGATTGCACAGGCGTTAAAAAAGCCACGTGTTGTGCATTGTCAACCCTAGGTTGGTAGTGATAACGCGTTAAATGCGTGACTTCAAGTAACATAAAAATAAAAAATTAGTAAGCCGGCATTCGTTGATGTCGAAATTTACAAAAGCTCTATGCGCCTAGGCTTTGTTCAAGGATGTGCGTGTGGGTAAAGTACTGTTTGCCAATTGATTTGGCAACTTCATGCGCACCAGCGACACATTGATGCAGTAATGCAATGAGTTCTTCTGGCTGTTCAAGGCTATTGCAAGTCAATATATTTTGCAATTGCCAATGCTTGGGGCTGGGAATCATGGTCGATAAAACGCATAGATCTTGAGGCTCATCGCCAGCTAATTTTGCTAAGCGACCACGCAGGGTTTGAGCCACCCACGCGAGCGATCTAGGGTTATCGCGATCTAGCACCAGCGACTCAAGCAATGCCGATAGATCTGCACGCCCTTGGTATTGCGCCCTGAAGGTGACGGTGCTGTCAAAGAGAGCAAGCATTACATCAAAACCCTCTTGCGTACTTTCAGTGTCTTCTTGGTCGTCTGAACCGATGTCACCAGAGTATTTAGTTGTGAACGACAACGATCCTTGCGTAAAACCAGCTAGTAAGGCTGAAGATAAAAACACCAAGCGCTCTATCAAGCGGCCAATGCTAAGCAGACGCCATCCATCATCCCGAGCCATACGATCTGTTTGCGCACCTGTAATCGCTGCCAAAGTGACGTTGGTTGAGGCTAGCAAATTCAAGCTGTCCTTGGCTTGAAATAAACCTTGCTCCAGCAAGCTTTGGCTGGTCGAAAAAAACTGTGCTTCGGTTTGAACAATCAAATTCCATTGCTCTTGCGATAAGCGTTCACGGACGCAAAAAGCCGCGTTTTTAAGTGCACGCAAGTTGTAGCCTACGCTACTTGAGATTTCTGTTTGGCTCAAGCCTGAAATCAAGGTTCGCTCGAAGACGCGAGGCGATTGAACGAGACTGGGTGCAGTAGAAAGGGTCAAAGAATTTTGCACTGCCAATGCATTCAACCATTTAAAAAGTGGTTTATTCGGTAATTGAAATTGCTCTGACACTGGTAAGGCATCATGTGTGTGAAGGTGATTCAAAATCAGTTGCGCGGCATGCAAACTACATTCGGTACGCTCAGAGTACCGACCAAGCCAGAATAGATTTTCTGCTGCGCGACTTGTCACGACACGTTTGATGGACGTGGCCAGAATTTTTGAAGAGGCTGGCTGCGCAGCTAACTTGTGTTCACCCAACACCCATACATCTGCACTGCTTCCGCCGCGTTGCATGGCTGCGATTTCTTCTGTGCCGTGCGCAATGCGCATCAAACCACCCGGCAAAACTTGCCAAGAGTTTGGGCTGTCAGAAATTGCAAAAACTCTGAGCATGGCGCACTTCGGCGTCATCTGGCCATTTGCCCAAATAGGCATTTGTGACATGGCCAAATGGCGCTGTACGGTGTAAGCATTGCCTTGGCGCAACATGCGACCAGCCCAAGCGTCCCGCTCATGGGCGCTCATGTTTTTACCAAGCACTGCCTCAAAGTTGTCATAGTTTGAGTGTCCAGGATAGCTTGGCTTGATCACGCTATCGCCTAAACGTGGAAGCACAGCGTCTAAGGCTGCCCGTTCACCACACCACCAAGTTGGCAGCGCTGGCAAACTAAGTTTTTCACCAACCAAATACTCAGCAATACCTGGCATAAATCCAAGCAATGCAGGTGATTCTAAAAAAGCTGAACCTGGCGAATTAGCCATCAGAACATTTCCCGCTCGGATAGCTTGTAATAGACCTGGGACGCCCAGAGAGGAATCAGAGCGCAATTCCAGAGGGTCCAAAAACTCATCATCAAGGCGTTTGATGAGCCCATGAATGCGCTCTAATCCATGCAGAGTTTTGAGATAGAGCTTTTGATGCCTGACGGTCAAATCGTTACCTTCAACCAAGGTCAAACCCAGATGGCGTGCTAAATAAGCATGCTCAAAATAAGTCTCGTTGTAAGGTCCGGGTGTGAGTAGGGCGATATGCGCTTCATGACCCGCAGGGCTCATTTGCCGCATGGAATCGACCAAAGATTTGTATGTTTCAGTCAAAGCTCGAACATGCAAATTCTTGTTTGCCTTTGGAAATAAGCGTGAAATGATAGAGCGATTCTCTAGCAAATAGCCTAAGCCCGATGGTGCTTGTGTACGCTGTGATACCACCCACCATTGGCCGGTCGGGCCTCTGGCCAAGTCAAATGCAGTGATATGCAGGTATCTTCCACCAACAGGCTTCATGCCGTGCATCGCACGCAAGTAACCAGGGTGTCCTTGCGTGAGAGCTGCAGGTAACAGTGCGTGTTTTAAGAGTTGTTGTGGCCCGTATGCATCGGCCATGATGCCCTCTAGCACTTTGGTGCGTTGCAACACACCGGTTTCTATACTTTGCCAATCTTCTGGGGTCAGGAGGCATGGAAACAGGTCTAAAGACCAAGGCCGTTGAGGGCCGTTGATACCATCTGCATCGGTATAGACATTGTAGGTAACACCGTTGTTATGGATTTGCTGTTCAAGCTCTGCAGAGCGCTGATCCAGTTGTTGGAAGCCTGAAACACCTAAAGAATCAATAAATCTGGACCAGGCCAGCGTAAAATGAAAATTGTTTGCTACATTATTTGTAGCAAAATTGGAATCTTGTACAGTAAAGCCCCGCATTTCATCAAAATAACCATGTGCAGCGGGCAGCGCATGCTGCGCAGCCAAGGCTTGCGCTTCGGTTGCGAAAGATGAACTGGTCAAGGTAGCGGTATTTGCGTTATTTTTGGTCACGGTCACAATGGATAGCAGGCGCAAGGCCCGCTGACGTTCATTATCAGCGAGTCCTTGTTATTTCGCTATTTTCTCACGATCCGTACTTACCCGACTTACCTCGCTTGCATAGCTGGGCTAGTCAAAACGACGCAAATCTAAAGTAAATGGAAAGTCAGCACTACCTGTTCCTACCGTTGGCGCTGCCAATTGGGTAATTGTTGTGGCGATGTCGCCAGGGGTATGTCCCATCGGTACATAACGTGTCAGTCTGCGGCTTTCCGCTTCATTGGCGTTGACAGGGAAAGTTTCATAGTTACGCCCTCCTGGATGCACGACATGGTACTGGCATCCTCCAATCGCGCGCTTGGCCCAAGTATCCACCACGTCAAACACCAGGGGTGCATGGACGCCGATGCTAGGGTGCAAGGCAGAATAAGGCTTCCACGCGACGTAACGCACGCCAGCAACATACTCACCAGCCACGCCCGTGCTTTGCAGTGGCAAAGCATGCCCGTTGACAGTCACGACATAACGCGAATTATTGAAGTTTCGAACATGCAGTTCAATGCGCTCTAGCGATGAGTCTACGTGACGAACAGTGCCACCAGCTGTTCCTTCTTCACCCATGACGTGCCATGGCTCTAGCGCGGAGCGCAAAGTGAGCTCCATGCCGGACAAGTTCAAAGTGCCGATCAAAGGAAAACGGAACTCGAAGTGGGGTGCAAACCAGCTTGCGTCAAAAGCATAACCCGCTGTTTGTAGTTCATTCACAACATCCTGCAAGTCTTGCCAAATAAAGTGCGGCAGCAAATATTTGTCGTGTAACTGCGTTCCCCAGCGCGTGAGCGGTGCAACACGAGGTTTTTGCCAATAATGCGAGATGAAGGCGCGCAGTAAAAGTTGCTGCACCACGCTCATGCGTGGGTGTGGCTGCATTTCAAAAGCCCGCAATTCAAGCAAGCCGAGACGGCCCGTGGCTGAATCTGGCGAGTACAGTTTGTCGATACAAAACTCGCTGCGATGTGTGTTGCCAGTCACATCAACCAAAATATTCCGCAAGGTGCGGTCCACCAACCAAGGTGGCATCGTGGCGCCCGCTGATGATTTTTGACTTGCTTTGATGATTTCGCCAAGCGCAATTTCAAGTTCATAAACTTGGTCATTGCGAGCCTCATCTACCCTTGGCGCTTGACTGGTGGGCCCAATGAACGTACCACTGAACAAGTAGCTCAAGCTGGGGTGGTTATGCCAAGTGCTGAGCAAGCTCGCCAGCAGCTCAGGTTTTCGTAGGAACGGACTGTCTGCGGGGGTGAGTCCGCCCATCACAAAATGGTTGCCACCGCCAGTGCCGGTGTGCTTTCCGTCGGTCATGAACTTTTCCGCACTCAAGCGGGTTTCAAATGCAGCGTTGTACAAAAATTCGGTGTTGCTGACCAGATCACGCCAGTTGTCAACGGGCTGGATGTTGACCTCGATCACGCCGGGGTCGGGTGTCACTTGCAGCATCTTCAAACGTGGGTCACGTGGTGGTGGGTAGCCTTCCATGACTACTTTTAAGTTCAATGCTTGCGCCGTCCGCTCAACTGCGTTGACCAGTTCAAGATAGCTTTCCAACTTAGCCACGGGTGGCATGAAAACATACAACAAACTTCCTTGCAGGGCATCTTTTGTCGTGCTGACAACTTTGCGCACTTGAACGCACAACGCAGTTCTGGGTAACCAATGGGCTGATTCAAACGGCTTAGCAACGCGATTCAAGTCTGATAATTCAGCTGCTGTGGCTGGTGAATTTGCCTCGGTTGCAGTTGCATCAAGCAGAGCTGCACGTGCTTCCATCGGGTCTTTTTCAATCACATACGGATGATCTATAGGGTGAACCCAAGGCAGCATATCTAAGGGCAGGCGATAACCCATGGACGAGTCACCTGGTGTGAGGTACATGTGCTCGCCCCGAACATGCCATTTCCCTGTGTTCCATCGCGTTAATCGCGTAGATTTCGTTGAAGATGATGTTGGCACTGCAGTTTTTTCGGATTCTGGCGCTTCGTCAAAAGCTTGTATTGGCATGACAAAACCAACGACAGTCCCCAGCTGCTGCTCAAACACGGCGCTTAAGCGGGCTCTTTCTAACGCGTCACCCAAGCGCGAATCCAGCACATTGACATTGATGGGCAGGCGGCGCTCGCGCCACATAAAGTACCAAAGGTCTTCGTAGGCGGGTGAAATATAAGGCTTACCGACAACATCTGGCAGACCCAATTGTCCTGCAAGGTGTTGCATAAAACGTTCAGCATCTGCAGTTGTGTAAGTCGCTGGCTGCCGTTCGTCTGCTAAAAGCGCAGGGTTTTGCCAAATGGTTTGGCCATCGGCACGCCAGTAGATGCTGAACGCCCAGCGCGGCAACTGCTCACCGGGGTACCATTTGCCTTGTCCGATGTGTACAAAACCGCCTTGAGCGTAATGGTTTTGCAGCTTTTGCATGATTTCTGTCGCAAAAGCACGCTTGGTTGGGCCTTGCGCATCGGTGTTCCACTCGGGTGCATCACGGTCCGATACGGCTACAAAGGTGGGTTCACCACCCATGGTCAACCGCACATCGTGAGCAGTTAATTCTTTGTCAACGGCTTCGCCCAACGTCAAAATATCAGCCCATTGCTCTTCTCGGTAGGGCTTGGTAACGCGGGGCGACTCCAACAGACGCGTCACCTTCATTTCATGCACCATTTTGACTTCAGCCATCTCAACGCCGCCCTCAATTGGTGCAGCGCTGGACGGTTGAGGCGTGCAAGCCAGCGGGATATGCCCTTCACCCGCCATCAAACCCGAGGTGGCATCTAAGCCAACCCAGCCGGCACCCGGTAAATAGACCTCGCACCAAGCGTGCAAATCGGTGAAATCAACTGTGGTGCCGCTCGGGCCATCAAGCGCTTTCACGTCGGGTGTGAGTTGTATCAAATAGCCGGATACAAAACGCGCTGCCAAGCCACAATGGCGCAGCAGTTGCACCAGCAGCCAAGCTGAATCACGGCAAGAGCCCTGCGCCAAGGTCAGCGTTTGCTCAGGCGTTTGTACGCCAGGCTCCATGCGGATGAGGTATTGGATGTCTTGCTGCACCAAATGGTTGATACCCACCAAAAAATCGATAGTTATTTGGTCTTTTCTATTGATTTTTTGCAGGTATGCCTTCACCAATGGCGTGGTTTCGCTCAAAGGGTCTGCTTGCAAATAAGGGGCTAACTCTTGTGTAGTCATCGCGTCGTAACTGAATGGAAAACGCTCTGCGCTGGGCTCTAAGAAGAAATCAAACGGGTTGTAGACCGACATTTCGACCACGAGGTCAACCGTGACTTTGAATTCTTTGACTTTTTCAGGGAAAACCAAGCGTGCTTGGTAGTTGGCAAACGGATCTTGCTGCCAATTGATGAAATGACCAGCAGGCTCCACTGTGAGCGAGTACGAAATGATGTTGCTGCGGCAGTGCGGTGCAGGACGCAGTCGAACAATTTGTGGCCCTAAGGTGACAGGATGGCCGTAGGTGTAATGGGTGACGTGGTGGAGGGCGGCTTGGATAGGCATGTGAGCATATTAGCAAGTTCTAGGCCATCCGGACGAATTGGGTTCTTTTTGTAAGCATTCTTGAATGCAAGTTCGGCATGTCTTGATGAATAGACGCAAAAAAGCCGCCGGGCTTACGCGCAGCGGCTGATGGGTGGACTAATTTTAGCCTTCTGCTTTTTCAAACGGCAATGGCATATCGCGTAAATCGCGCTTGGTTTCAACCAAGACCAGTGAACTGGACTCAATCGCCACTGCTGGTGGCCGTTCACGTGGGGTGCGAACCGGTGCAGCCGCTAACTCAGCTGCAATAGAGGCTTGGACCGCCGCGACTTTGCTCGCATCCGTTCCTACCCACTGCAAACCAGAGTTGCTGGCGACAACTGCTAAGTCAGCCGTTGGCAAGGCATAAGCAGTTACGGATGGCATAGCAGGCGCAGCCACAGGAGTAGGAGCGGGAGCAGCTACTGCAACTGGAGCAGCCGCTTGAACTTGTGCGACCACAGCCACTGGCGCTGCTTGTTGAGCTATAAAAGCTGCCTGTACAAACGCTGGCGCTGGCGCTTGAACTGCAACATTTTGCGCTGAAGTCATTTGGTTGCCGTTCATCGCTGGGTTGCCACTGGCAACAGCGAAATAGCTTTGACCACGGTCTGCTGTTTGAGCTTCAGCTTCGTTGCTGCGTTCTGGGTGCTCACCGTTCTCAGCGCGTTCGCCGTTGCCATTGCGCTCAGCACCACGTTCGCGGCGGTCACGGCCATAGCGGTCACGGCTGCGGCGTTCGGTGCGTTGGCCGTCTTGACCAGCCGCATCGGTAGGCGCTACCGCTGAGTCAACCAAGGTGTTGGCTTCTGCATTGGCCGACAAATCAGCCAAAGGCGCTGCGTTTACGTTCGCACCAACTTCGTTGCTGTCACGACGTGGTCCACGGTCATTGCGGCGCTCGTTACGAGGGTTACGGCCTTGGCCTTCACCTCGCTCACCACGTTCACCACGCTCATCGGTGCGAAGTTCAGCGTTGACTTCACCTTCCACACGGCTGCCTTCAGCGCGATCTGGACGCTCAGTGCGTTCGCGACGCTCACCACGTGCAGGGCGACTGCCTTGACGTGGCGCTCTGCCTTGAGCATCTAAATTGCCATCAGCCGGCGTGTTATTTGCTTGGTTAGCTACATTATCAATAGCAATATTTTTACCTTCAGCATCCAAACGGGCTTCAGGACGCGGGTTACGGCCATTTTGACGGCTGCCATCACGTGGGCCACGCGCGCCTTCACTGCGAGCTTCATCACGACGTTCATTTGAGCGCTCACCTTGAGCTTGACCTTCAGCGCGTGGGCCGCGGTCATTGCGACGTCCATCACGGCGCTCGCCTTGCCCTTGACCGTTTGCTTGACCTTCAGCGCGTGGGCCGCGATCATTGCGGCGACCATCACGGCGCTCGCCTTGACCATTTGCTTGACCTTCGGCACGCGGACCACGGCCATCTGGACGGCCTTCACGTTTGTCCGTACCGGCAGCACGTACTGGCGCTGCTGCTACGGGCTCACTCGCACCAAACAAACCTTTGATCCAAGCAAAGAAGCCTTTTTCAGCTGGTTTTGCAGCTTTAGTCGTAACAGGTGACGCAGGCGCTTTGGGCGCTGGTTTAGCCGATTCAGGCGTAGCCAATGGGCGCGGTGCAGCAGCTGGTGCGGGTGCATCAGGCAGCACACCCTTGATGATCGGCACTTGCTTGTTGGTTGGCTCTTGTGAGCGGCGTGTCACCGCAGTTGGATCTTCCACTTCGTCGGCCAATTTGTAGCTGGCTTCAATGTTTTCCAAACGTGGGTCATCGTGTTTTAGGCGCTCCAAGCGGTAGTTGGGCGTTTCTAGTGTCTTGTTCGGCACCATCAGCACGTTGATACGCTGTTTCAGCTCGATTTTGGCGATTTCAGTGCGTTTTTCGTTCAACAAGAACGAGGCTACATCGACCGGCACTTGGCAAAGCACGGACGCGGTGCTGTCTTTCAGTGACTCTTCTTGGATGATGCGCAAAATTTGCAGGGCTGAGCTTTCGGTATCACGGATATGACCGGCACCACCGCAGCGTGGGCAAGGAATCGACGCGCCTTCAGACAAGGCAGGTTTGAGACGCTGGCGGCTCATTTCCATTAAGCCGAACTTGCTGATCGTGCCAAATTGCACACGGGCGCGGTCTTGGCGCAGCGCATCGCGTAAGCGGTTTTCGACGTCACGGCGGTTGCGGCTTTCGTCCATGTCGATAAAGTCGATGACGATCAAGCCGCCCAAATCGCGCAAACGCATTTGGCGCGCCACTTCGTCAGCAGCTTCCAAATTGGTGCGGGTGGCGGTTTCTTCAATGTCGCCACCACGAATCGCGCGGGCCGAGTTGACGTCAACAGAGACCAAAGCTTCGGTGTGGTCGATCACAATCGCTCCGCCAGAAGGCAATTGCACCGTGCGAGCGTAGGCTGATTCGATTTGGTGCTCGATTTGGAAGCGGCTGAACAGCGGTGCATCGTCGCGGTAGCGTTTGACGCGGGCGGCATGCTCAGGCATGACGTGGGCCATGAACTGCTGGGCTTGCTCGTACACATCATCGGTGTCGATCAAAATGTCGCCAATGTCAGCGTTGAAATAGTCACGAATCGCGCGAATCACCAATGACGATTCTTGGTAAATCAAGAATGCGCCCTTGCCGCCCTTGGCTGCACCGTCAATGGCGGCCCAGAGTTTGAGCAAGTAGTTCAAGTCCCATTGCAGTTCAGGCGCGTTGCGGCCAATGCCAGCGGTGCGCGCAATGATGCTCATGCCATTGGGGTATTCCAACTGGTCCATGGCTTCTTTGAGGTCGGCACGGTCGTCGCCCTCAATCCGGCGGCTGACGCCACCACCGCGTGGGTTGTTTGGCATCAGCACCACATAGCGGCCAGCCAAGGAGACGAAGGTAGTCAGGGCGGCGCCCTTGTTACCGCGTTCTTCTTTTTCGACCTGCACCAGCAGTTGCTGGCCTTCTTTGATGGCGTCTTGGATACGCGCTTGGCTGACAGGAACGCCAGCAGCAAAGTAAGATTTTGAGATCTCTTTGAACGGTAAAAAACCGTGACGGTCTTCACCGTAGTCGACAAAACAAGCTTCTAGCGACGGCTCAACGCGCGTCACGATGGCCTGGTAGATGTTGCCTTTGCGCTGTTCGCGCCCGTCAATTTCAATTTCGTAGTCGAGGAGTTTTTGTCCATCAACAATCGCCAAACGACGTTCTTCGGTCTGTGTGGCGTTAATTAGCATCCGTTTCATCGGTATTCTTCTTTCTTTTGTTCAAACTGCTCACTATGAGCATGGATGCCAGAACAGATGAATTGAGACGAAGGGAATTGCCGGAGAGTTCATCACGACAGGGTCTGACTTTGTAAGCCAGATGCTGCGTAAGAACGTAGGCGCTAGAGCGAGCGGACGCTTAAAACCAGTGCGCTTTGAATGTTGATTCAAGCTGCAAGTATGCTATATATTCAATAGCTGCCGAAGCATGTTTTATGCCGACTCATTCTATTTGCAAGCTCATGTAGCGCTGTAATCAGCACCCACCAGCTTACAAACTTGGGGTATTCCGTAGTTGTATCTCAATACATCGGTTGCTGCTAACGGGCTTGTAGGTCACAGCAAGCGTTGGCTTGATTCTGTCTACGTACATACCGGTCAGTTGGCATCGACCTTACTAGGGTCATGAGGCAAATAACGAATGTGGACTAAACTCCAGACAAATCAGTTACTTACGGCAAGACGCTAGTGAGACACATTATAGGGGTTGGCTTGGAAAAAGACGCAGAAGTGGGTACTTCAGAGAAAATTAAAGCCGAATTTGTCACGGTTGATGAAAATTCCGACGGTCAGCGCTTGGACAACTTCCTCATTCGCCAGCTTAAAGGCGTGCCCAAAACCCATGTCTACCGCATCATCAGAAGCGGCGAGGTGCGGGTGAATAAAGGCAGAGCATCGGCCGATACCCGCATCAAAACCGGTGATTTAGTCCGTTTGCCGCCGGTTCGGGTCTCTGAGCGGATGGCGGACAAAGCCCAGGAGATGGAGAAGTTAGCGCTCACTTACCAAGAAGGTCAAAAAGAAGGAAAAAGTACACCAACAGGTCGCACAGCCGCTCTGAAAGATTTCCCAGTTTTGCTTGAAGATGATCATCTGCTGGCCATCGACAAACCCGCCGGCGTGGCCGTGCATGGCGGTTCAGGCATCAGTTTTGGGGTGATTGAGCAACTGCGCATGGCCAGGCCGCAGGCTAAATTTTTAGAATTAGTGCACCGTTTAGACCGTGAAACCAGCGGCATTTTGCTGATCGCCAAAAAGCGCAGCGCTTTGACGCACTTGCAAGATCAGTTCCGCGAGCGTGAAACTGGCAAAACTTACCTGGCTCTGGTGGCCGGTGCTTGGCCGGCTAATAAGAAAGTGTTGGACAAGCCGTTGCACAAATTTTTGCTAGAAAACGGCGAACGCCGCGTCAAAGTGACGAGCAAAGACGACCCCGAAGGCATGAAATCGGTCACGTTGGTGAAGGTAGCTCAGCGCTTTCAGGGCATCGGGCAGGTCTTTACGTTGCTTGAAGTCACCATCAAAACCGGCCGAACCCATCAAATCCGCGTCCATTTGGCCAGCGAAGGTTTCCCGATTGCGGGTGACGACAAGTATGGCGACTTTGAATTGAACAAAGCGCTGCAAAAGCAAACCAATGCGCTGAAACGCATGTTTTTGCATGCGTGGCGACTGCAATTAACCCATCCATCATCAGGTGATCGGGTCGAGCTTTTTGCTGAATTACCGCCAGAGTTGCAGAATTACCTGACATCTTTGCCTCAAATATCAGGCACAAAACCACCCGAAAAACCTGTCAAACCTGTATGAGCAAGCTTCAAACCCCGCGCCAATTTGACCTGATTGCCTTCGACTGGGACGGCACGCTGTTCGACTCCACCGCCATCATCACCCGCAGCATTCAAGCGGCGGTGGTGGACGTGGGCGGTAAAAAACCGACCGATCAAGACGCTTCCTATGTGATTGGCATGGGGCTGATGCAAGCCTTGGCCCATGCCGCGCCCGATGTGCCGCCCGAGAAATACCCTGAGCTGGGCCTGCGCTACCGTCACCATTACAGCCAGCATGCCAATGACATCAGCTTGTTTCATGGCGTCTTAGACATGTTGCAAGCCTTAAAAGCGCAAAAACATGTGCTCACGGTGGCGACCGGTAAAAGCCGTCGCGGGCTGGATGACGCGCTACAAGCCGTTGAATTAAAGGGACTTTTTCATGGATCGCGGACGGCAGACCAAACTGCTGGTAAGCCACATCCGCAAATGTTGTACGAGTTGATGGAAGAATTCAACATCCCACCTGAGCGCACCCTGATGATTGGCGACACCACCCATGACCTGCACATGGCCGTCAACGCCAACTGCGCCAGCGTCGGCGTGAGCTACGGTGCGCATGACAGCTCGGCTTTTGAGGAATTCAAACCGCTATACATCGCCCATTCGGTGGCGCAATTGCAGGCTTGGCTCATGCAGAATGGTTAGAAACATGGGCAGCAACATCGATAAAACGTTTGTAAGCGCAAAAAACCTTAAAAAGAGTGTTTGAAGCTTAAAATTAGTCAATTTAAGCATAAAAATGGCTGTAGCCGGCGTATTTAGTCAATAGTTTGCTATTATTTATATAGCGTATTAAATTTAACAACACCTACCAACAATGACAAACGAGCCCCGCATCCCATTGTGCAACGCTACCGATTTGCCTGAAGGTGGGTTGGCCGTGCCGTTTGATGTTGTCTATGCAGGCCAAACCTGCCGCGCATTTGCCGTGCGGTTTGAGGGTGTGGCGCAGGCCTATTTGAACCGCTGCTCACATGTGGCAATGGAGCTTGATTTCCAGCCCAACCGGGTGTTTGACAGCAGTGGCCGCTGGTTGATGTGTGCCACCCATGGCGCCGAGTACAACCCAGAAACGGGGGGCTGCGTAGGCGGCCCGTGCCGAGGTGGCTTGGTCAAAATAGCCCTGAGTGAAGAACGCGGCGTCGTACACTGGCATACTGCCTATAACTTAACCTCTGTTGAATTTTGATTCACCCCCTGATATGACCGATTCATCCCTGCCTACCCAGTCACCTTCCGAGCCAAATTTGCCGTCCACTCAAACGGCCAGCTGGGAGCGCAGTACCCTCGAAAAACTGGCCGCTTCGATTTTGGCGGAACAAAAATCATCACGCCGCTGGCGCAATTTCATCCGCTTAGCTTGGTTGGTGTTCTTTGTAGTGCTGGCTTGGGGCCTGATGTCGCAAGCCAAGCCCTCCAGCGATGCCAGTGCACCGCACACGGCGGTGGTTGAAATCAAAGGTGAAATTGCCTCGGGCGGCGAAGCCAGCTCCGAGCAAATCGTCACCGCCTTGCGCGCCGCTTTTGAAGACAAAGGCGCCAAAGCAGTTGTTTTACTCATCAATTCGCCCGGCGGTAGCCCCGTGCAGGCCGGCATGATCAACGACGAAATCACGCGTTTGAAGGTTCTGCACAAAAAGCCGATTTACACCGTGGTGGAAGAAACCTGCGCCTCGGCTGCCTACTACATTGCGGTCGCAACGGATCAAATTTATGTCGACAAAGCCAGCATCGTCGGCAGTATTGGCGTGTTGATGGATGGTTTTGGCTTCACCGGATTGATGGAAAAGCTGGGAATTGAGCGCCGTTTAATGACGGCTGGCGAAAATAAAGGATTTTTAGACCCTTTTAGCCCTCAAACTGAAAAACACCGTGCGTACACCCAAGGCATGTTGAACCAAATTCACCAACAATTCATCGCTGTCGTCAAAAAAGGCCGTGGCACGCGCTTGAAAGAAACGCCAGAAACCTTCACGGGTTTGTTCTGGAGTGGCGAGCAGGCCATAGAGCTGGGCTTGGCCGATAAATTGGGCACCTTGGATTACGTGGCTCGCGAAGTGGTCAAAGCACCAGAGTTGATTGATTACACGCGTCGCGACAATGTGGCTGAAAAGCTGGCTAAACGCTTCGGCGCCTCGATTGGCGAAGGCGCCATCAAGGCTTTAAAGTCCATGCCTGCGATTCAATAAGCGGTTTATCCAGCGGTTCGGGCGTATTTAAAACAGCTCAGGCGGCAACAAACCCGTCGCCACGCTGGGGTAGCGTAAGCGCAGCTTCAGTTCACGCTTCATGCGGTTGTTGTCCATTTGGCGCGACTCGCTCATGAAGCTCAGCAGCATCAGCGGCAATTGGTCTTGCGCCGTGCTACGCAGTACGCGGGGTGGCTTGGCCAAGCCGTAAATGCCAGCGGCCAAGTCGAAATAATCCCCCATCAGCATCTGGCTGTCGTCGTTGACGTTGTACACACGCTGCGGCTTGCCACGCCATAAAGCGACGATACAGGCTCGGGCCAAGTCGTCGGCGTGGATGTGGTTGGTGTAGACGTCGTCTTGCTTTTGCAGCACGGGCGTGCCTTTGAGCAAGCGCTCGCGCGGCGTGCCACCCACACGGTCTGGGGCGTAAATGCCAGGAATACGCAATATGGAACTGCGCACAGAGGCTGATCTGCCTAAAAATCGCACCGTTTTTTCAGCACTGACACGTTTGAGCGCACGCTGCGTGCGTGCAGCAGCTCGCAAGGTTTCATGAGCCACAGCGCCTTGTAAATCGCCATAAACGCCACTGGTAGAGCCGTAAACAAAGGCTGCCGGGGCGCTACGTAGGCGCAGCGCCCGTGTCAACGCCAGCGTACGTGTATCCTGCCAGCCTTCTGAGGGCGGTGGAGCTAGATGCAGCACGTGCGTGGCGATACCGGCCAACCGCGCCAAAGAGCGAGGATCGTCTAAATTCCCAAGCAAGGGCGTGACATTCAGGCTACGCAGCTTGGCGATTCGGTCAACTGAGGAAGTGAGGGCGATGACTTGCAGACGCTGGGCTAAAATTTTGGCCACGCGCTGCCCCACATCGCCGCAACCGGCGATAAGCAAGCGTGGCCGGCGAAACCGCGCAGGCAGCGCGCCCAACCCTGGGCTGGGAAGGCCATGGGTAGCTCGGCGAGGAAGGAAATGATTTGAAGGCAAAATAAACGTTTTACAGATTCTTTATTGACAATTGTTTGCAGCGATATTCCTGCGTGAATATCCCAAGGATACTAAATGACTTTTACCGTAACCGTGAAGCCCAGTGAACGTAGTTTTACCACCTTAACAGGTGAGCATATTTTGACAGCAGGTATTCGCCAAGGCATTGGCTTGCCCTATGGCTGCAAAGACGGCGCGTGTGGCTCCTGCAAGTGTAAAAAACTGGAAGGTCAAGTCGTCCACAGCGCGCATCAAAGCCGTGCTTTGAGCATGGAAGAAGCGGCCAATGGCTATATTTTGACCTGCTGCGCCACGGCTTTGAGCGATGTGGTGCTGGAATCCCGCCAAGTGACCTTGGCAGATGCTTTCCCCATCAAAAAAATGCCGACACGGGTGATGCTGATGGAGAAAAAGTCTGACGATGTGATGCTGCTCAAGCTGCAACTCCCCGCCAGCGACACGCTGCAGTACTTTGCTGGCCAGTACATCGAGTTTATTTTGCGCGACGGTGCGCGGCGCAGTTATTCGATGGCCAATGCACCAAATAACGTGCCCGGCAGTGCCAATATGCTCGAACTGCACATCCGCCATACGCTAGGTGGCAAATTCACCGACCATGTGTTTGGCGTGATGAAAGAAAAAGAAATCCAGCGCATAGAAGGCCCGTTTGGCAGCTTCTATTTGCGTGAAGACTCCGCTAAGCCTATGATTTTATTGGCCTCGGGAACGGGTTTTGCACCCATCAAGGCGATTTTGGAGCAGATGCAGCTCAAAGGGATTCAACGCCCAATCACGCTGTACTGGGGCGGGCGCAGACCGAGCGATTTGTACATGAATGACTGGGTGTTGGCTCAATTGGCCACTATGCCGAACCTGAGCTACGTTCCCGTTATCTCTAATGCGCTGCCAGAGGACGCTTGGACGGGGCGCACAGGCTTTGTTCATCGCGCTGTGATGGCAGATTTTCCCGATTTGTCAGGCTACCAAGTCTATGCCTGTGGTGCACCTATTGTGGTGGACTCCGCCCATGCGGATTTTGTAGCCGACTGTGGTTTGCCTGAAGACGAGTTTTACGCAGACGCCTTCGTTACAGAGGCCGACAAAGCCAAGGCGACTGCAATTTCTGGCTAAATCACCAGAAACCACAAGTCGCCTATTTAGCCTATTTGTTGGACGAATCAGCGTGGTGAGTGCTGTGCGTCGTGCTTTTGGCGGTGGATTTTACGGCTGTTGCGGTTGGCTTCACGGTGCAGACGCTTGCGCTCATGGCGAGTAACAACGCCATCGGCTTTGGCGCGTTGCTCATTGGCTTCCAAACGATTGGCACGGTTTTGCATGCGGCCAGCTTCTCGTGGCGTTAATTGGCCTGATGCCACGCCTTGGTTGATACGGTTGTGTTGGTTCGCTTCACGCTGGTCTAGCCGTGGTGTTGCCGTTTGTGCAAATGCAGTGCCAGTCAAAACGGCACCTGCGCCAACAGCCAAAGCGAGGATGAGAGTACGAATTTTCATGGTGAACTCCTAATAAAGTAGGTTGAATCTTTTCAAAGTATGGATGAATATTCCATAGTTAGACAACGTGATACAAAGAGCAATCGCTGACTTCCGGTGTGTAAAGCTATGGTGAAGTCGTTGTGAAGTGCAAAAATAAGCAAAGTGTTTATTTGCTGATGACTTCTCTCACCGCAGCTAATTGCCGCCGTGATACCAAAAGCACTTCATCGATGCCTGACAGTCGCACCGCCCAGCCTTCGCCTTCAACGGGGTCGATGTGCTTTTCTAAAGCGCGCATGGCATCCCGTGCTACCAAGGCATTGCGGTGAATTCGTAAAAAGTAGTGTGGGTAAAGCGTCTCAAGTTCATTCAAGCTGCCTTCTAAAAGGTGGTTTTTGAGTGCAGTTCTGACGGTCAAGTACTTCAGCTCTGCTTTGAGGTAGAGCACTTCGTTAAGTGGAACGCGTTCAGTCACGCCGCGCTCTTGAATAACCAAGACTTCATCACCTAAATTGGCCTCTAGCCGGCGTATTGATTGATGATTTGGCTCTATTTTTTGTAGCGCTTTTTGTAGTCTTTCTAACCGAACCGGCTTGGTCAAATAGTCGGTTGCTGTCAAGTCAAAGGCTTGCACAGCATGCTCAGCATGCGCAGTGACGAAAATCACGGCAGGCGGTTGCGGCAAGCTTTGCAAATGCCGCGCGAATGATAAGCCGTCTGCTTTCGGCATATTAATATCCAGCAGGATGGCGTCGACATGGACATGTGCACTCTCTACTAGCGCCATCGCTTCCTCAACGCTGGCGGCCTCTCCCGCAACAGTGACATGCGGCTTTGTACAGTCGCCCAGCAAGGTACGTAGGCGCAGTCTGGCCAAAGCTTCGTCGTCAACAATCAAAACGCTAACTTGTTTCATGCTATCGCTTCATGTTATTTCATCATGCGGGTAGCTCAATGCGAACCACGTACTGCCCCAATTTGGCACTGGCTTGAAAGCTGCTTTCCACGTCATAAAGTAGGCGTAACCTGTCGCGCACGTTGTTCAAAGCCATGCCATGGTTGATTTGATGTTCCAAGATAGATTCTGATTTTTGCGGCAAGGTATTGGTAATTTCGATCACGACTTGGCTGTTTTGCCGCTGCGTCATGATGTGGATGTTCACTGGCTCGGTACTTGGTTCTACGCCATGGCGCACAGCATTTTCTACCAGCGGTTGCAGCAACAAAGGGGGCAGCATGGCTTTGTTGGCTAAAGGGTCTAACTCCCAATGAACTTGCAGTCGTTCGCCAAAACGGACTTGTTCAATGGCTAAATAGTGCTTCGCCAAGTCAATCTCTTGCGCCAAAGTCACGGTGTCGCCATGTTCAGTGAGAGCATGGCGAAACAAATC
>JAYVSU010000088.1:0-3166 GCA_043775055.1 Polaromonas sp.
AACACGCCGCGCATGACGGAGTTGATCATTTTGCTGTCCATGTCTTTCACACCACGCCAGCTCATGCAAAAGTGGGTCGCTTCCATCACAATCGCCAAACCATCGGGTTGGGTTTTGTCTTGAATCAAGTCGGCTAATTGCACCACAGCTTCTTCTTGGATTTGCGGTCTGCCCATCACCCACTCGGCCAAACGGGCGTATTTGCTCAAACCAATCACATTGGTGTGCTCATTGGGCATGACACCAATCCACACTTTACCAATCACCGGGCAAAAGTGGTGTGAACAGGCACTGCGCACGGTGATAGGGCCCACAATCATCAACTCGTTCAGATGCCCCACGTTCGGGAACTCAGTGATGGCTGGCGCTGCCACATAGCGGCCTTTGAAGACCTCATTAAGGTACATCTTGGCGACGCGGCGCGCTGTGTTGCTGGTGTTGTGGTCGTTAGCGGTGTCAATCACCATGCTGTCCAACACACCTTGCATTTTGATTTCGACTTCATCCAGTAACTTGTCCAAATCGCCGGGCTGCACAAAGTCGCTGATATTGTCGTTCGCATTAAAGCGTTTTTTGGCTGCCGCCAAGCGCTCACGAATCACCACCGACATGGGCCTGCCAGCATCTTCAGTCACAATTTGTAGGGCGTTTTTAGAAGGGTCAGCGCTCATAGATTCTGTTTTTTTCATTGACATGCAAAGATGTTACCAGCGAAAGCTGAAAACAACTGTAAAACGGGGCTGCATGTCCCTACAAAGCATTCCATTACTACAATTTTTACCTTAGCCCACAGCCTACGGACACGCCGCCATGAACCCTATCCATCTTGCTAAAAGACGCCGTAACTCTCTTTTGTTGACTTTATTGGTCTGCGGCGTTTGGCCTGCGACTTGGGCACAAACTACCGGTTCTACTAGCAGTTTAGCCAGCGGTATAACGGGCACTTCAGGCAAAACCATCAAAATCGTCGTCCCTTTTGGCGCAGGCGGCGTGGCGGATTTGACGGCGCGTACGGTGGCACAAAAAATGGCTGAAATTTTAGGCCAAGCAGTCATTATCGAGAACAAACCCGGCGCTGGCGGTGTGGTAGCCAGTGACATGGTGGCCAAGTCCGAGCCGGATGGTACGACGCTACTGTTGATGTCCAACGGCAGCGCCGTCAGCGCCAATCTCTTCAAAAGCCTGCCTTATGACACCGTCAAAGACTTCGCGCCCATCTCCACACTGGGGTTTTTTGACATTGCCTTGGTCACGCGCGCCGACTCGCCCTACAAAACCTTGGCCGAGCTGCTGGCGTTTGCTAAAGCCAACCCCGGCAAACTAAATGTGGGCAGCATCAACATTGGCAGCACGCAGAATTTGGCGGCAGAGTTGTTCAAATCGACCGCAGGCATCGACGCCCAAATCGTCCCTTTCAACGGCACGCCAGCCGTGATAACTGCGCTGCGTGGTGGGCAAATTGACGTGGCGGTAGAAATTTTGGGCCCTGTGATGCCGCAAATCAACGCCAAAGCCGTACGCGCCTTGGCCGTTTTTGGCAACAAACGCGCCGCTAGCCTGCCCGATGTGCCGACGGCCAAAGAGGCTGGCCTAACCAAAATGCAAGCCGCTTCATGGAACGCCTTGGCAGTACCCGCTAAAACCCCCAAAGAGACGGTGGCCAAACTGCACCAAACTGTCGCCACCGCGCTAGCCTCATCAGATGTAAAAAAACGCCTCGCCGACTTGGGCGTCGAGGTCGGTGCCAGCAGCCCCGAGCAAATGACGGAATTACTGCAAGCTGAAATCAAACGCTGGGGTGAGGTCATCAGCCGCGCCAATATCACGCGACAATGACGCCTGTTTACTACAAATAATGTAGCAAACTATTAAATAAATACGCCGGCTACAGCCAAAAATACCTCTAAAACAGCTATTTAACCGCGTTTAGGCAGCATCCGTAGCAGCGTGTCGTCTTTCACAAAGTAATGGTGGTACAGCCCGGCCAGTGCATGTAAGCCAATCAAAAAGTAGCCAATGGTGCCTCCAGCTTCGTGGACTTCTTTGATGGTGCGCCCCAACTCTTTGTTTTCACCGATCAGCGCGGGCAATTGCAAGCCATAAAACGGAATCGGCTTGCCGCTGGCGCTCAAAATCAACCACCCGGCGATAGGCAAACACAACATCAACGCATACAAAGCAAAGTGCATAGCCTTGGCCGCCAAGTTTTGTTTAGCTGGCAGGCTGGGGGTGATGCGGGGCGAAACGCTGGTCAGCGTGACCACAATGCGCACCAACACGGTCGCCAAAATCGTCAAACCAATCATGAAATGCCAGGTTTTCATCAAGTCACGGCCCGCGCTGCCTTTTGGGTAGGTGTCAATCATGTTGGCGAACACGTAAACCGCGATCATCAAAAGCACCATCAGCCAATGTAAAGCGATGGACAGTGACCCGTAGCGGTCGGTGGTGTTGCGTAATGTCATGTCAATTCCTAATGTCTGTGATTTAGGGTTTACTCTAACCCGTCAACCTTAAGTAAGGCTGAGCAATTGTGCAAAGCCGTGTAGGACGACAGGCTGACTTTGCCAAAAATGTCCGCTTTTGGCTCAGCTTTTCTTAAATAAGGCTAAGCGTTAGAAATGAGCGCCAACAAGTCTGTTTCGCCCACGTCCACACCCGCTTGCGAGAGCAGCGTCGTCGCCTGCCCACGGTGGTGGGTTTGGTGGTTGAAAAAGTGCACCACCAAGCTACCCATATTCTTGGCTTTAGCCTCGCCTTTGGTGTTGGTGTAAGCCAAGGTTTGCGTCAAATCGTCTGCCGTCAAAGCCGCCGCCCAGCTCTGAATGGCTGCATCCAGCAGTTGCCGACGCTCGCGCAACGCCGCAAAATCGGTAAAAACCAACTGGTCCAAGGCCGTTGGGTTGGGTAATGCGCGCACTGCTTGTAAAACCTTAGGCTGCGCGGGATGCACTGCAAAACGCTTCAACCAAATCGTGTCACTCACAATCAAATGGTTCAGTGTGCCCAAAATTGAGCCAAAAAATGCCCCTCGATTTGCCGCCAAAGCCTCAGCAGACAGCGTGGCCGCTGCGTCGTACAGCTTGGCATTCATCCAAGCGTTGTACTGAGCCATGAGGGTGGCATGGGCATGAAATACTGGCGTCATGGTGTACTTAGCCCTTCA
>JAYVSU010000089.1:0-11642 GCA_043775055.1 Polaromonas sp.
CGCCATAATTTAAAAGCTTGCAAGTGGATACGAAGCACCACGCCAAAGGTCATAGCCGGGTAGCGCCACAGCGCTTTGCGAATGGTTTGTGGGGTGATGGGCTCTAGCTTGCCGCTGACGCTGGTCTCCAGGAGCGGGCCGCTTGTATCGTCGTAATCCACCCGTGCCAAGGTTTGGCTGTTTAGAGTCACAAACTTAAAGCGGTAGTTGCCCTCAACTTGGCAAAAGGGCGAGACGTGAAAGACTTTGTCTGCCGTCAACTCTGTACCCCAAGCGGGTGCGGCCAGCAAATAGCAGTGGCGCTCGCCAAAGGTGTTATTCACCTCCACCACAATGGTGCGCAAGCTGCCGTCAGCACGGTGGCAGTACCAAAAACTCACGGGTTTGAAGGTGTGGCCCAGCACCCGTGGGTAGCAATGCAGCCAGACTTCACCCGCCGCATCGTTGATGCCTTCTCGCTGTAAAAGTTCGTCCAGCCAAGCCAATGCATCGACCCGGCCATCGCCATGGTCACGGTCGTAAAAGCTCAGGGCCGCCCAGCGGTTGCGGGCCAAGGGCATCGTTTTTGACTCAGATTTCGACATCGCCCGCATGGGTAGCATCAAAAAGTAAGTGGGATAGGCAAAGGCATGCCCCACCGGTTTCAGGCGCTTGTGCCACACGCGGCCAAAGCCGAGCTGGGGCACGGGGCCATGTGCGCTCAAAGCACTAAAACCTTGGGATGCGTTGCTTATATCCATACTGTTTGGTGTTTAAGCGGCGACTTGCCAATCCATCTCGGCCAGCAGTTGCTGCGCCACGCTCAAACCAGCTTTCAAACCGTCTTCATGGAAGCCGTAACCCATCCAAGCGCCACAGTAGTAAGTGTTTTGCTGGCCCTGTAGCGCAGGGAGGCTGGTTTGCGCACGAATGGCGGCCAAGTCAAAGACCGGATGGGCATAGTCAAACGTTCCCAAAATATGCTCAGGTGCAATGGGTTTTGCAGGGTTGAGCGACACAATCACAGGTTGCTCAAATGGGATAGGTTGCAGCTTGTTGATGAGGTAATGCAGGCAAACGCTGGCGTAGCCGTTATCCGCTCCCTTAGCAGCACCGTTTGCCAAGCCCTTGTCTGAATCGTTGGCTGCTGATTCAACCCGTTCGTAGTTCCAAGCCGCCCAAGCAGCTTGGCGTTGTGGCAACACACTGGCGTCGGTGTGCAACACGGCTGTGTTGGCTTGGTACTTGATGTTCGACAAAATCGCATTTTCAGCCATGCTTGGGTGCTGCAACAACGCCAGTGCTTGGTCCGAGTGGGTGGCGATGATGACTTTGTCAAAGCGCTCGGTGCGGTCTGCCGTCGTCACTTTGACGCCTTTGGCATCGCGGCTGATGCAATACACCGGCGTGTTGAGGCGTTTATCGGCAATTTTTGCGACGATTTTTTCAACGTAATGTTTGGCACCGCCCTTGACCGTCCACCATTGGGGGCGGTTGCTGACTTGGATGAGCCCGTGGTTGTGGCAAAACCGGATCATGGTGGCGACGGGGAACTTGAGCATCTGGTTGGTTGGGCAACTCCAAATACAGCCCAGCATGGGCAGCAAATACCAATCGCGAAACTCGGCGCTGAAGCGGTGCTCTTGTAAGAATGCTTCTAAAGGCTGCATCAGCGCAGCCTCTGTGCCGGCTTGCGCGATGTGGGTGGCCAGCTTGTTGAAGCGCACCAAATCGCGTAGCATACGCCAAAACGCGGGGCGCAGGAGGTTGCTGCGCTGGGCAAAAACGGTGTTGAGGTTAGAGCCGCTCCACTCCAACATGCCGTTGTTAAGCGGCGCTTGGACGGAGAAGGACATGTCTGATTGGGCGGTTTCAACGTCCAAGTCAGCCAAAAGCTTGATCAAATTCGGGTAAGTGCGCTCATTGAAGACCAAAAAACCGGTGTCGATGCCGTGCGTGACGGAGCCAGCGGCTGTCGGCAAGGTGATGTCGACAGTATGGGTGTGGCCGCCAAAGTAGCTGCCAGCTTCAAACAGGGTGACTTGCGCGCTGCCGACCAAGGCGTTGGCCGCCGCCAAGCCAGAAATGCCGGAGCCGACGATAGCAATTTTGAGGTTAGGTTTACTCATCTTGTGTGCCTTGCAACTTTGGATGGGAATAAAAGAACTGCAACATGCTTGAAGACGAAAACAACAGAGGAGGATAAAACCCGCTCCAAGCTGGTAGCCATGGTCAAACCATGGGTGTGATGTCGCAGTAAAAAGGGCGCATTTCTGATATGCATGAAATGATTATAAAACGTTTTAGTAATTTTGTGACTATTTAGTATTAATTTATTCTAAATCGTTCTTGACCGATGTGCAAGCCACGGGTTTACCTCAAATAGAGGCGCTATTTGTAAGAGCGTTAAAGTGAATACGCAAGAATCCTGCGCTTGGATTCAAGGTAAAAAGCGACGTGCGGCAGCACTCTGTTCTCGTGTTCGTGTGTTCACGTATGCGCAAAGAGATATAATTTTGAAGTGTTAGATTACTACTAAATTTATAGCAAACTAATGAATAAATACGCCGGCTACAGTCAAAGATAAGCTGAAAATAGGCTGTTTTGAGGTTTCAGACCGATTTTTGGGCTATGTGTGCGCTATTTGCGCACTTTTTGTCCGTCGGGCAATTTAGACAATATCCAGCTGGTGCACTGAGAACTGACCTTGGTGTCGTTCTGCAAAAAAGCGCTGTAAAGTTACTTTGGTGGTTCTGAAGGCCAAATCTTCCCAAGGGATGTCTGCCTCGTTGAAAAGGCGCGCCTCCATGGTTTCAAACCCCGGGTCGAACTGGTCGCTGAGCAGCTTGGCGAGGTAAAACAAGTGCACTTGGCCCACGCGGGGCACGCTGATGACGCTAAAAAGCGCTTGCATCTCAAACTGCGCACCAGCTTCTTCAATGGTTTCGCGCGCTGCACCTTCAGCTGTGGTTTCGTTCAGTTCCATGAAGCCTGCGGGTAGTGTCCATTTGCCCAAACGCGGCTCGATATTGCGTTTGCACAGCAAGACTTGGTCGCCCAAATACGGCAAAGTGCCCACCACGTTCAAAGGGTTTTCGTAATGCACCGTTTGACAGGCTGTGCAGATAGCACGCAGTTTGGTATCCCCATCATCAGGCAAGCGGTAAACCACTGCTGAGCCACAGTTTTTGCAGAATTTGATGGGTGTTCTATGAATCATGGGCAGAGTGTAAATCGAAACGAAAAAAGGCTTCGAATGAAGCCTTTTTGTAGAGAGGCTGAAAAGCCTTATTTGGTCGTTTTGGTGTGCTTTTCAATCAAAGCACGGGCGCCGTCCAGCAATTTTCGGCCATCAAAACCACGTTTGTTCATGTCTTCAACCCACTCGACTTCAATCGCACGTGATTTGCGGCGGAACTCTTGCGCCTCAGCTGCGCCGACAGCAAAGATTGTGTTGCCATGATCCACCGCAGCTTTGCGACCAGCCGCATCACCGCCTTGCTGTACTTTACCCAACCAAGCCGAGGTGGCCATGCCAGAGTTGTTGTCGATGATCTTTTTCAAGTCTGCAGGGAGCGAGTTGTATTTCGCTTTGTTCATCGCCATCACAAAAGTGGTGGTGTAGAGCGCGCCGCCTGCAGGGTCAAACTCTGCGTGGAATTTGGTTAACTCATGGACTTTGACCGATGGAACGACTTCCCAAGGAATGACGCAGCCGTTGATGGTGCCTTTAGACAACGCATCAGGAATGCCCGGTAAAGGCATGCCAACGGGTGTTGCGCCCAAAGATGCCAATAGTTTGGTCGCTTGGCGCGTGGGCGCGCGTAGTTTGAGCCCCTTCATGTCTGCAACAGACTTGACGGGTTTGTCGACCGTGTGGATCACGCCCGGGCCGTGCACTTGCAAAGCCAAGACTTGAACGTCTTTGAACTCATCCGCCGCCAATGTTTGCACATATTCCCAATAGGCTTTGGAGGTGGCTTCAGCATTGGTCATCATGAACGGGAGCTCAAACACTTCCACGCGTGGGAAGCGGCCTGCGGTGTTGCCAGGCAGGGTCCAAATGATGTCGACCACGCCGTCTTTGGCTTGGTCATACAACTGCACGGGTGTGCCGCCCAGTTGCATGGCTGGGTAGCCTTCAAACTTGATGCGGCCGCCGGATTCTTTTTCAACCTTGGACATCCAAGCTTTGTGCATGTTGAGCCAGACATTGGACAGGGGCGCCATGAAGGTGTGAAACTTCAAGGTCACCACGGGTTGCTGTGCCAAAGCAGACAGCGCTGGTGCGGCCAAAACGGCAGCGGCAGCCGTTGATTTAAGCAGGGAACGACGTTTCATTTATATCTCCAAAAAATACGATAAGAAGAATTATGTAAAAGTACAGCAGTTATAACGGATGACGAACAGGCAATGACCTAAGGGAATACGCTAGTAAGGGAGGCGCTAAGACAAAAACCGTAACAGATACAGACAAATGCCTGGGAAAGCCAGAATCAAGCCGATACGGATGAAGTCGCTGACCAAGAAGGGCAGCACGCCACGGAAGCTTTCGCTCAAGGGGACGCCTTTGGCCATGCCGTTGACGACATAGACATTCAGCCCCATGGGCGGTACCAGCATACCGAATGAGATCACCATCAAAATCAAGATGCCGAACCAGATGGCCACGGATTCTTTGGGCATGCCAAAGTCCAAACTCATCACCACCGGGAAAAAGATAGGGATGGTCAACAACACAATGGACAGCTCTTCCGTCACCATACCCAGCACGATGTGCAAGGCGATGATGGCCCACATGACGGTCATCGGCGTGACATTCCAGCCGTTGATCATGGTGACTAGCTGGTGTTGGATTTGCGTCAACGCGAGCGCCGAGTTCATGATGTCCGCACCAATAAAGATGAGGAAAATCATGGCCGAACTTTGTGCAGTGGCGTAGAAGCAATGCAGGAACTTGGACCATGTCATTTCACGTTTGAGCAAAGCAGCCACAAAGGCAGCCGCAGAGCCTACAGCAGCACCTTCGGTCGGTGAGAAAAAGCCACCGTAAATGCCGCCGAAGACGATGGCGAACACAGCTGCAATTGGTGCGACACCGATGAAGGAAGCTAGCGTTAGTTTGGTCGGATTTTCATCAACATCAGGCGCATGACCGGGTACGAGGCGGACGTAGATCGCAATAACGATCATGTAGCCAATCATGGCGATGATACCTGGAATGGTGGCTGCCAAAAACAACTTGGCGATGTTTTGCTCGGTCAAAATGGCGTAGATCACCAAAGGCACGGAAGGCGGAATCAAAATACCCAGCGTGCCTGCAGTGGCTAGGGTGCCTGTGGCCAAGCGCCCTGAATAGCCGTGGCGTTTCATCTCGGGCAGCGCGACACCGGTGATGGTGGCCGCTGTTGCAACAGAGGAGCCACAAATCGCACCAAAAGCGGCACTGGCCATGACAGCGGCCATGGCCAAGCCGCCCTTAAAGCGACCCATGATGGCGGCGGTAAAGGCAAACAAATCCTTGCTGATGCCGCCTTGCGTCGCAAAATGGCCCATCAAGATAAACAGGGGGATAACCGACAGGTCGTAGCTGGCAAAGCGTGCGAAAGTCGCCGTGTTCATCGAGTTGAGATACGGCTGCCAGCCCGTTTGCATGACGTAGCCAACGGAGCCGGAAATGAACATCGCAATGGCGATAGGGAAGCGCAGGGCCATCATGACGAACATCATGGCCAAGAACAGCAGGGTCATGGAGACGGCGCTCATACCGATACCTCCGCATTGTCACCATGGCCATGCGCGTGGGCAAAACCAAACACCACTTGTTGCAGAGCAATCACGGTGGTTAACAGAAAGGGTGGCACCATAGCGGCGTAGACCATCCACTCAGGAAAGCCGAGCAACATGCTGCCGATGTGGGTGTCATAGGAGTTGAGACCACCCACCACAGTCCGCCAAGTCAGCAGTCCAAAGCACCCAGCCAAGGCCAGAGCGCCTAGACGATCCAGCCCAGCATTGATCTTCTTGGGCACCTTCACGGTGAAAAAGTCAACAATGATGTTGCCTTGCTTGAGTTGGCACAGCGGCATGAACAGCGCGATCGCTGCACCCGTAGCCAAGCCCACCAATTCAAAATCACCTACGACAGAATTACCAAAAAGCTCACGACTGAAAATGCTGGCGCAGGTCAGCAAGATGATGAAGGACATCAATATGCCGGCCAACAGCGCGCAGATGTTGGCAAGCTTCTCAAGAAACGACATGTTTGTCTCCTATATTTATCATGAAGAAGCGCAGTTTTTAGCTGACTTTAACGCGCAACTCACCCAAACCTGCCACGCTACCAACCATGGTGTCACCGCTGACCACGGCTGCCACACCTTCAGGCGTGCCGGTATAAATCAAATCGCCAGCTTGCAGTTCCCAAGCAGCGGAGATGTGCTCAATCACTTCGCCAATGTTCCAAATCAGTTTGGCTACGTTGCTGCGTTGGCGGTCAGCGCCGTTGACTTGCACGTAGATTTCAGCGTTTTCAACATCACCCGCTTGCGCTGCAGGGGTGATAGGGCCGATAGGGGACGCATGGTCAAAAGATTTACCGATGCACCAAGGGCGGCCGAGTTTTTTCTGCTCGGTTTGCAGGTCGCGACGCGTCATGTCTAGCCCGACGGCATAGCCAAAAATATGCTTGTGTGCATCTGCCGCTTTGATGTTTGAGCCACCTGTGCCGATGCAAGCCACCAACTCAATCTCGTGGTGGTAACTCTTGGTCAAGCTGGGGTAGGGCACTGTGCCGGTGGTGCCAGCATCTACCGCGACGATGGTGTTGGCCGGTTTGATGAAGAAAAACGGTGGCTCACGGCCCGTGAAACCCATTTCTTGTGCGTGCTCCACGTAATTGCGGCCAACACAATAGATGCGCTGCACAGGAAAGCGTGCATTGGTGCCCAAAACTGGGACAGAGACTTGCTGTGGGGCGGGGATGACATAATCAGACATGATGGAGCCTTTCTTCTTGGTGGATACCCAGTGCCACATGCACGGGTTTGTCGGAATAACTGAACAGGACACAACCGCTGGTTGATGAGAAGCTAGCAGTGTGCCACGAAGGAATCACAAAATGGTCGCGGGGTGAAAATTCAAAATGGTCTGTGACTTGAACGCCATTTTTGAGACTTTGGATGCTGACCTCGCCATGCCCCTCCACCACGCTGAACACCGCACCATCGGTTTGCCGACACGGCAAGCCTTTAAAGCCCGCTGGCAAGCGCTGCATGAAGGTGGACATGGTTGGCATGGGCGAGCCGCCCGTTAGCGGGTTGATGTAGCGCAGTTTCACGCCGTCCCAAGCATCTATGGGGCTAGACTGCTCTAGTTTATGCAGTGCCTCACGGCTGCGCTCATACGGGTAGCTGAAAATCGGTGAAGTCTGACCAAACGGTGAATTCTGGCTGGCCGTGGTTCGAACCGGTGCCATGTTATAGCCAAATTGTGCGTAGCTGCTGCCTTCAGCACGCGTCAAGGTTTGTGACTTGGCAGGGGCATTTTCAGCAAAGCCAGCGTCTAAAAAGCGAATGAGGGGAATATCCAATCCATCTAGCCAAACAACAGGCTCGGTGGTATCACTCCCATGGTCGTGCCAAGTCCAGCTTGGTGTGATGATGAAATCACCCGGCCGCATGGTGGTGCGCTCGCCGTTGACGGCGGTAAAAGCACCTGAGCCTTCTACAATAAAGCGCAGCGCACTTTGGGTGTGGCGGTGGCTGGGGGCCACTTCGCCTGGCAAGATCAATTGCAAACCGGCGTAAAGCGACTGCGTCACCGCAGACTGGCCGCGCAGGGCAGGGTTTTCTAGAATGAGGACGCGTCGCACCGCCTCTTCAGCCGTGATGACTTCGCCAGCGCGCATCAGATAAGGCCTGATTTGCTCATATTTCCATAGCGCTGCAACACACGGGGTTGCCGGCTGCACAGGAACGAGGGCATGTAACTCGCGCCAAAGCGGCGTTAAATGGTGTGGCGACATGTCGTCGTAAAGTTGCTGTCTAGCGTCAGTTTGTGGTGCCATGGTCAGTCTTTGTTAACAAATGGGTGGATTTGAAGCAGCGCCAATAATACTATGTGTACATATCATATGTATACGTAGTATTTACCCTAAGTTTACAAAACCGAGTTTAAGGGTACAACTGGCCTTTTGGATGCCGCGCTGACGCTAAACTTCTGCCATGACTCAAAATTTCGGCCAAACTTTCAATTACCACGCTGCCCCGGGCTTTCTGATTCGCCGTGCGCACCAAGTCTCTATCGCCATCTTTACGGAACTGATGGCCGAGTTCGATTTAACGCCCGTGCAATTTGCGATGTTGAACTCGCTCATGGATGACCCGGGGGAGGATCAAATCACGCTAGCCAGCAAAGTGGCTTTTGACGCAGCAACCTCAGGTGCCGTGATTGCGCGGCTAGAGAGCAAAGGCCTGCTCAAACGCGATGCCGACCCGCAAGACAAACGTCGCAAGTTGTTGACGTTGACGGCGGCGGGTGAAAACATGGTCGTCGCCATGAAAGCTGCGGCAGAGCAAGTGCAAAATCAACTGACTCAGCCATTGTCAGCCACTGAATCTCAAGAACTGAAGCGGCTCTTAGCCAAGTTGGTGGCAGGGCACGAGGCCAACAGCCAAACGACTGAAGGTCAATAAATCGGATTTTTAAGCAGACTTGCTAGGCTGATTTGGTCACCAAGTTGTAGTGCTCTACATTGGGTGGGCCGGCAAAAAATGGTCCCACAATGGCGCGCCACTCCGCAAACAGCGGCGATTCACGAAAACCCACGGTATGGTCTTCTAGCGTGGCCCAGAAAATTTGCAAAATATAGCGCTCTGGGCTTTCAATGCCTTTGTTGACTTTGTAGCCCTGAAAACCCTTGGCACGGGTGATGACGGTTTTTAAACCGCGTTCAATCGCTTCGTCAAAAGCGGCTTGCTGGCCAGGGTGGATGCGGATGTCGGCGAGTTCTAGGATCATGAAAAGCTTTCAGGGTTTAAGTGAATATGGAGCAAATCTTCAGGCAGAAAATCTTCTGCCGGAGTGCGCAAAATCTGACTTTTGAGTTTATGCTAATTGCATGAAACTCTACAACTACTTCCGCTCCTCAGCCTCCTTTCGCGTACGTGTCGCCTTGGCGCTCAAAGGCTTGCCTTACGACTACATCTCAGTTCATCTTGCCAAGGGTGAGCACAAATTGCCCGAATACGCTGCCGTGGCGGCGGATGGCTTGGTCCCTTTGCTGCAAATCGACGGCGAATCTTTGTCCCAGTCTATGGCCATCATTGAGTATGTGGACGAAACCCACCCCACACCCGCTCTGATGCCATCTGACGCGCTTGGCCGCGCCAAAGTGCGTGCCTTGGCGCAGTGCATCGCCTGCGAAATCCACCCGCTCAACAACCTGCGGGTTCTCAAATACTTGGTCAAAGAGCTTAAAACCAGCGAAGACACCAAAAACACTTGGTACAAACACTGGTGCCGCGAGGGGCTGGAAGCGTTTGAACGCCAACTCGTGTTGATTGAAGCAGCTCGCAAAGCACAAAATTTGCCTGCTTCGACCTATTGTTACGGCAGTTCGCCCACCTTGGCAGACTGCTGCTTGGTGCCGCAAATCTTTAACGCCCAGCGGTTTGAGGTGAGTTTTGAAGGCCTGCCGCTGACCATGGCTGCTTTTGAGGCCTGCATGAAGCTGGATGCCTTCAAGCAAGCAAGCCCTAAGAATTGTCCAGATTTTGAAGCCTGATTGGCCACCGTCTGATTGGTTAGCGCCTGACTGGTTGAGGCCCGACTGGCCGGCGCCAGCCAACGTGCATGCGTTGTTCACGACACGCTCTGGGGGCGTAAGTGCTGCGCCGTTTGACAGCTTCAACCTTGGCGACCACGTCGCAGACAAGCTTGCTGATGTGGCGGAAAATCGGCGCCGACTGCAGGCCGCGCTGCAAGCCAAACCTGTTTTTTTGAAACAAATTCATGGCACAACCGTGGCTGATTTGACCGCTCAAACGCCCGATGGAACTGTGGCTGACGCTTGCATCACCGCGCAAACTGGTGTGGCTTGCACCATCATGGTTGCAGACTGTTTGCCAGTGCTTTTTACCGATTTAGAAGGCCGTTATGTCGCCGCTGCCCACGCAGGCTGGCGTGGGCTGGCGGAAGGTGTATTAGAGCAAGTTCATATCCATTTTTTGTCTGTAGACGGCGTAAATAAAAGTTATTCAGCTATGAAAATAATAGCATGGTTGGGTCCGTGTATCGGCCCAACTGCTTTTGAGGTGGGTGCTGAGGTGAAGGCCGCGTTTGAATCTAAGTTGCCCCTAGCGGCGTCTATGTTTAAACCGGTGGCGAACCAGCCGGGTAAATGGCTTGCAAATCTGTCCGGCTTGGCGCGGCTGCAACTTCAACAGCTCGGTGTTACAAACATTTACGGTAACGACGGTAGTGCGGACTGGTGCACCGTGAGCCAGCCTTCACGGTTCTTTTCGCACCGGCGCGACAGCGTCGTCTTGGGTGGTACGGGCCGCATGGCTGCTTGTATCTGGCGAGATTGACTCTGAATCTGCTGCAGAATTCGGAACTGTCTCCAAAGTCGCAGCTGCAATATCTTGCTCTTCTTGAGCTTCCCGCGCCTTGATGGCTTTGCGCCTAGCAGGCGATTGCATAAGGTAAACCACTAGAGCGACTGGGCCAAAACCATACAAAAAGAAGGTCACAATAGCACCTAAGACAGTGCCATTGGCATTGGTGGCTTCGGCCACAGCCATCATCAGAGCGACGTAAATCCAAGCGATGGCAATGAGGTACATAGGTCGTAAGGTGTTGGTAGGACTTGATGGATACGCTAGCTTGAGAATACGAACGAATGTACAAAGGGGACAGAGATGAATTTTCAAGCCGATGCAAAAGATGCAGGCCAAATTTTGGCACAGATGTCAGCACAAATGATGTCCAGTATGGGGCCGCAGTTTCAGCAGATCCTGCAATCTGCTGGTATGCAGGATACAGTGGGCGCGAATTCCGCGCTGCCACACATTGAGTTTGACCCTGCCAAGCTGGTCGAATTGCAAAAACAATACCTAGAAGACGCCAGCCAGCTTTGGCAACAAAGCACCCAAGCCAGTGCGCCGCTGCCAGACCGGCGCTTTGCAGCATCTGCTTGGACGCACAACCCAGCCGCGTCCTTTGCCGCCGCTGCCTTTTTGCTCAATTCACGCACCTTGCAAGGTTTGGCGGACGCTGTAGAGGCCGACCCTAAAACCAAAGCCCGCATCCGCTTTGCTGTCGAGCAAATGACGGCTGCCAGCGCGCCCAGCAACTTTTTGGCGCTTAATGCCGAAGCGCAGCAAAAAGCCATTGACACCAAAGGCGAGAGCATCGCCAAAGGCATGCAAAACCTGCTGCACGATATGAAGCAGGGCCACATCAGCATGACCGATGAGTCGCTCTTCACCGTGGGTGAAAACGTCGCCACCACCGAAGGTGCGGTTGTTTTTGAGAACGATTTCTTCCAGCTCCTTGAGTACAAACCGCTCACGGCTAAAGTCTACGAGCGCCCGTTTTTACTGGTTCCGCCGTGCATCAACAAGTTTTACATCCTCGATTTGCAGCCTGAAAACTCGCTG
>JAYVSU010000090.1:0-21016 GCA_043775055.1 Polaromonas sp.
TTGGCTTGCTCGCTGGCTTCCTGTGCTTGTGGGGCGTGAACGGTCTGAAGAAATTGCTCGGTGCTGATGACTCGCTCGACGTGTTCGGCGTGCATGGCGTGGGTGGCATCTTGGGTGCTTTGTTGACAGGCGTGTTTGCAGCTCCTTCACTGGGCGGCACTGGCGTCTATGACTACGTGACCAACAAAGTCAACCCAGACTACTCCATCAGCGGTCAAGTGTGGATCCAATTGCAAGGCGTGTTGACCACTTTGGTGTGGTCTGGCGTCGTTGCCTTCATTGCCTACAAAATTGTTGACGTCTTGATTGGCCTGCGTGTTCCTGAAGAAGAAGAGCGCGAAGGTTTGGACATCACATCACACGGCGAGACTGCTTACAGCCGCTAATGTGCGATAGCGTCGGCCCGTTTGGTCGGCGCTTAGAGATAACTCCAAGGTTTGAAAGCCCACAGCAATGTGGGCTTTTTTTTGTTCCCAAACCTCGATTTAATACCTATACTTTGTAACTAAATTTGTAATTCTTTTTCATTACTTGGGAAGCTACATGGTCATCTGGAAAAAACCGGTCTCAGTTGCAGAACTAACGAAGATTCACCTTGGCACGGCCGTTGCCCATTTGGGCATTGAGTTTTTGGAGGTGGGCGACGACTTCATGCGTGCTCGTGTCCCTGTCGATATACGCACCAAACAACCCTATGGTTTGCTGCACGGCGGCGTTTCTGTCGTTTTGGCCGAAACCTTAGGCTCTTGCGGCGCTGCTTTTGCCGTGCCTGAGGGACAACGTGCCGTCGGGCTAGACATCAACGCCAACCACCTCAAAGGTGTCACCAGCGGCTGGGTCACGGGCATCACTTATCCCGTTCACATGGGGCGTACTACCCATGTGTGGCAAATTGACATGAGCAATGAAGCCGGTGAGATGACCTGCGTTTCACGCATTACCATGGCAATTTTGGCGCCAAAAGAGTAAGCTAGAGCGATATGTTTTTAAGATTTGCACATGAACGCCCCAACTGCATCCCAACACCTCTTGCCCGCAATCAGCCCCCGCGCCACACCCGCTGCGTTGATTGACGCCCTCAAAGCCCATTTTGGCGAGCGCTGCTCCACCGCGATGGCGGTGCGCGAGCACCATGGCAAAGACGAATCCTCTTTCACCGCCCCGCCACCCAGCGCCGTGGTGTTTGCCGAATCCACCGCCGATGTTGCAGCTGCCGTCAAATTGGCAGGCCAGTACCAAGTACCTGTGATTCCGTTTGGCATTGGTTCCTCGCTGGAAGGCCATTTGCTGGCCGTACAAGGCGGCATAAGCATCGACGTGAGTCGCATGAACCAAGTCTTACGCGTCAACGCCGAAGACTTGACCGTGACCGTGCAACCTGGCGTGACCCGTACCGCCGTCAATGCCGCCGTGAAGAGCGACGGTTTGTTCTTCCCCATCGACCCAGGCGCTGATGCCTCGATTGGTGGCATGTCCGCGACCCGCGCCAGCGGCACCAACGCCGTGCGCTACGGCACCATGCGTGAGAACGTCTTGGCGCTTGAAGTGGTGACCGCCAGTGGCGGGGTGATTCGCACCGGCACCCGGGCTAAAAAATCGTCGGCAGGCTACGATTTAACACGCTTGATGGTCGGCTCCGAAGGCACACTAGGCGTCATCACCGAAATCACGCTCAAGCTCTACCCACTGCCTGAAGCCATTTCTGCCGCCGTTTGCTCTTTCCCCAGCATTGAAGCGGCCGTGCGCACCACCATCCAGATCATCCAGATGGGCATCCCGATTGCACGGGTCGAGCTGATCGACATCAACGCCGTGCGCATGGTCAACGCTTATGCCAAACTGGGTTTGAAAGAATCGCCCATGCTGTTGATGGAATTTCACGGCTCGCCCGCCAGTGTCAAAGAGCAGGCCGAGTTGGTACAAGAGATTGCCTCCGAGTTTGGCGGCACGGCGTTTGACTGGGCCACCACGCCCGAAGCCCGTACCAAGCTGTGGACGGCACGGCACAACGCCTACTTTGCCGCCATCCAGTCCAAGCCCGGTTGCCGCGCCATATCTACCGACACCTGCGTGCCCATCTCCCGCTTGGCCGATTGCCTGTTGGAGTCAGTCGCTGAGACCGACGCCAGCGGTTTGCCCTACTTTTTGGTCGGCCACGTGGGCGATGGCAACTTCCATTTTGGCTACTTGATTGACCCCAACTCCAAAGAAGAACGTGATATTGCAGAAGGACTGAACGAAAAACTCGTCGCTCGCGCCCTGCGTTTAGAAGGCACGTGTACCGGTGAGCATGGCATAGGTTTGCACAAAATGGACTTTTTGATCACCGAAACAGGGGCAGGTGCGGTTGACATGATGCGCACCATCAAGCACGCCTTGGACCCGCTCAACATCATGAACCCTGGCAAGATATTTACCTGGTAATTGACTTGAATGAAAAGTAAGTCAGCGCTTACTTTTCTGCAATGGTTTTTAAATTCTGCAAACCCGCTTCAAAGTCTTTGCCAACCATGGCATCCATGCTGAAAAAGACGCTCATGACTTTGGTGATCATATTGGCTGGGCCGGACATGCGCCAGACCACTTGGGTGCTGTCGCCTTGCGGGATGGTCTGAAAAACCGCAGTGTTGTGCGCTTCAAACGGTTTTAGAAAATCCAGCTTGATGGTGGTTTTCAAAGGTGCAACTTCCATCACCTCCATGCGGCCAGCGCCCACTTTGCCAGTCCCTTCCCACGCATAGACCGTCCCCAAACCGCTGGGCGTGCCGCTGAACGTGCGCTTCATGGTCGGGTCCAGCTTTTCCCAGGGCGACCAAGCACCCCAGAGGTGAAAGTCGTTGATGTTGGCCAAAATTTTCTCAGGTTGCGCTTTGATGCTGCTGCTGCGCTCAATGCTAAACGTATCGGGCTTGGTGGATGCAAAAATCAACACCCCCACGATGAGCAGCAGCAAGATACTCACAATAGTTTTGATCATGGTAAGACTCCTTTAAGCCGTGTTCGCCGATTTTAACGACAGAAAGGTGATTTAAGTTTAAATCTGCCGCGCCGGAATCGCCACGCGCAGGCCTTCCAGCGCCTCGGTGATTTTGATTTGGCAAGCCAAACGGCTGTTCGGGCGCCGTTCATCGGCGACAAAATCAAGCATTTCCAACTCGTTTTTATCAGGCAAGGGCAGCCAAGCCAGCTGCGCTTCGTCGATATAACAATGGCATGTGCCACAAGCGCAGTGGCCCCCGCATTCTGCAAAAAATCCATCTATGCTATTGCTTTGGGCGGTTTGCAATAAAGTCTGACCGACCTGCGCCTCAGCGTCGTATTGGCCACCGTTGGCTTGGGTAATGAGGATCAAAGGCATGGTTGTAGGCAATTCTGAGTCATGAACTTCAAAATTCTAGACGATCAGATTGAAGCCCAACCCAGCCCAAGTAGCTCTTTTTACTATCTTTCAGTGCGCTGAAAGATCATTTTAAGTATGTATTTTGCTGTAGCCGGCGTATTTATTTAACAGTTTGCTATTTATTACATAGCAATTTAGTGCAATTCACTGGAGGAATTCAACGCTTTTCGACCAATGTTTTTCCGCCTGTACCTCGCGTTGATGCATCTTGTTGCGTGCAGGTCGCACCTTCGCAAGTCAAGGTCCAACTAGCTAATCTCGGGCTCACACCGCGCAGACACTTCGTCATGAACGAGATTTTGTATTCATCTTTGGTTTTTATGATTTCAGCTTCTACCGGCTCATCACTGAAAACGCCACGCGTGCCGCAAACATCGTTGGTTTGTCGACCGTCATAAGAAATCATGCCGCGCATCGCGCCAGTCGTGTCTACGCTGTTGATCTTGACCTTGATATCCCCGCTGTATTTAGTCCCACCGTTGTTGACAAACTGCCAGCCGCCAACAAGCTCGTAAGGGATGAAACTCTCAGCCTTTGCGGGCGATTCTTGTGCACCAACCGACACAGCAAGCGGCAGTAGCATCAAAATTGCGAGGAATCGGCTGAAATAAGTTTGCATATTTACGCCGTCCCCGCCTTCACCTTCAAGCGCCATGCGTGCAGCAACGGCTCGGTGTAGCCACTCGGTTGGGCCAAGCCTTTAAACACGAGGTCACACGCGGCTTTGTAGGCGGCCGACGTCGCAAAGTTGCCGGCCATGTTTTTGTAGAGCGGGTCGCCGGCGTTTTGGCCATCGACCACAGCGGCCATGCGCTCAAAGGTGGCGTTGACTTGCGCGGCGTTGGTAACACCGTGATGCAGCCAGTTCGCTATGTGTTGGCTGCTGATGCGCAGGGTGGCGCGGTCTTCCATGAGGCCGATGTTGTGGATGTCGGGCACTTTGGAGCAGCCGACGCCTTGGTCGATCCATCGCACGACGTAGCCCAAAATGCCCTGGGCGTTGTTGTCGAGCTCTTGCTGGATGTCGGTCGGTGTCCATTTGGCGCGCGCGTCTGGGCTGGCGACGGGGATATGCAGCAGACCGTCCAGCAAATTCGCACATTCGGCTTTGGCGTCGAGCTTTTCGAGCTCGATTTGCACGCTGCTTACCTTGACTTGGTGGTAGTGCAGGGCGTGCAGGGTGGCGGCCGTCGGGCTGGGCACCCAGGCGGTGTTGGCACCGGCTTTGGGATGCGCGATTTTTTGCTCCAACATAGCGGCCATCAAATCGGGCATAGCCCACATGCCTTTGCCGATTTGGGCTTTGCCGCGCAGGCCGCAGTCCAAACCGGTCAACACGTTGCTTCGCTCGTAGGCGGCAATCCACTGGCTGGCTTTCATGTCGGCTTTGCGGATCATGGCGCCGGCTTGCATGGCTGTGTGCATTTCGTCGCCGGTGCGGTCCAAAAAGCCAGTGTTGATGAAGGCGACGCGGGCGCTTGCCGCAGCGATACAGGCCTTCAGGTTGACGCTGGTGCGGCGCTCTTCGTCCATGATGCCAAGCTTGACGGTGTTGGCGGGCAGGCCGAGCAGGGCCTCGACGCGGCCAAAGAGTTCAGATGCAAACGCCACTTCAGAGGGGCCATGCATTTTGGGTTTGACGATGTAAATCGAGCCGGTGCGGGAGTTGCCGATAGCCTGCGTCGCTGGGCGCTTCAAATCATGCAGGGCGATGGCGACGGTGACGACGGCGTCCAGGATGCCTTCCGGGATCTCACGGGTGGCACCGGCCGCATCGGCGTACAAAATGGCCGGATTGGTCATCAAATGGCCGACATTGCGCACGAACATCAGCGAACGGCCATGCAAAGTAAGCGGTGCGCCGTTGGAACCGATGTATTGGCGGTCTGGGTTGAGACCACGGATGAAGGTTTTGTCTCCTTTTTGGACTTCTTCTGTCAACGTGCCTTTGAGGATGCCGAGCCAGTTGCTGTAGGCAACGACTTTGTCTTCAGCGTCGACGACGGCGACGGAATCTTCCAAGTCCAAAATCGTGGACAGCGCCGCTTCTAAGACCAAATCGCTGATCCCAGCGGCGTCAGTTTTGCCGATGGTAGTAGTGCGGTCGATTTGAATGTCGATGTGCATACCGTTGTTGCACAGCAAAATGGAAGTCGGCGCAGCAGATGTGCCTTGGTAGCCCATGAATTTGACAGGGTCAGCCAAACCGATGGTGCTACCGTCAGCCATACCAACGGCTAATTTGCCATTGGCGACGGTGTAAGAGGTGGCGTCGCGGTGCGAGCCGGTGGACAGCGGGGCGGCTTGGTCAAGCGCGTTGCGGGCAAAGGCGATGACTTTGGCACCGCGAACAGGGTTATAGCCACGGCCTCCAGGCCCTGCTTTGCCAGCGCCGTCGGTTTCAGGAATCACGTCGGTGCCGTAGAGCGCGTCATACAGCGAACCCCAACGAGCGTTGGCGGCGTTCAAGGCGTAGCGGGCGTTGAGCACGGGCACGACCAGCTGCGGGCCGGCTTGCAGGGCGAGCTCGGCGTCGACATTGGCGGTCGTGGTTTTGGTATCGGCAGGCACGGGGACGAGGTAGCCGATTTTGGTGAGAAAGGCTTTGTAGGCCGCCATGTCTTTGATTTCACCGGGGTTGGCGGTGTGCCAGGCGTCCAGCTCGGTCTGCAGACGGTCGCGCTCGGCCAGCAGGGCGATGTTTTTCGGGGCTAGGTCAGCGACGATGGCGTCAAAACCTTGCCAGAACGTGGCGGCATCTACACCGGTACCGGGTAGGACTTGAGCGTTAACGAAGTTGTGCAACTCGGTGGCAACTTGCAGGCGGTGCGTGGCGGTACGGGCGGTGGTCATAGGTTTCTCCAAAATCGGTCAAAGTCGTCAAAAAAATTAAATTCGTGTATTTAAAGCCGTTTTAGGCATTAAATTAAGTTGTAGCCGGCGTATTTACTCATTATTTAGCTATTAAATATATAGCAAATATTTGCTGTAAAACAATGCCAACGTAGCTGCAAAAACTAGAATTTTAGGCACTGTGCTCACTATATTAGAACCTTGAACAATGATTAACCGCGTAAATGTTTGTTTATTTGTGACTTTTATAGATGCAATGCCCATCACCTGAAGCAAAGTAGAGTCTTTGACAGGGCTTTTAAGCCAGGTCTACACTGCGCTAATGAACAAATTATCCGCTCTTGTCCGCGCCACATTTGGCGTTGCTTTTGGTGTCGCTGTATTCGCACTGGGTTCGACCAGCACCGCGTTTGCTGCTGCCCCACCGACTGCATCGACCGCCGCCTGCCCCGCCATCTTGCAACACACCTTCCCGCGCCTGCAGGACGATGCGCCGCAAAACTTGTGCCAATACAGCGGCAAGGTGGTGTTGGTCGTCAACACCGCCAGCTACTGCGGCTTTACCAGCCAGTACCAAGGCTTGGAGGCGCTGTATGCCAAGTACCAAAGCAAAGGGCTGGTGGTGCTGGGCTTCCCGTCCAACGACTTTGGCAAGCAGGAGCCAGGCTCTTCCAAAGAAATTGCTGATTTTTGCTTCAATACCTATGGCGTGCAGTTTCCGATGCTGTCTAAATCGGTCGTTGCAGGGCCCAAACGCAACGCATTGTACGAGTCGCTCTACCGCGCCACAAACTCTGCGCCGAGCTGGAACTTCCACAAATACCTGATTGACCGCAACGGCAAGGTGGTGGATACCTTTGGCAGCATGACGTCGCCAGAGAACCGATCCGTCGTTGCAGCGATTGAAAAAGCGCTGAAGTAAGCTCTTCTTGATGTCATTCATGACCTAAACAGCCATAATGAGGGCTAGAACCTTCTGTTTATTCGCTTTTTAGGTTATTTTGGACAAATTCAAACAACTCGAATCCTTTGTCGCCATCATCACACGCGGCAGTCTGACAGCAGCAGCGCTGGCTGAAGGGGTGGCTCCGGCCATCATGGGGCGGCGGCTGGATGCGCTGGAGGAACGGCTGGGTGTAAAGTTGCTGGTACGCACCACCCGCAAGCTGAGTTTGACCTTTGAGGGCAGCGCTTTTTTAGAAGATGCGCAGCGCTTGCTGGCGGATATGGCCAATGCAGAAGCCAGTGTTTCCGCTGGTGGCGTGAAAGCGAGCGGTCACTTACGCATCACGGCACCGGCGGGCTTTGGACGTCGTCATGTCGCGCCCTTGGTGCCCAAGTTTCACGATTTGCACAGTGATGTGACGCTGTCGCTCAACCTGTCTGACCGCGTGATTGACATTGCCGGCGAGGGTTTTGATTGCGCGGTGCGGGTGGGCGACATGCCGGACTCCAGCTTGGTGAGCGTGCGGCTGGCCGACAATCGGCGGCTGTGCGTGGCCACACCAGACTATTTACAGCGCAAAGGCACGCCGCAGCAACCCAGTGATTTGAGTCGCTTTGACTGCCTCACGCTGTCCAGTGACGCCTCGCAAACGCGGGGATGGGCGTTTCAGCTTGCCGACGGTGCGGCACCGCCAAATGTTACCTACTTGCGACCCGATGGCCCGCTGGACTGCTCGGACGGCCAGGTGCTGCATGATTGGTGTTTGGCGGGCTATGGCATTGCTTGGCGCAGCACTTGGGAGGTGGAAGCGGAGATTGCCTCGGGCCAATTGATAGCGGTGCTAGAAACTTACGCTGCGCCGCCGAATGGCATTTACGCCGTTTTCCCACAACGCAAACATCTGCCGCTGCGGGTGCGGCTGTGGATTGACTTTTTGAAACACAATTACAGCCAAGCAGGGTTTTGGAAGTCTTGATTCGGCATACCATCGCTTTAAGTTCAGACACATTCCGTAAAACAACCCACATGCGCCCTGCCCACACCATCAACTCTATGCACAGCAAGCTCGGCACACTGGGCGTGGGCACGGCGCGCTGGTTGCTGGGCTGGTGGGACATTGTGTTTTTTGGCGCGCAGGCGTTGGTGGTGAGTTTGTCGCCCTCCAGCTACAACGCCAGCACTGCACGCATTGTGGCGCGGCACATTTACCAAAGCATTGGCTCGATTTTGCCGTGGTACACGGTACTGACAGCTTTGATCAGCCTGGTCATGACGCGCATTGTGGTCGTCACGGCGCTGAGCTATGGCTTGACGCAGTACGCGCTGGAAATGGTGGTGCGGGTGTTGGTGCTGGAGTTGCTGCCAATTTCTGCGGCCTTGTTTGTGGCTTTGCGCTACATGGCGCCGGTGAGTGCGGACATTGCCACGTTGCAGCAAGCATCCAAGTTAGCCTCTTGGCGTGATGACCAAACTGTACTGCGCGACGAGCTGATGCCGCGCGTGCTGGCGGGCGTGGTGTCGGTGCTGACGCTCACGGCCGTCAGCGCGGTGATGGCGCTGCTGATTGCTTATTTGGTGGTGTATGGCCTGTCGCCTTGGGGTTTTGATGCCTACACGCGCATGGTTGGGCGCGTTTTTGGGCCTGCCGTTGCGCTGGGTTTTGCGGTTAAAACCTTGTTGTTCAGTTTGGCGGTGGGGGTGATTCCGATTGCCGCAGGCTTGCTCGGTGAACCGCTGGTGGAGACCAGGAACAACGATGTAGCGGGTTACGCGGCGCCTGCACACACCGCTCGCATTGGGCTGAGCTTGGCCAGCATGGGTGAGTCGGGCTTGGTGCGGTTGTTTTTGGTGATCTTTATGGTGGAAGCCGCCACACTGGTGATCAAATACTTCTGAATAACGACAATACAAAAAAATAGAAAGCTGACCCGCTCAATTTATGGATGATCAACCGACCTTGCCGCCAAATTCTTCGCCACCCACTAAGCCAGTCGCGAATATCGAAGTCAAAGCCGTGCTTTTGCTGCTGCTGATGCTGGTCTTGATGTTTGGCACCATTGCCTATGTGCTGTACGCGCGTGGTGCGTTTGAGCGCACGCAAGAACTGGTGCTGCTGGCCGACGATTCTGAAGGCGTGGTGGTGGGTATGGATGTGACGTTTTCGGGCTTCCCGATCGGCCGCGTACGCCGGGTCGAGTTGGCCGAAAAAGGCAATGTCCGCATCCTCATCGATGTGCCGAGCAAAGATGCACGCTGGCTGCGTAGCTCCAGCGTGTTCACGATGGAAAGCGGCTTGGTCGGCAACACCAAAATCCGCGCCTACAGCGGCGTCTTGACAGACCCGCCGCTGCCCGACGGTTCCGAACGCACGGTGTTGCGCGGCGATACGGCGGCAGAAATCCCCAAACTGGTGGCGATGGTGAAGGATTTGACGCAAAACTTGGTCAACATGACGGGTGAAAGCTCCAGCTTGAACCAAAGCTTGGCCAATGTACAAACCGTGACTGATACGCTCAAAGGCCCGAACGGCACGCTCAAGGTGCTGCTGGGTGATGAGGCGAATGCCAAACAACTCATCACGGCGCTAACGCAAGTCAACGCCTTGTTGACCAAAGTAGACGGTTTGGCCGCCAAAACGGACAAACAGGTGTTTGGCGACAAAGGTTTGATGGTTGACGCGCAAGCGACCCTCAAACAAGTCTCCGCCACGCTGGGCGATGCCCGCACCAGTTTGCAAAAGCTCGATGCGGTCCTGGTGGAAGCCCAAGGCATCGCCAGCAACACCAAAGAGGCCACCACCGATTTGGGTGTCTTACGCGCAGAAGTTGACAGCTCGCTGCGCAAAGTGGATCAGCTGGTGGGCGAAATCAACCGCAAATGGCCATTTGCACGTGACACGGAGTTGAAACTGCCATGAACAAGCCCGTTTTTACATGGCTCGCTTTCGTTTTGTCTACCAGTCTGCTCGGCTGCGCTTCTGGCCCCGCTCAACCGGCTTGGGAAGGGAATGCCAAGAGCGCACTGGACACGACGATCAACTACTATTTAACCGGTAATGCCAAAGCCGAAGAGCAAGACTACACCCGCGCCTACAAAGAGTTGAGCGCTACTGGCCGCGCTGATTTGCTGGCTCGGGCTGAGTTGACCCGCTGTGCTGCGCGCGTGGCCAGTTTGGCGTTTGACGATTGCCCCGCTTTCAAGCCTTTGGCGCAGGACGCTGGCGCACAGCAGCGCGCGTATGCTGATTATTTAGTGGGGCGCTGGCAGGGTCTCAACGCGGGTTTGTTACCTAAACATCATGCGGCCGTGTTGATTGGCCCAAGCTCTGGTGCTTTGTTGCGTCAAATTGATGACCCACTGTCCCGCTTGGTGGCTGCGGGTGTCATGCTGCAATTTGGTAATCTGACCCCTGCAGCGCTGACAGAAATTGCTGAGATTGCAACGCAAACCGCGTCTGACCAAGCCTGGCGCCGGCCTTTATTGGCTTGGTTAGGGTTACAAGCGCAGCGCGCCGAAACGGCTGGCGACACACCGCTCGCGGCCAGTTTGCGACGGCGTATTGCCTTGATACTTAGCACGCCTAGTTTGAAATCCTGAGTTTGTGGGGTTTAATCAGGTGTTGAGATAAATAATATTCAAACACCGCTTCAAAACCAATTGGAATAAGTTGCCTTGATTGCATTAACTTTGATTTGCGCTGCCGTTGCCTTGCTAGCCGCGCTTTTGTTTATTCGCTGGGCCAGTGAGCACGCGAAGCATTATGAGATTGACAAACCGCAGCGTTTTCACACCGGTGCGGTGCCGCGCGTGGGCGGTTTGGCGATCATGATTGGTTTGTTTGCAGGCTGGTTATTGGTCGCTTGGTCTGGCGACTTGGGGGTTAATTTGAATGTGCAGGGCTCATGGCCACTCGTTTGGCCTTGGTTGGTGTTGACGCTGCCGGCTGTCTTGGGTGGTGCGTATGAAGACTTGACGCAACGTTTGTCGGTACTGTATCGCTTGGCTTTGACCACCGTGTCTGCCGCTTTGGCTTGCTGGTTATTGGGGATTAGCTTAGACCGACTGGGCATCCCCATGCTAGATGGCTGGCTGCAAACCATGCCGTGGGCGGGAATAGCCTTAGCCATCATTGCCATCTGCGGTTTACCGCATGCTTTTAATATTATTGATGGTTATAACGGCTTAGCTGGCACCGTAGCCGCCATGATTTGTTTGGCCATAGCGCACGTTGCTTTGCAATTAGGTGACCGTCAACTCGCTGCGATGGTGGTTTGTTTGGCTGGTGCTACTGCCGGTTTTTTAGTATGGAATTACCCGCGCGGCTTGATATTTGCGGGCGATGGTGGTGCCTATTTATGGGGCGTGGTGATAGCGGTGGCTTGTATTGTTTTGGTACAGCGCCACCCGACCGTATCGCCTTGGTTCCCAATGCTGTTGTTGATTTACCCCGTCTGGGAAACTATGTTTTCAATATACAGAAAACTAGCCCGAGGCGTATCTCCGGGTGTCGCGGATGCTTTGCATTTCCATCAATTAATATACCGGCGTTTGGTGCGCGGTGTTTTTCATGACGATGCCTCGCGTCGCATGCTCATGCGCAATAACCGCACTTCGCCTTGGTTATGGAGCTTTACATTACTTACCGTTGCACCAGCCGTGTTATTTTGGGATAAAACGTGGGTATTAATGGCGTTTTGTGCTTTATTTATATCTACGTACGTAGCTGCATATATGATGCTGGTGCGTTTTAAAGTACCACGCTGGTTACGTCGTTAATATGGCTTTCAGCAATTACTTACTATTTAAAGTGTAGCGTAATGTATGGCGCACATTTTAAATTTGAAATAGAATTCAATATTGCTTGAATATAGTGCCCTGTATCTTGAAAACCTTTTGATTCAAATAACACGGTATTAATATACTGCACATCATTTGACTGATAAATCATTCACTTTTAACGAAAGAACAAATTATGAGCAACCTGATTGAACTACAAAGCCAAATTGAAAAACTGCAAAAACAAGCAGCAGACCTGAAAGCCAAAGAATTTAGCAGCACCGTGGCTGACATCAAAGCGAAAATGCAAGCTTTTGGCATCACCGTCAAAGATTTGGCTGGCAAAGGAACAAAAGGCTCAAAAACTGCAAAGGTTGCAAAATCTGGTGCCGTTAAAACCCGCAAATCTAAAGCTGCAGGTAAGCCTGTTGCTGCCAAATTCAAAGGGCCGAATGATGAAAGCTGGAGCGGCCGTGGTTTGCAGCCTAAGTGGTTGTCTGCTTTGATTGCTCAAGGCCGTAGCAAAGCTGACTTCGCTGTTTAATTGACAGACGATTGATAAGAAAAAATCAATTAAACGAATTGTTGAGGGTAGTTTGCAGATGAAAGAACCGACAGAGCCGTTGCACGAGACATTAAAGCCACGCGACAAGGCAGATATATTGGCGCAAGCCTTGCCCTATATTCGCAAATACCATGGCAAAACCATGGTTATCAAGTATGGTGGCAACGCCATGACCGACCCGGCATTGCAGCAAGCCTTTGCAGAAGATGTGGTTTTGTTGAAACTTGTAGGCATCAACCCAGTGGTGGTACACGGCGGTGGACCACAAATTGAAGCGGCACTCAAGCGTTTAGGCAAAAAAGGCGAATTTATTCAGGGTATGCGCGTGACGGACGCTGAAACCATGGAAGTGGTGGAGTGGGTGCTGGCGGGCGAAGTGCAGCAAGACATTGTGGGCCTGATCAACCAAGCCGGCGGGAAAGCCGTGGGTTTGACGGGACGCGATGGTGGCTTGATTCGTGCACAAAAACTCAAACTGCTGGATTTGGCAGATCCGAGCAAAGAGCACGATGTAGGCCAAGTCGGTGACATTGTGTCGATTGACCCCAGTGTCGTCAAAGCCTTGCAAGACGATGCTTTCATTCCTGTGGTCAGTCCGATTGGCTTTGGTCTACAAAATGAAAGCTACAACATCAATGCAGATGTGGTTGCCAGCAAACTAGCGACCGTGCTACAGGCTGAAAAACTGCTGATGTTGACCAATATTCCAGGTGTGTTGGACAAAAACATGCGGCTTTTGCCGGAACTTACCACCCGTGAAATTGATGCATTGATTGCAGACGGCACCATCAGCGGCGGCATGATTCCTAAAATAGCTGGTGCTTTAGATGCCGCCAAGAGTGGCGTCAACGCTGTTCATATCATTGATGGCCGTGTGCCGCATGCGATGCTCTTAGAGATTTTGACTGAACAGGCTTTTGGAACGATGATTCGGTCGCATTGACTCTGCAATTTCTCATCAATTGCTCACCCTCACCCATTTGCGCAGTTTGATGCGCAAATGGGTTCGTTTTCATTTCAATTATTCAAGCACCCCAAATCCACCGCCGCCCGGGGTATAGATTTCAAATATATCGCCCTGCTTCATCTCTGCTTGCGCAATATGGCCTAACTCTTCAACCGTACCGTTGGCACGAACCACGCGGTTCAAACCTACTTGTCCGTTAGATCCGCCGCTCATACCAAAAGCACCATATTGACGCCCATTCGACAAAATACTGGCCGTCATATTCTCCAAAAACCGAATACGTCGGATGCCGCCATTGCCGCCAGAATACTGACCTGCGCCTCCGGAATTTGCACGAATCGCATAGCTCTCTAAACGCACCGGAAATCTAAACTCCAATACTTCTGGGTCTGTCATGCGGGAATTGGTCATGTGTGTTTGCACAACGGATGCGCCGGCAAAACCACCCGTTAATCGCCCAGCGGAATCAAAAATACCTCCGGCACCGCTGCCACCTGAAATAGTTTCATAGTATTGGTATTGCTGATTCCCAAACGTAAAGTTATTCATAGTCGGCTGGCTACCAGCCATCACGCCCAGTGCACCATAAATAGCGTTGGTAATACAGGTAGAAGTTTCCACATTACCAGCAACCACTGAGGCAGGCGGGTTGGGGTTCAACATGCTACCTGGCGGAATAATCACCTTGAGGGGTTTTAAACAGCCGGCGTTAAGCGGTATTTCATCATCAACCAGCGTTCTAAAGACATACAGTACTGCGGCCATGCATACGGCCGTAGGAGCGTTGAAGTTGTTGCTCAGTTGCGCAGAGGTACCGGTAAAGTCGATCTCAGCGCTGCGCTCAGCCACATTGACTCGGATAGCCACGCGGATATGCGCACCATTGTCCAGCGGCAGAGTGAATTGCCCGTCTTTCAAACGGGTAATGACACGGCGTACGGACTCTTCAGCATTATCCTGCACATGCAGCATATAGGCTTGCACCACTGCTAAACCATAGGTGTCCACCATTTTCTTGAGTTCTTGCACGCCTTTTTCATTGGCCGCAATTTGCGCCTTCAAGTCCGCCATGTTTTGATACGGATTGCGGCTGGGATATTCCCCGCTTTCCAGCAGGGCGACCATCTCTGCTTCACGCAGAACACCCTGCTCTACCAGCAGGAAGTTGTTGATCTGCACGCCTTCTTCTTCAATCCGTGTAGAAAACGGCGGCATGGAGCCGGGCGTTGTCCCGCCAATATCGGCTTGATGACCGCGTGAGCCGACGTAAAAGACCGGTTTATCGTCCAGATATACAGGTGTGATGACGGTGACATCGGGCAGATGCGTGCCACCATGGTAGGGGTCATTCAAGGCGTAGACATTGCCGGGTTGCATGCTGCTGGCGTTTTCACGAATCACTGTTTTGATGCTCTCGCCCATGGACCCGAGATGTACTGGCATGTGCGGTGCGTTCGCAATCAAGTTGCCCTCTGCATCAAAAAGAGCGCAACTAAAGTCCAAGCGTTCTTTGATGTTGACCGAGTACGCCGTGTTCTGCAATTGCAAACCCATCTGCTCGGCAATATTCATGAATAGGTTGTTGAACACCTCCAGCAAAACTGGGTCCACCGTTGTACCCGCAGCAAAGGTGACAACGCGCTGCGTTTTGCGCTCCAGAACCAGATGGTCCAGTGCCGTTAAGTGGGCCTCCCAGCCCGGCTCCACCACGGTGGTGGCATTTTTTTCTGCAATGATGGCCGGTCCTGGTACCACATCGCCCGCCCGCATGTCTTCGCGAACCACCAACGCCGTGACATGCCAATGCCCACCTGTATACATGCGCACCATTTCACGCGATGGAACAGGACGAACCTTATGCAAAGTATGTCGTGGCTCGGAAGGCGCATCACCACCAATCACCGCTTCAACCGATACCGCTTCAACCACCAGACCTTTGCCCTGCATCAAAAAAGCAAAGCGCTGCTGATAGGCACGCTCAAAGGCCACTTCAATCTGGCCGAGATCACCCAACGGCACGATCAGCGCTGTGTCAGTGCCTTCGTATTTCACATGCACGCGCTGATGCACCGTTACTTGGCCTTGCGCGACTTGCTGACGCTGCAATTCAGCTCGCGCCTCTGCCTCCAAGGTCTCCAGCGTTCGACCCACCATCAGCAGCGTCTGTTCGTTCAACCGCTCCTCAATGGCCTGTTCTCGAATCACGTTTTGATCGGCCAAACCCATGCCATAAGCGCTCAATACACCCGCCAGCGGATGCACAAACACACGCGTCATGCCCAAAGCATCCGCCACCAAACACGCGTGCTGCCCACCTGCACCGCCAAAGCACTGCAAGGTATACCGCGTCACGTCATAACCGCGCGCCACTGAAATCTTTTTGATGGCATTGGCCATTTGCTGCACGGCAATGTCAATGAACCCCTCGGCGATGGACTCCGCGCTGCGCCCCGTCATTTCTGCCAATGCGTTGAATTGGGTCAATGTAGCGTCGTAACTCAAGGCTTCATCGGCATTCGGACCAAACAATTTGGGAAAATAGGATGGCTGTACTTTGCCCAGCATCACATTGGCATCCGTCACCGCCAAACGACCACCACGCCGGTAGCAAGCCGGCCCAGGGTTGGCACCCGCACTCTCTGGCCCGACCCTAAAACGCGAGCCGTCAAACGCCAGGAGCGACCCTCCACCCGCAGCCACCGTGTGGATGCTCATCATGGGCGCACGCATGCGTACGCCAGCCACCTGCGTTTCAAACTCACGCTCAAACTCACCCGCAAAATGGCTCACATCGGTAGAGGTACCGCCCATGTCAAAACCAATGACTTTGTCGTGACCGCCCAGTTGCGCCGTGCGGGCCATGCCCACAATACCGCCGGCAGGGCCACTCAAAATGGCATCCTTGCCCTGAAAGGCATGTGCGTCCGTCAAACCGCCCGACGATTGCATGAAAAACACCTTGACGCCCGGCATGTCTCCCGCCACCTGCTCAACATACCGACGCAAAATAGGAGACAAATACGCATCAACCACCGTAGTGTCGCCACGGCTTACCAACTTCATCATAGGGCTGGTTTTGTGGCTCACGCTGATTTGCGTGAAGCCAATGGCACGCGCTATTTTTTCAGCAACCAATTCATGCTGCGTATAGCGATAGCCATGCATGAACACAATAGCCACTGAGCGCATGCCTTGTGCATACTGCGCCATCAAATCGATTTGCAGTGCGCTTTCATTCAAGGCATCCACGACCTCACCATCAGCAGCCATCCGCTCTTGTGCCTCAACGACAGCACTGTAGAGCAACTCGGGCAGCACAATCTGACGGTCAAACAAGCGCGGGCGGTTTTGGTAGGCAATGCGCAAGGCATCCCGAAAGCCACGCGTGGCTACCAACAATGTGGGTTGTCCTTTACGCTCTAGCAGTGCATTGGTGGCCACGGTTGTGCCCATTTTGACGCATGCCACCAAAGCAGGTGTAACCAAGTCTGTGGCGCTCAAACCCAGCAAATGCCGAATACCAGCGACAGCTGCGTCTTTGTATTGTTCTGGGTTTTCACTGAGCAGCTTGTGGGTGAGCAATGTGAACGAACCATCATCGTTCGGGCGTTTACCAATCACGTCCGTGAATGTTCCGCCACGATCAATCCAAAACTCCCAGCGCAAGTCGCGTTTGATATTCATAAATATCCTACAAACTTGCGGCCGAGCGTGCCGCTTGGTCATAAATACCTGACAGCAAACGAAGCAAGCGCGCCAGCTCGCCAATGTCTTTGTTCAAAGCATCATCTGCGTTTAACGCGTTGATCAAACACGTCTCACGTATCTCGCGGTACCGCTCTACATACTGACGTCCGATGTCGGTCGCGGCATATGTCACTTCTTTTCCGCTTTTACTGGATGCGACAACCTTGAGGTTTTGCAGTTTCTTGAGCGCGTAATTGATCAAATGGGTGTCTTCCACATTCATGATGAAGCAGATGTCTGCCAAGCGCTTGTCACGCGCACGGTGCGTGACGTGGTGCAGCACCAGCACGTCTAAAGGCGTTAAATCTTTCAGCCCAGCGGCACTCATGCAGTGCGCAATCCACCGGTGAAAAGCATTACCCGCCACGATCAGTCCAAATTCGAACTCACTCATCTCTGCGCTGCGCGGCGATACCAAGTGCGCAGACGACACAATGGGCAAAGCCTCGGGCGCCTTTGAAGTGGCCGCTAATTTCAGGTTCTCTTTTGTAGGCATGACAGATTCCAATGTGGCACATTTGTTGCTCAACGTAGATTGTAGGTATTTCAATCACAATTTATCAACAATTTGTTGACATTTAGGGAAAACACTGAGCGATGCGTGCCAAATTCCACTTACATTCAAAGCTTAGCTTTATGTTTGTTTTCCTTCGTTTTTTAAACCCAACGCAATCGGAGTTTTTATGAAGCATCGCCTTTTCACCTTGGCCGCTACTGCTGCAGCTTTCACTATGGCGCTGGCTGCCAGCTCAGTCTTCGCTCAAACTAAGTGGGATTTTCCAGCCGCTTATCCAGCCAGCAACTTCCATACCGAGAACATTACCCAGTTTGCCAAAGATGTGGATGCGGCGACAGGTGGCAAACTCAAAATCACTGTTCACGCCAACGCCAGCCTGTTCAAAGCACCTGAAATCAAGCGTGCAGTACAGGGCGGTCAAGCACAAATCGGCGAAATTTTGCTGGTTAATTTTGAAAATGAAAATCCAATTTTTGGTGCCGATGGCATTCCGTTTCTAGCTTCTAGTTTTGCGGACAGCAAAAAGCTCTATGCTGCGCAAAAACCCGTACTCGACAAAGTACTGGCTGCGCAAGGCATGAAGTTGCTCTACGCCGTGGCTTGGCCGCCACAAGGTTTGTATGTCAAAAAAGAACTGGCTTCCGTGGCTGATATGCGTGGCGTGAAGTGGCGCGCTTACAGCCCAGCAACTGCGAAAATGGCAGAGTTGATTGGCGCACAACCCGTCACCATTCAAGCTGCAGAAGTAAGCCAAGCGTTTGCAACTGGCGTAGTAGAAAGCATGATGAGCTCTGGCGCGACGGGCTATGACAGCAAAATCTATGAATCGGTGAAGTATTGGTACGACACACAGGCTTGGTTGCCTAAAAATGCAGTTATCGTCAATCTCAAAGCCTTTAATGCGTTGGATGCTGCAACACAAGCGAGTCTGACGAAAGCGGCGCAAGAAGCAGAAACTCGTGGCTGGGCCTCCAGCGCTGAGAAAAACGAGTGGTACAAGGCTGAGCTCACCAAAAAAGGCATGAAGATTTTGCAACCTCCTGCAAAACTATCGACAGATATGAAGCAAGTTGGCGGTGTCATGTTGGCAGACTGGGAGAAGAAAGCCGGCCCGGATGGCCAAGCCATCATCAGTGCCTACCGCAAAAAATAAGTGCTGCAAAAGATGCTACGTATTTACTTGAACCGACTGTATGATGCCGCCGCTTGGGCTGCGGCGCTCATGATGGTGGGTACACTAGCCATGGTAGTGCTGGGCATGCTCGACCGCTATATCTCTTTGAACTTTCGGGGGACAGATATGTATGCGGGCTATTGCATGGCCGCTGCAGGTTTTTTAGCGCTGGCTCATACGCTGAAAAAGAATGAACACATCCGTGTGACCTTGCTGCTCAGCGCCGTTGGTCCCAAAACCAACAAAGCCCTTGAAGTGTGGAGTTTGTCCGCTGCGGTTTTATTGTCAGGTTTGTTTTGTTTTTACAGCATCAAATTGGCGTACCAATCGTTTGATTTCAACGACATCTCTACGGGCAACGATGCCACTCCTTTGTGGATTCCACAAATAGGTATGGCGGCAGGCACACTGGTTTTATTGATTGCGTTTATCGACGAGTTGGTGCTTGAATTACGCGGCCAGCGTGTCACAACCAGCAGCGACGAAGCTCTGCACAACGAATAACAAGGATTTGCATGAGTGAACTTGCCATAACCGCGCTGCTGATCGCATCGCTCTTTCTCATTCTTGGCAGTGGTGTGTGGATTGGCCTCACCCTCACTGGTGTTGCGTGGATTGCGATGGAGTTATTTTCTAGCCGACCCGCTGGCGATGCTATGGCGGTGACGATTTGGGGTTCGTCGTCGAGTTGGACGTTGACTGCGCTGCCACTGTTCATTTGGATGGGTGAAATTCTCTTTCGCACCAAGCTCAGCGAAAGCATGTTCAAAGGCCTCGCGCCTTGGGTCAACTGGTTGCCGGGCCGCTTGCTGCACACCAATGTGATTGGTTGTACCATTTTTGCAGCCGTTTCAGGCTCCAGCGCCGCTACCTGCGCCACCATCGGCAAAATGACCTTGCCTGAGCTAACACGGCGCGGTTACCCGCAAGACCAAATTATTGGTTCACTCGCTGGCGCTGGCACACTTGGCTTGCTGATACCGCCTTCCATCATCATGATTGTGTATGGCGTCACCGCAGAGGTCTCGATTTCTCAGTTGTTTGTGGCCGGCGTGTTGCCAGGTTTGCTGCTGGCGTCACTTTTCAGCGGCTACATCGTGGTTTGGTCGCTGCTCAACCCAAGCAAAATCCCGCCTACAACTGAGACTTTCACCTTCATACAACGGCTCTCAGAATCGCGCCACCTCATACCTGTGGTGGGATTGATTGGTGCCGTGCTGGGCAGCATTTATGCGGGTATTGCAACGGCCACCGAAGCGGCAGCCGTTGGCGTGATTGGCTCTTTTGTACTTTCTACCTTGCAGAGCTCGCTCAACTGGAACACCTTCAAAGAATCGCTCATGGGTGCGACACGCTTATATTGCATGATTGCATTGATTCTGGCCGGTGCCTCGTTTTTAACCTTGAGCATGGGCTACATCGGCTTGCCACGGCATTTGGCGGAATATGTGAGCTCGCTGAATTTAAGCCCCTTCTTGCTCATCATTGCCTTGGCGGTGTTCTACATTATTTTGGGGTGTTTTCTAGACGGCATCTCCATGGTGGTGTTGACCATGGGTGTGATTTTGCCGACGGTGCAAGCCGCGCACATTGACCTGATTTGGTTCGGTATTTTTGTCGTCGTCGTAGTCGAGATGGCGCAAATCACGCCGCCGGTCGGCTTCAATCTGTTTGTTTTGCAGGGCATGACCAAAAAAGAAATCACCTACATCGCCCGCGTCACCATGCCGTTTTTCTTTTTGATGTGCGGTATGGTGTTGGCGCTGTGGTTTTTCCCACAAATCGTGACTTGGCTACCTAGCAAGATGTAGCCATAGGAATGGCCAAAGTAGCCAAACTTGGGCTGCTTTAGGCTGTCCCGCCCACGGTCAAGCCATCAATCCGCAAGGTCGGTTGACCCACGCCCACTGGCACGCTTTGGCCCTCTTTGCCGCAGGTGCCAACACCGCTGTCCAGTTTGACGTCATTGCCTATCATGCTGACGTGCTTCAAGCACTCTGGGCCGCTACCAATCAGCGTGGCACCCGTGACCGGATAGAGGATTTTGCCATTTTCGACCCAAAAAGCCTCT
>JAYVSU010000091.1:0-2593 GCA_043775055.1 Polaromonas sp.
CGTGCTTCTCAGAATTGGTAGTTCAAGGAGGCTCTTATGTTTACACATCTGTGCCTCTCTTAAGCTACTGTTTCGCGCACTTCGTAGTTGAATTCAAGAGATAAGTAATTGCTATATAAATAATAGCAAACTATGCAATAAATACATAGGCTACATCCATTTTTGGTTCAAATTTGGCACATTTAATACTAAAAAAGGCTTTCACGTTGCGCACATTGGCATCTTGCGTAAACAAGCGCTGCGCTAAAGCGAGGTAGGCAGGCATGTCTACTGCATACACGACCAAACAAAAATCTGGCCCTGGCGAGACGCGGTAGCACTGTTGCACGGCAGCGTCTTGCACCACGCGTTGCTCAAAAGCGTCTAAATGCTCGGTGCCTTGCCGGTCTAGGGTGATTTCAACCATTGCCGTCAACCCATAGCCCATCACGCTGGCCAGTTTGTCGGGGTTCAAAATCGCAATTTCACGCGCAATCAATCCGCTGTCGCGCAGCGCTTTAATACGCCGTAAGCAAGTTGGCGGTGAGATATGCACTCGCGCTGCCAAGGCTTGGTTGCTCTGGCTGGCATCGGTTTGCAAATAATCAAGTAGCTTCAAGTCGATAGCATCAAGTGTGATTTGTTTCATAAAAATTATTATTTTGAAATTTATTTGAGATTTAATTATGATTTATTTTAGTTATGAAATTTAATTTCGTAAATTGCAAAAAAATAGATACAAATTATTCATGTGCAGATCTAATATTCAAATCATTGAATTTTTTGAATGAGGTGTTGTATGTGTGGAATTGTTGCTGCGGTGTCTGACCGCAATGTGGTGCCGGTCTTGGTGCAAGGTTTGAGCCGTTTGGAATACCGTGGTTACGACTCTTGCGGCGTTGCCGTGCATGCGGGCGGCCTCAAGCGCGCGCGCAGCACGGCCCGCGTGGCTGAGTTGCAAGCGCAGGTGCTGGCCGACAAGGTAGAGGGCAACACTGGCATTGCCCACACCCGCTGGGCCACGCATGGTGCGCCGGTTGAGCACAACGCGCATCCGCACTTCAGTTTTGGTACAGGCTCGGGGTCAACAGCGCAAAAACATGGCCAAATCGCTTTGGTGCACAACGGCATCATTGAAAACCACGATGCGTTACGGGCCATGCTGCAGGCCAAAGGCTATGTGTTTGTCAGCCAAACCGACACCGAAGTGATTGCTCACTTGGTCGACAGCCACTACGCTGGCGACCTGTTGGAAGCGGTCATTGCCACCTTGCCGCAATTGCACGGCGCCTACGCTATTGCTGTTTTTTGCAAAGACGAGCCGCACCGCGTGATTGGTGCACGCGCAGGTTCACCTTTAATTTTGGGTGTGGGCAAAGAGCACAGTGAAAACTTTTTAGCCAGCGACGCCATGGCCTTGGCTGGCGTGACGGATCAAATCGTCTACCTGGAAGAAGGCGACGTGGTTGATATGCAGTTGGGTAAATATTGGATTTTGGACAAAGCAAGCCATTGGGCTAAAGCTTTGACGCAAGCCCAGCGCCCCGTCAAAACAGTACTGGCGCACAGCGGCGCAGCCGAGCTGGGCCCGTACCGTCACTACATGCAAAAAGAGATTTTTGAGCAGCCACGCGCTATTGCTGACACGCTGGAAGGCGTGAATGCCATAGCTCCCGAGTTGTTTGATGCCTTGATGAACCACGCACCCGGCGGCAACGCCCATGCTGTCTTCAAAAAAATCGACAAAGTGTTGATCTTGGCCTGCGGCACCAGTTACTACAGCGGTTGCACCGCTAAGTATTGGCTGGAAAGCATCGCCAAAGTACCCACGCAGGTCGAAGTGGCTAGCGAATATCGCTACCGCGACTCGGTGCCCGACGCCAACACCTTGGTCGTCACCATTACCCAGTCAGGGGAGACGGCAGATACGCTGGCCGCTTTGCGCCATGCGCAGTCTTTGGGCATGTTGCACACGCTGACCATTTGCAACGTTGCCACCAGCGCCATGGTGCGGGAGTGCGCGCTCGCATACATCACCCGTGCGGGTGTGGAAATCGGCGTCGCATCGACCAAAGCTTTCACCACCCAATTGGCCGGTTTGTTTTTGCTGACCTTGGCCTTGGCCCAAAGCAAGGGGCGTTTGACGGAGTCACAAGAAGCAGAGCATCTGCAAGCCATGCGCCGCCTACCTGCTGCATTGCAAGCCGTGTTAGCGTTAGAGCCACAAATCATCAGCTGGGCAGAAGACTTTGCCAAACACGACAACGCGCTGTTTTTAGGCCGTGGCATGCATTACCCGATTGCTTTGGAAGGCGCTTTGAAGCTCAAAGAAATCAGCTACATCCACGCCGAGGCTTACCCTGCGGGTGAGCTGAAGCACGGTCCTTTGGCTTTGGTGACCAGCGCTATGCCAGTTGTCACTGTCGCGCCTAACGATGCATTGATTGAAAAACTCAAAAGTAACATGCACGAAGTGCGTGCGCGTGGCGGCGTACTGTACGTGTTGGCTGACTCTGACAGCAAAATCGAGAGCGAAGAGGGCATTCACGTCATCCGCATGCCCGCTAACTACGGCGCTTTGAGCCCGCTATTGCATGTCGTACCACTGCAATTG
>JAYVSU010000092.1:0-9680 GCA_043775055.1 Polaromonas sp.
CTGCTGATGCTAGATGGTCGTGATATGGCTTGGAATGAGGTGCGATTTAAGCGGCAAGCTAATTGCGTGGTGTGTGGCAGGACCCATGCTTCTTCCTGAAATCTCGAGGCTCCATAGGTGATGTAAAAGCAAACAAACCTCGCCGAGCTGCTAGAGCCATCTGCTCTTCTGAGGCATAGGGACCAGCGCTGTGTCGGTAGTGGTATGACCAGGCATGACCATTGCTGACCATCCAAGTGCCTACGTCGATCTGGTTAAACGTGATTTTGGCGACGTCTCGGCCATAGTCGTCAACACGTCGAGAATTGACGGTGACGGTTTGCTTAGCGAGCAATTGCGTTAAAGCCGCTTTTGATTGAGGGCCATGCAGTTGGCAAATTTCAGGCGCATCGATTCCCTCAATTCTTATTTTTCTCGGCTTATCATCATTGGTACGAGACATGGCTTGCAGTGGCTGTACCCACAGCGTGTCGCCGTCAGTGATGTACACCACTTTGCCCTGCCAAGATGTGCCACTGTAAGCTGGTGCAGTGAAAAAAATGAGTAGACAGAGGGCGGAGATAAACCTTAACATTTCAATACCTTTTGCCTATGATCCACAAACCTGTGCGCATCAATCCATAAGCAATACGATCGCGCAGACGTTGTGCCCATGGACGATGCGCAAATTCTTCAGCATCAATACGCTTGCCTTCTTGTTGCATGGCTTGAAGCAAGCGCACACGCAAACTCTTTGCAAACTCAGCATCATGGATAACAATATTTGCTTCACGCGCGAGTAACAAACTCAAAGGGTCCAAGTTTGATGAACCTACGGTCGCCCAAAGGCTGTCAATAACAGCAACTTTGGCATGTAAGTAGCTGGGTGCGTATTCATGAATTTCAATGCCTGCAGCCAGCAAAGAGCCATAAACCGGTCGCGCTGCATGGTATTGCATGAAATACTCATATTTTCCTTGCAAGAGCAGTTGCACCTTAACGCCCCGTCCAGCAGCGTGAATCAAGGCTTTGCGCAATTTTGCACCAGGCAAAAAGTAGGCATTGGCGATGATGATTTCTTCACGCGACTCACCAATAGCCTTGAGGTAGGCGCGTTCAATTTTTGAGCGATTGGTCAAATTGTCACGCAGCACCAAATACGCTCTAGGATGCAACGCTTGAGCTGAAGCTTTTCTCAAACGATAGCGATGAGGTTGATTGGTTAAATAATCGATAGCGCTTAAAACTTTGTTCGGTGCAGCGAGCTTACTAAACTCTCGCAATTCCGTCATGGCTCCTGTAGTTCTGCGCTCCCACAATTGACAAGTGATTGCGTGAATTGTGAGTGCTAGAGTGCCAGTTACACGAACGCAGAAATCAAAACGTGCTGCAGTTAAGGTGCCGTAATTGGGATCATAAAAATCATCCAGTACATTGATGCCACCGCAAAAAGCGATATCTCCATCAATCACGCACAACTTGCGATGCAAACGCCGCCATTGGCTTGGAATGAAAACACCCAGTGTTACGATTGGTTCATAAATCACTGTTTGAACGCCGGCTGATTTGAAGCGCTCAACCCATTCGGAAGGCCAGCTGGGTGTGCCAAAACCATCCACCATGATGCGGACTATCACCCCGCGCTGCGCTGCTCTCTCAAGCGCATGCGCCACATCTGCAGCACTCGATGTTAAGTCAAAAATGTAAGTTTCCATTTGAACGGTGTATTTGGCATGATCAATACCAAGTACCAACTCTGGAAAAAACGCAGTGCTACCTTCTAACAATTTCAAAGAAAAATCTGTGATTGCAGCCGATTGCTTGCTGGAAGGCATGTTTTATTCAGTCAGCTATTTGACGAAGTTATGACGCCGGTCTCTGGCGGACAGGCATGGCTAGTCACAAAATCAGCGATCAAAGGCAAATGGTCAGACATTCTCGCCCAGACTTGTCCCCTTGGAACTTGAGCGTCTGATGGGGTGAGATGACGTGCACACACATAATCCAACTGAACCATTGGCAGGCGCGCAGGGAATGTGTGCAGACGTTTACCGAAGTTGTTTTTTACGCTAAATGTATGCAAATCAAGCGATCTCAATGAAGCCATGCTGGCGGCTCCCCAATCATTGAAATCACCTGCAACGAGTAAGGGCGCATCGATGGGTATTTCACGCGCAATGAAGGTGGTCAGTTGTTGTATTTGCCTGCGTCGGCTGGCTTTAATCAGTCCTAAATGAATCACGATTACATGCATTGGCAAGTCATGAGCGAGGACTTCAACATGCAATAAACCACGTTGCTCAAAACGATGGTCAGACATGTCTTCATGCTGATGCTTGACGATCGGCCATCGTGTGAGCATGGCATTGCCATGCTCACCATGTGTTGTGATGGCATTGGTTTGATAAATGGCCGTGTAGCCTAACGGAGCTAAAAAATCAGCCTGCTCTTCTGCTGGCCAATGGGGAAATCGTTTGGCTTCACCACGATGCGATTTGCGCACTTCTTGCAAGCAGATAATATCAGCGTCAAACTGGTCGATAGCTAAACCGATATTGTGTATTTCTAAGCGGCGACGTGGACCAACACCGTTCACGCCCTTGTGGATATTCCAAGTGGCGACGCGAATTGGATGAGCTTTTACATCCAGCGTTGACAGGCCTGTGTGTGGCGTCAATTTGGGCATGCTTTGAATCTCGTTAGCTGCAAGCAAGCTTCTGCATTAGAGGGTGAAAAGCAGGCATCAGCAGCTTCTTTATATGGCAGCCATTGGTAGGCCGTGTGCTCAATAGGATTTAGTTTGATGCTTGTACCTGAAGGAACACACAAGCCAAACAAATGCTCGGTGTTCTGAGTAACTTCTGGCGCATAGCGGTAACGCCATTGCGGGTAAATGTCATAGACATTTTGCAATTGCCAATCTTGCAAAATACAATCTTTGCGCGTTGCATCAATGCCAGTCTCTTCCCAAACTTCACGTATTGCCGTATCTACTAGGTTCTCGGTATGCAAGTCTTTGCTGCCAGTAACAGACTGCCAAAATACGGACTCTCCTGTATCCGCCCGCTTGATCAGCAACACATCAAGTGCCGTGGTGTGGATCACGACCAATACGGATTCAGGAATCTTAAACACGCAGACTTAGACGTGCGACTATGAATGCGTAAAGACGGCTTTGCGTTTGTTAACAAAAGCGTCCATGCCTTCTTTTTGATCAACGGTAGCAAAAAGTGCGTGAAACATGCGTCGCTCAAACATGATGCCATCCGCCAATCCGCCTTCAAACGCTCGGTTCACAGATTCTTTGGCTGCCATGACTGCCATTTGTGAGAAATCACAAATCATCAATGCTGCACCTAAAGCTTCGTCCATGAGCTTCTCCAACGGAACAACCCGGCTGACCAAGCCTGCACGTTCAGCCTCAGTGGCGTCCATCATGCGTCCGGTTAAAGCCATATCCATCGCTTTTGCTTTACCGATAGCACGAGGCAGACGTTGGGTGCCGCCAGCACCAGGAATCACGCCAAGTTTAATTTCAGGCTGACCAAATTTTGCGTTGTCAGCAGCGATGATGAAATCACACATCATGGCCAATTCACAGCCACCGCCCAAGGCAAAACCGCTGACAGCAGCGATCACAGGTTTGCGAATACTTCGAATTTGCTCCCAATTGCGGGTGATGTAGTCGCCTTTATAAACATCAGCGAAGCTATAACTGGCCATGGCTCCAATGTCTGCGCCCGCTGCAAAGGCCTTTTCGCTGCCTGTGATGATCATGCAGCCAATGGCTTCATCAGCATCAAAGCTTTTGAGTGCAGCACCCAATTCATCCATCAATTGATCGTTCAATGCATTGAGCTGCTTCGGTCGGTTCAGCGTGATGATGCCAACACGGGCTTGGGTGGTGACGGTGATGAGTTCGTTGGTCATATCAGTATGTGTTAGTTTAATAAGAAGTAAGAAAGGTTGAAAGGCATCAATCTTTAGCGAACCAATTGATTGAGCTGAATAATTGGTAGTAGGACGGCCAAGACAATCAGCATCACGACCAAACCCATCGCGACGATGAGAAGTGGCTCAAGCAAGGTGGCAAGGTGCATAGCACGACGTTGCACTTCAGTGCTGAGCTGTTTGGCCGCACGAGAGAGCATCAAAGGTAATTGCCCCGTTTGCTCTCCTAAACGAGCAAACATGCTTACGATGCCTGGGAAACGTTTTTTCTGCGCCAGCGCAGAAGCCAGTGGTGCTCCTTCTCGCACCAAGACCAAAGCATCCATGGCGTCAGCACGCATGGCACGATTGTTCAATGTTTGGGCGGCGGCTTGTAGGCTTTTAAGAATGGGGACGCCAGCCGTTGCAAGCATAGCAAGCGTACTAGCAAAGCGCGCGGCATTGTAGCCACGGGCAAGTTTTCCAATCAAAGGGATACCCAGCCATGTGGCGTCGAATTTTTCACGAAAAGTTTCATTTTTAAGCGCTAAATTGATGCCTAAAGCAATCAACACAATCACAACAAGCATCAACCAACCGTAACTTCTTACAAAATCACTAATTGCCAACATGGCGACTGTTAAAAAGGGCAGTGCACGTTTGGTGCCTGCAAACACATTCGCGACTTGGGGGACCACATAACCAACTAGAAACAGGACGATAACGATGGCAACCAAAGTCACAATCGCGGGGTATAAAGCTGCGCCGATCAATTTTGATTTCAAAGCTTGCTGCTCTTCCAAATCGTCTGCCAAGCGTTCCAGTACTTGTCCTAAGCTGCCACTTTGTTCGCCCGCGCCGATAACGGCCGTGTAGATACTAGAAAATTCACGCGGATGCTGAGATAGCGCTTTGGCGAAGGTACTGCCAGCATTGACTTCAGCACGCAAGCTAGCCAGTAAATTGCGCTGGCGTTCATCTTCTGATTCATCCGTCAATGCGGTTAAAGCACGCTCTAGTGGCAAGCCTGAAGATACCAATCCCGCAATTTGTCGAGTCCAAATGGCAAGCCCAGTGGCATTAAAAATGCGTGTAGTAAATAAGGTGATGTTTAAACCACTCCCATTGGATTGATTCGATGCTCCTCCATTTACGGGCTCAACCGTTAACGGCACCAAAGCTTGCGTACGTAACATAGTACGCACAGCACGTGCAGTGTCGCCCTCCATCACTCCTTTGCGAGTGCTGCCTTGGGCGTCGAGGGCTTCAAAAGTATAGGCTGGCATGAAAACGGGAGGAGTAGGTCAAGCAAATATCAATCGCGAGTCACACGAAGCAGTTCTTCGCGAGAGGTCACACCAGACTGCACCAAGCGCTCGCCATCATCACGCATCAGTGTCATGCCTGAAGCTAAGGCCGCAACGCGGATATCTGCCTCACTGGTGTGATTATGAATCTGGGCACGGATAGTGTCGTTGGTGACCAAGAGTTCGTAAATGCCCGTCCGGCCTTGATAGCCCGTTTGAGCACATTGCTTACAGCCGACTCCTGCACAGTGGGTGCAAATCTTACGTACCAAACGCTGCGCAAGAACGCCCAACAAACTAGAGCTAAGTAAAAACGGCTCAATACCCATGTCTGTTAAACGCGTGACCGCACTGGCTGAATCATTGGTATGCAGCGTTGCGAGCACCAAATGACCTGTTAGCGAGGCTTGAATCGCAATTTGAGCGGTCTCAAAGTCGCGAATCTCACCAATCATGATGACATCAGGGTCTTGCCGTAAGATGGCGCGGAGGGCTTTTGCAAAGGTTAAATCAATTTTTGCATTGACCTGCGTTTGGCCGACACCGGGCAATTCATACTCAATCGGGTCTTCCACCGTCATGATGTTTTGGCTGCTCGCATCTAAGCGGTGCAACGCAGCATACAAGGTCGTGGTTTTTCCTGAACCCGTTGGGCCCGTGACCAAAATGATGCCGTGCGGTTGCGCAAGCAAACCTGCAAATCGTTTTAAGGTATCGCCACCCATTCCGACAGCTTCCAGGCTCAGCCGACCTTCTGACTTGTCGAGCAAACGCAACACAGCACGTTCACCATGAGCGCTAGGTAACGTGCTCACGCGCACGTCAACTGCGCGTGTACCAATTCGTAAACTAATACGTCCATCCTGTGGTAAACGTTTTTCTGAAATATCTAATTCGGCCATGATTTTCAGCCGTGAAATCAAGGCTGCATGCAAGGCGCGATTGGGCTGAACAACTTCTCGCAATGTGCCATCGACTCTAAAACGAACACTAGAGTGACGCTCATAGGGTTCAATATGAATATCACTTGCACCATCGCGTGCCGCTTGTGTCAACAGCGCATTCAGCATTCGAATGATGGGCGCATCATCCGCCGCTTCTAGCAAGTCCTCAACAGCGGGTAAGTCTTGCATCATGCGGCTTAAATCAGCATCTGATTCAACTTCGCTCACCACAGAGGCTGCATTCGACTCGCCTTGCGCGTAGGCTTCACTGATGCGCTGAATCAACACGTCTTGCGCAACAGTTTGGATGCTGGCGACTCTGAATTTACGCAATACTTCTGTTAAAGCATTGCGTGACGTGGTGTTGTGCAGCAGCGCCACCACGTCTTGCCCATTGTCTTCAAGCAATAGCTGATTCTGGCGCGCAAAGGCGTAAGGAAGCGGGTATCTCATGGTTAAGGCGTATCGTACTTCTTATTGAGCAGGTGTACTTGGCACCGTCGACTTGACAGGGCGCAAAGCTGGCACCACTTGCGTGGGAAGCACTGCCGAGTCGTTGATAGGCAACACAATGTTATAGGACGGTTGAGCAGTTTCTTGACCACTGCGCATCAGGTCATAACGGTCAAGTGAAAGTTTTTCAGTTGCAGCGCCATCTCGCACAACTACTGGTCGCAAGAAAACCATCAGGTTTGTCTTTTTGCGGCTACGCGATTCGGTTTTAAACAAATTGCCAAAAATGGGGATGTCACCCAACAGTGGTACTTGCTCTTTGTTGCCAGAATATTCATCTTGCAACAAACCACCCAAAATAACAATGCCACCGTCTTCTACCAATACATTGGTTTGAATCGAACGTTTGTTGGTAATAAGGCCAGTCGTTGAGTTGATGGACGACGCTTGCACACTGCTCACTTCTTGGTAAATTTCCAGTTTGATCGTGCCGTTCTCGCTGATTTGCGGCTTGACTTTCAGCGTCAAGCCCACGTCTTTGCGTTCCACGGTTTGAAAGGGATTGACAGTGCCTGTGGTTGAGTTGCTGGAAGCGCTGTTGGTGTATTGGCCGGTTACAAAAGGCACATTTTGTCCAATGATGATTTTGGCTTCTTCATTATCCAATGTCAGTAAATTAGGCGTTGACAAAATATTACCTTCGCCTGATGTTTGTAAAAAATTAGCAAACAAACCCAAAATAGTCTTGCCGGCAATGATGGTGCTCAAACCTAAATTTAACCCAGTTGCCGGGAGCACTGTGGGTGCTGTCGTCGTCGTTGCATTGGTTGAAAACCCCGATGCAGTCAGAGCCAATAAATTTTTGCCAGCAGTGCCGTAATTGGTGCCCAGAGCGTTGAGGTTGTTGTTGTCTGTTTTACTACCCAATGCGTTTTGCCATTGAATGCCGAATTCAGCGGCTTTGTCAGAGTTGATCTCTGCTATCAAAGACTCCACAAACACTTGAGCACGGCGAGAGTCAAGTTGATCAATCACGGCACGTAATTGACGGTACTGCGGCTCGGCTGCTGTGATGATGAGAGAGTTAGTCGCGGGGTCAGCCTGAATTTGTCCGCCTGTAGAGGGCTGCGCAGAGGCTTGGACACCTGTGTTAGCGCCGCCTGCGGCAGCGTTGGATGGCGATGCGCTTTGCGTTGGAGCACTGCTGGTAGCTCCGCCACCGGCGCCAGAGGTCGTAGAGGCCAGCGACGCGCGCAGTGTGATAGCCAGCTTCAAAGCATCCGCATTTTTCAAAAACACCACATGTACATTCCCTGCAGCGGTTTGAGAAGTTGGCTGATCCAGCTTTGTCACCAACGATTTAACGAGTGACATACGAGCCGGGTTAGAGGTGCGTACTATCAAGGAATTGCTACGTGGCTCAGCAATCACTGTAGTTTTAACACCCGTATCTGACTGACCCGGCGTTGCAGTTGTCACGCCAGAAGCCGCAGAACCAGAATCTACCAAACGCAAGACCAATGGCGCCAGCTCGCTGGCAAGAGCATTCTTCATAGGAATGACTTCCACATCTGCAGCCCCAGGAATGTCACTGGCAGCAATTATGCGTGCGATGCGTTGCAAATTGTCAGCGTAATCGGTGATGACCAGAGAGTTGTTACCTGGGTTGACGTTGATGGTGTTGTTAGGGCTGATCAGTGGCCGCAAAATAGGCAATAAGTTGGCGGCCGAGTCGTAATTCAGGTTGAAAATTTGAGTAATGATTTGATTGCCATCGCCTTTGCTGGCACTTACTGGCACAGCGCCAGCAGAGACCACGCCGGTTTGCAATTTGGCATCCGCTTCGGGGACCACTTTGGAAATGCCTTGTGAGTCCACCACCACTACACCTTGAAGTCGTAAAGTCGCAAGAAACTGGTTGTAGGCCACATTAGGTGAAAGCGGTTTTTCACTGGATAGGTTGATGGTGCCTTTAACGCGCGGGTCCACCACCATATTGCGCCCTGTGATGACGCCCATCGTACGTGCGACAGCCTCAATCTCAGCGTTGACAAAGTTGAGGGTAATGGGTTCACCTTGCTTTTGAGCATATAAATTGAATGGAGCTGACGCAAATAAAGCAGATGCCGCTATAAAAATAGTAGTAAATTGATGCTTCAAAAACATCTTTTTAGGCGTCTTTTGAAACGTTAATTTTTGGGTTTTGAAAAAGTCGTTCAGGTTCATATTGCTAGCCCAAGGTAATGATGGAACGCGGACCAACGCGGCGCCCAAGGATGTCTAAAAAGTTACTCAGTGCAGCTTCAGAATTCGGAGCTGCTGTGGCCTCACCATTGAAGCGCCAACGGTTGCGAATAAATTGCCCAGAACCTGACAGTTGCAGGCTTCCATTGAGCGTTTGCAGGTTCAAGTTAGGCGTAGCGCCACCTTGTAAATTGACGCGATAACTGCCCACAGGGCGCAGCGTTGAAAGTCTTGTCGAGGCATCCAAAACGTCAAGCTCGGCTTGACCTTCCAACTTCAGTTGCTGATCCAGCCAAGTCACTGTCAGAACCTGAGTGCTTAGTTTTAGGGTGGCCTGCAGGTCAATGGTGTTGAACGGTGCGCCCAGACCCGTTAGCAGCGTAGCTGGCCACGTCGAGAGGCTGGGTTGCATCACAGCCGCACCGCCGTTCATACGCGGCGTGATCATGGCATTCATGGGTTGTGCTGTGCAGCAATCAGCCGTTAAGTTCAGCTGCAAATTCAAAGGGAAACTCGGTCGCATGCGCCATTGAATCCGTCCAGGAAGTGTCGTCGCATCGCGGCTGCCCGTACCACCGGACAGTACCAATTGCGCTGAGCCTTGCCAAACACTGCCAATGGTATCGTTCAAAATCACATGGCCATTGCTCGCGCTCGCAATGCTGTAACTGAGCCAAGCCGCCGGTGCAAATACGCTGGTTGCTAACAACAAGCCCAGCAAACAGCCCGAAGCGGCCCATAGCCACGGCGCTTGATGCGTAGTTTGTGACCTGATCATCTGTTGGGCAAAGTTAATACCAAGCTGCCATCCCAAGCAATTTTG
>JAYVSU010000093.1:0-8467 GCA_043775055.1 Polaromonas sp.
ACGGCCACTTTGGTGCCGCCCAAGTCGACGCAGGCTTTCAGGCCTGTTAAACCCACAAAAGCTGAAGCGTTCACGTAAGGATTCACTGAAGGACTGGTGGAAGGATTAGCGGAAAGGCTAGACATCATCACATCCATTTAAAAATCAAATTTGCTGCCAAATAGAGCGCGGTACACAACACAATGGCCAGTGTGACCGGAACGCGCCAAGCACGGCCAAAGAGGCGAAAGCGTAGTTCACTGTTTAAAGTGGATAAGCCCATTTTTTCCAGCCACGGCAGGCGCTTAGAAAACAACCAACTGGCCAAGATCAGCAGCAAAAACACGACCATGATGGAGCGGAATATCATGGCCCCAAGTATGCACCAAGGTACCTGCTTGGTAACTGGCGTGCGCCGAATCTGTGCAAGCTACAAAGTATGGGTGCGGTCGCCTGCAGCAAAGCCCATCGCGTCCCAAGGCTCGCCCGTACAAAAGCCAATCACTTTGAACAATTCGCCCATTTCATGCTCGTTGATGAGCTTGAGGGCATTGGCGCGGTTGGGCATGTCAGCATCCATCAGCGCCAGATGCAGCTCGCAATTGAGCAAAAACCGCCCTTGGCTGGTGTAGCCCAGCGTTGACAAGCCCACTTCTTCTTCATCACCTTGCGCCGCCAAAGCCATGCCGGTAAAGTTGACATGCGCGGTGATGTCTTTCAGCCCGACTTGGCTCAACGGGTCGCCATCCGCCTTGTGGCCTTGGTGGCACATCACCGTGCCCATGTGGCGCTGCGGGTGAAAGTACTCCATTTCGGGGAAGCCGTAGTCGATGAAAAACGCCGCCCCACCGCGCGGGCTACTCGTCAGCTTTTGCGCCAAAGTACGCATAAAAGCTTCGGCTTGAGGGTGAATTTCGATCAAATAGTCGTGATCTCCCATGATCTCCACAGGTGGGCGCAACTCGGTTGGGCGGTCTTGCCATGTAAATTGACCGCTTTGGACGGTCACGCCACGCTCAAACCAAGCCCCTTGCACACGCGCCAGCAACTTCACTGGCATGGCGTCCAGCACCTCGTTGCCAACGATCACGCCTTCCAAAGCGTCTGGCAAATGGCTCACCCAATGCACTTTATCGCCAAAATCGGCCAAATTTTGCTGTTGGCGCTGCCGCAAACTGCTGGACAAGTCGACGATGGTGTAGCGCGTCACCGTTTGCCCGAGCTTTTCCAACTCACCCAATAACTGCGCCGCCAAGGCACCCGTGCCTGCGCCAAACTCCCAAATCTCGGTGGTTTGCGTCTGTTGCAGTGCTTGGGCGATTTGCCTTGCCAAAGTTTGGCCAAACAGTGGTGTCAGCTCGGGTGCGGTGACAAAATCGCCACCATCCGCCTGCATCAAGCCAAATTTGCGCAAGTCGTTGGCGTAGTAACCCAAGCCCGGCGCGTAGAGGGCGAGTTCCATAAAACGGTCAAACGCGAGCCAACCGCTAGCCGCGCAAATAGCAGATTCGATACGGTTTTGCAGCGCTTGAGTGACGGTTTGAGGTGGCATCGTTAAAATGGGTAAATTCTGGGCCATTCACTGACCCACTAACTGCCTATTGTCTCGCAAGTCTCTTGCATCTTGAAATGACCCAAACACAACGCTTACCCAGCGATAAACCCACCGTTCTCGTCACCGGCGCAGCCAAGCGGCTGGGGCGCGAGATCGCCATCACGATGGCGAAAGCCGGTTGGCAGGTCGCGGTGCACTACCGCTCAAGTGAGCAAGATGCTATCAATACAGTAGCTGAATGTGCATTATATTCGCCGGCTAGCGCTAGTTTTAAGTGTGATTTGAGCGATGAAGCTGCTGTCAGAGCACTTTTACCCCGCGTGGTGACGCAGCTGGGCTACGTCGATGCCGTCGTCAACAGCGCTGCCACGTTTGAGCATGACAGCGCCGCCAGCTTCAGCTACGCCGCGCTGCAAATGCATCTTTTCAGCAACACCGGCGCGGCTATTTTGCTGGCGCAGGCGCTGTATGAGCATGTCAAAAGCCGTGCTGAATCAGACCAAACGCCGGATAGATTAGGCGTCGTGGTCAACTTATTGGACCAAAAGCTGTGGAACCAAAACCCAGACTTTTTCAGTTACACCTTGAGTAAAGCCGCCTTGGAGGCAGCTAACACCATGCTGGCGATGGAGCTTGCACCGTTGGTCCGTGTGGTCGGCGTTGCGCCGGGGCTGACACTGACCAGTCACATGATGAGTGACGACAAGTTTCAAGAGCTGCACAAAATATCGCCCCTGGGGCGCTCGTCGACAGCGCAAGATGTTGCTGACGCGGTACGTTTTGCGCTGGAAAACCAATCCATCACGGGCACCACGTTGTTGGTGGACGGTGGGCAACATTTGATGCGTTTTGAGCGCGATTTTTCTATGATGGGCCCCCCATGAGTACAGCCATGAGTACAGGTTTGCAGATTTTGACCCTCACCGGCCTGCGTTTTGACGCCAATTTGGGCATTTTGGAGCATGAAAAGCGCGATCCGCAGCCGATTCAGGTGGACGCCGAGCTGAACCAAGGCGTTCAGCCGCTTTTACCTGGTGGTGAAGCTGGTGGTGAAGCGGGCGACGATGACATCAACCATGTGTTGGACTACCGCAAAGTGCGGCAAATCATCATCAGTGAATGCACCGCAGAGCATGTGAACTTGTTAGAAAGCCTGATTGGCAAACTCAGCCACCGCCTGATGCAGCTCCCCGGCGTGCTGGGTGTGCGGGTGAAAATAGCGAAATTAGAGATATTTGACGACTGTGAAGTGGCAATTCGCCTTGAAACAGGGCAATGGTAGGTTAAATCAGCTAACCAAGCCCAAGCCTGTCATTCCCGCGTAGGCGGGAATCCACGGTGGCGGTCATGGATTCCCGCCTGCGCGGGAATGACGATGTAACACACGGGGATGACGGCTTAAAACAAGATTTTTGGAGAGACTATGAGTGCAGTATGGGTGGATGATGAAGTGACGGCGTATGACAAAAAAGCCGAACGCAAAATTGAGCTGGAAAGCCAGAAGCTGGAAAAGCGTCTGTGCCGTAACGTGGGCCAAGCGATTGTTGACTTCAACATGATTGAAGCCGGGGATAAGGTGATGGTCTGCGTCTCTGGCGGCAAGGACAGCTTCACCATGCTGGATATTTTGCTCAAAATGCAGCAACGCGCGCCGATTCACTTTGACATCATCGCCGTTAATTTGGACCAAAAGCAGCCCGGCTTTCCTGAGCACATTTTGCCCGAGTACCTCGCCAAAGTCGGCGTGAAGTACCACATTGAGAACCAAGACACCTACTCGATTGTCAAACGCGTCATCCCCGAAGGCAAAACCATGTGCAGCCTGTGCAGCCGCCTGCGTCGGGGTATTTTGTACCGCGTGGCGGAAGAGCTAGGGGCCACCAAAATTGCGCTGGGCCACCACCGCGACGACATGTTGCAGACTTTCTTTTTGAACATGTTTTTTGGTGGTCGCCTCAAAGGCATGCCGGCCAAGCTGGTTAGCGACAGTGGCAAACACATCGTCATCCGCCCGATGGCGTATGTGAACGAGAAAGACATCGTGCGCTGGTCGGCGCAGCAGCAGTACCCGATCATTCCGTGCTCCTTGTGTGGCAGCCAAGAAAACCTGCAGCGTGTGCAAGTTGGCAACATGCTGCGCGAGTGGCAAACCAAGTACCCAGGGCGGATTGAAAACATGTTCAGCGCGCTGCAAAACGTGGTGCCATCGCACTTGATGGATCACAAACACTACGATTTCAAAGGCCTCAAAGCCACCGGCATGCCCGACCCCGAAGGCGACAAAGCCTTTGACGCCGAAGACTTCCCCATGCCCGCACCGGCAGGTTTGCAGGTGATCACTCTATGAGTGAGAAAGACCCTAACTGGGAGGCCCTTAACCAGATTGAGCCTACCCGCGTGCTGGCGATTCGGCATGGCGAGACGGCTTGGAATGTCGACACCCGCATACAAGGCAGCCTAGACATTGGCTTGAACGAGCGTGGCCGGGGCCAAGCTGACCGTTTGGGTGCTGCATTGGGCAAAGACCAAGCGGCTCAACCCATCACCATCATCTATAGCAGCGATTTATGGCGTGCTTACGACACCGCTTTGGCTATTTCTAAAGCAACGGGCGTTCAAGTCATCACCGACAAAGGGCTGCAGGAGCGCGGCTTTGGCATTTTTGAAGGTAAAACCTTTGAAGAAGTGCAAACCCAGTGGCCTGAGCAAGCGCTGCGCTGGCGGCAGCGCGACCCTGATTTTTGCCCCGAAGGTGGCGAGTCTTTGACGCAGTTTCGTGATCGCATCTTAAAAACCAGCGACAAGTTGGCCGCGCGCCACCCCGGAGAGCAAATCGCCATGGTCGCACACGGTGGGGTGATGGACGTGCTGTACCGTGCCGCCACCAAGCAAGACATCCAAGCTATACGCACTTGGGCGCTGGGCAATGCGGTGATCAACCGTTTGCTGTGGACGTCGGCCGGCTTCAGCTTGGTCGGCTGGAACGACACCCAGCATTTGGACGACGAAGCCTTGACTGAGACGCACACTTGAGCTTTTACTAAAACCAAGCCAAGGTAAGAAGTGCAACAACTTGTGCGTAGAGGTTTAAACTCGCCTCATGCTTTGGATTAAATCTCTTCACATCGTGTTCATCGCCAGCTGGTTTGCGGGCTTGTTTTACCTGCCACGCATCTTCGTCAACTTGGCCATGGTGCCAGCAGATTCCACCGCCGAGCGTACACGCCTGCTCTTGATGGCACGCAAACTTTACCGTTTCACCAGCATCTTGGCGGTACCCGCTTTGATTTTTGGCCTGTGGCTCTGGCTGGGTTATGGCATTGGGCGCGGTGGTGGGCAATATTGGATGCACGCCAAATTGGGCGTGGTGGTGTTGGTGATCGGTTACCATCACAGTTGCGGCAGCTTATTGCGCAAGTTTGAAAAAAACGATGCCAACGCACCCGCCCGTAGCCATGTTTGGTACCGCTGGTACAACGAAGTCCCTGTCATCTTGCTGTTGATAGCGGTAATTTTGGTGGTTGTGAAGCCGTTTTAACGGCAAAAAGATCTAACCATGCGCAAAACCTCAGCATGGCCTTTGACCCTAGCCTATGTGGCGTTGGTGATTTACGCCAGCTTGTACCCGTTTGAGAATTGGCGCAACCAAGGCGTCGAGCCGTGGGCTTTTTTGTTTGCACCGTGGCCCAAGTATTGGACCAAGTTTGACGTTTTCATCAATATGGTGGGTTACGTGCCCTTGGGTTTTTTGGGCGCTTTGACGGCTTTGCGTATGGGTCGTGGCAAGTTTGGCCTCTGGCTAGTGATGCTGTTGATTGCTGTGCTGTCTTTTTTGATGGAAAGCACGCAAAGCTACTTGCTGGCACGGGTCGCCTCGAATGTAGATTTGGCCCTCAATACCTTGGGCGCTTTGGTGGGGGTTTTGACAGCTTGGAGCCTAGAAAAAGCCGGCGCCATCGACCACTGGAGCCACTTTAAACACACTTGGTTTGTACCGGACGCCGGTGGCGTGCTGGTGTTGCTGCCCCTGTGGCCGCTGGCTTTGGTCTTTCCGGCCGCCGTGCCCTTGGGGCTGGGGCAGGTGCTGGAGCGGCTAGAGGCGGCTTTGGGTCATGCTTTGTCTGGCACGCCGTTTTTGGAGTGGTTGCCGCTGCGCACGGTCGAGTTGCAGCCGTTGGTGCCTGGGGCCGAGGTGCTGTGCGTGATGTTGGGCGCTTTGGTGCCTGTGCTGCTGGGTTACTCGGTGATTCGGTTCAAAACCAAGCGCTTGGTCTTTTTGGTGGCGATGTTGTGCATCGCCTTTGCCGTATCCGCCTTGTCTGCCGGTTTGAGTTGGGGGCCAGAACATGCGCTGGCGTGGTTGACGCTGCCCGTCCAGCTGGGCTTGGTCGGCGCTACAGGTTTGGGGCTGCTTTTTGTGCTGCTGCCTGGCCGCGTCAACGCCGTTGTGTTGCTCTTGGTCCTGGTCGTGCAGCTGTTTGTGCTTAATTTAGCCCCGGCCAACCCGTATTTTGCCCAAACCTTGCAAACCTGGGAGCAGGGGCGCTTTATCCGCTTTCATGGGGTGGTGCAGTGGCTGGGCTGGTTGTGGCCATTTGTAACGGTCTTGTATGTGATGCAGCGTTTGTCCAAACCCAACGTCGGCTGAACCTAAAATAGGGCATGACTGAAATCACCCAAGCACCTACCAGCTCCTATTACGAGCGACACATCTTTTTCTGCCTCAATGAGCGCAAAGCCGGTGAAGACAGCTGCGCCTTGCACCATGCTCAAACCGGTTTTGACCACTGCAAAATGCGCGTCAAAAAAGAGGGCTTGAGCGGCGTGGGCCAAGTCCGCGTCAACAAAGCGGGCTGTTTAGACCGCTGCGCTGGCGGCCCCGTCGCCGTCGTTTACCCAGAAGCCGTTTGGTACACCTTTGTCGACAACGACGACATTGATGAAATCGTCGACTCGCACCTCAAAAACGGCCAAGTGGTCGAGCGCTTGCTGCTTCCGGCCTCTGTGGGGCGTTGAGAAGTCGTAAAAGACTATTTTTAATGCTATTTTCGGCTATAGCCGGCGTATTTATTCATTAGTTTGCTATTAAATAGATAGTAAAAAGCAATTATTTTAGAAATTTTCATGAAACAAATCCTGCAAAAACTCCTGCTTCCCGTGCTTTTGGTGCTCTCCTTTGACGTCGTGCACGCTCAAATGCCACAAGCGCCTGAGGTCGCCGCCCGCTCGTATTTGCTGCTTGATGTGACGGCGAATCAGATTTTGGCGGCCAAAGATATTGATTCCCCCGTCGAGCCGGCCTCTTTGACCAAGCTGATGACCGCTTATTTGGTGTTTGACGCCCTCAAAGCCAAGAAAATCGACCTGAAACAGCCGTTGCCGGTTAGCATCCGTGCTTGGAAAATGCCCGGTTCGCGCATGTTTATCGACCCCGCCATGAAAGTGCCGGTGGAAGATTTGATCAAAGGCATGATTGTGCAGTCCGGCAACGACGCCGTCATGGCGCTGGCCGAGGGTGTGGGCGGCACGTCCGAGCGCTTTGTGCAGCTGATGAACGACCAAGCCAAGATTTTGGGGCTGAAAAACACCAGTTACAAAAATCCAGAAGGCTTGACCGAGGCGGGCCACACCACCACGGCGCGTGATTTGAGCGTGTTGGCAACCCGTTTGATGTACGACTTCCCGGAGTACATGCCTTATTACGCCATCAAAAAATACCGCTACCAAGGCACGCCCACCACCAATGACAGCAACCGTAATTTGTTGCTTTTTCGCGACCCCACGGTCGACGGCCTTAAAACCGGCCATACCGACGCTGCCGGTTACTGCCTGATAGCGACCGCCAAACGTGAGTTTCCTAACCTCGGTACGGGCAACACCCCCGGTGGCCGTCGTTTGCTAGCTATCGTTTTAGGCACCGCCAGTGAAAACGACCGTGCCAACGAGGCGCAAAAACTCCTCAATTGGGGCTATACCGCCTTTGAAGCCGTCAAATTGTTTGACGCCGGCCAAGCTGTGGCGACACCTAAAGTCTGGAAAGGCGCTGAAAACACCGTCAAACTGGGTCGCCCAGAAGCTATCGTGGTCGCGCTCCCCGTCGGCAGCGCAGCAAGTCTGAAAACCAGCATCGCTCGTGCTGACCCGCTGTTGGCGCCTTTGAGCAAAGGCCAACAAGTGGCAGTGTTGAAGGTTTCAGTCGGTGAGCAACCCATGCTGGACGTGCCTTTGTTGGCTTTAGAAGGTGTACCGCAAGCAGGTTTGATGGGTCGGACGTGGGATGCGGTGCGTTTGTGGATTAAGTAGCTAGCAGTAGCAAATCATGGAATCTGTTATACTGATAGGCTTTTCGGAATTTTCCGAAGGGGTAGTCGTCTTCGTGGCAATAGGAGCTGCGAAGGCATTTATTTTCAAACGTTTAGGGACGTTTTTTAGTTTTAGGATGTTGCAGTGCCAACCATTAATCAGTTAATTCGTCAGGGACGCGAGGTGGAAACCGTCAAGTCCAAGAGTCCTGCTATGCAGAACTCGCCACAGCGTCGTGGTGTTTGCACACGTGTGTACACCACTACGCCAAAGAAGCCTAACTCCGCTTTGCGTAAAGTTGCCAAAGTGCGATTGACCAACGGTTTTGAGGTGATTTCCTACATCGGCGGTGAAGGCCACAACTTGCAAGAACACAGCGTAGTGCTGGTTCGCGGCGGTCGTGTCAAGGATTTGCCGGGTGTTCGTTACCACATCGTTCGCGGTTCGCTCGATTTGCAAGGCGTGAAAGATCGCAAGCAGTCACGCTCTAAGTACGGTGCGAAGAAGCCAAAGGCCAAGTAAATTGTCCTGAGCCAAAAGCTAAATAAATTTAGCTGGTTGGTTTGTGTATTTCGGTGCTGTTATTTGCGTGGCGCAAATAAGCAGCGTAGTGATTCCAACACCCAATGT
>JAYVSU010000094.1:0-7833 GCA_043775055.1 Polaromonas sp.
TGCAAAGCGCTGAGTACCGAGATTGGCGTGCATTTGATGATTTACGACTTTGACGACCTGCGTGGCGCACTCAAACCCGACAGCCAAGGCCGCAGCCCACGTGGCGATGCAGCGGCAGTAGCCCTGTTGCTGGCTCAAGATGCTGCGCAAAGTGCGCGCTTAGGCTAATATCCATTTGACGACAGACCATTGAAATCAAGCTCTATGACAACGCCCCAAGACCCCTCTTCCAATGAAGCTCAGCCTGAACGTCGACGCCTCTTAAGCGTCGGCTTGGGGGTAGCAGCTTTGGCTGCAGTGAGCGGCGGCGCTGGCTATTGGTTGCAAAACCGCAATGCGCCTCAGCCCATGACCACAGCAGCAGCAATACCAGCTGTGGCAGGTGATTTAGACGAGCTTTGGAAGCAAACTTACGACATGCCCACGGGCGGCCAACTGGCTATGCTGAGCTTAAAAGGCAAACCCTTGCTAATTAACTTTTGGGCGACCTGGTGCCCACCCTGCGTTGATGAATTGCCTTTATTGGAGCGCTTCTACGTCGAAAACAAGGCCAAAGGCGTTCAAATTGTGGGATTAGCAGCCGACAAACCAGAAGCGGTGCGCACCTTTTTGCAGAAAATGCCACTGAGCTTCCCGCTTGGTATGCTGGGTATGGCGGGTGTTACACTGAGTAAGTCGTTGGGCAACCTGTCTGGCGGTTTGCCATTTTCAGTGCTGGTGGCGGCCAATGGTGCCGTGATGCAACGTAAAATGGGACGCGTTGTTGAAGCCGATTTGCAGCTTTGGGCGCGCAGTGCTGGCTGATTTTCAGGCAAAATTTCAGTTCCAGCAAAAGCTTATTTTGAATAAAATAGCGTAAATTAATAGATAATTAAGCGAAGAAGATGTAAATTAGCCTCAATTTCAGGTAAATTCAGCACTTCGTTAAAAATATCACGCTCTGATTTTCAGAACTCTAGAAAGAGGCTTCTCATGGACTTGCGAAAACTAAAAACATTGATCGACTTGGTGTCTGACTCCAACGTCACCGAACTTGAAATCACCGAAGCCGAAGGCACGGTTCGTATTGTCAAAGGTGGCGGCACGGTGCAATACGCGCAAAACTACGCACCCCAAGCCAATATGCAACCCATGCAAATGATGCATGCACCCGCTGCTCCTGCCATTGAGGCCGCACCTATTCCAGCGGCAGAAGCCGCACCTGTGGGTCACAACGTTAAATCGCCAATGGTTGGTACGTTTTACCGTGCTGCCAGCCCTGGCGCGAAGTCTTTTGTGGAAATTGGCGACGTTGTCAAAGTTGGCGACACCATTTGCATCATTGAAGCGATGAAGATTTTGAATGAGATTGAAGCCGATATGTCCGGCACCGTGTCGCAAATTTTGTGCGAAAACGGCCAAGCAGTTGAGTACGGACAGCCGATGTTGGTGATTGTTTAAGCAGTCCAATAACCAGTTTCCACAAGCTAACCCTTCAAAGACAGGCTCATGTTCAAAAAAATACTGATCGCCAACCGTGGTGAAATTGCACTGCGCATTCAACGCGCTTGCCGCGAACTCGGCGTAAAAGCGGTAATGGTCTACTCCGAAGCAGACCGAGACGCTAAATACATCAAACTGGCCGATGAAGCGGTTTGCATTGGCCCTGCGCCATCCGCGCAAAGCTACCTCAACATGCCAGCGATTATTTCAGCTGCTGAAGTGACGGATTCTGAAGCGATTCACCCTGGTTATGGCTTTTTGAGCGAGAACGCCAATTTTGCCGAGCGTGTGGAGAAAAGCGGTTTCCAATTCATTGGCCCGACGGCAGAATCTATTCGCATCATGGGCGACAAAGTGTCTGCCAAGCAAGCGATGATCAAAGCGGGCGTGCCTTGTGTGCCCGGCTCTGAAGGCGAATTGCCGGATGATCCAGCGATGATTCGGCGCATAGCCAAGTCTGTGGGCTACCCCGTGATTATCAAAGCCGCTGGCGGTGGCGGTGGACGCGGTATGCGCGTGGTGCATACCGAAGCAGCGCTGATCAACGCTGTGCAAATGACCAAGGCCGAAGCAGGTGCTGCTTTTGGCAATCCTGCGGTGTACATGGAGAAATTCCTACAAAACCCACGCCACGTTGAAATCCAGATCTTGACTGATAAGCACAAAAACGGTGTTTATCTGGGCGACCGCGATTGCTCTATGCAGCGCCGTCACCAAAAAATCATCGAAGAAGCGCCTGCTCCGGGCATTCCACGTAAATTGATCGACCGCATTGGTGAACGCTGCGTAGCTGCTTGCAAAAAAATCGGTTACAGGGGTGCAGGGACGTTTGAGTTTTTATATGAAAACGGTGAGTTTTTCTTCATTGAGATGAACACCCGCGTGCAGGTCGAGCACACCATCACCGAAATGGTGACGGGAATTGATATTGTGAAAACGCAAATCATGGTGGCGGCCGGTGAGAAATTGCCGTTCACGCAACGCCAAATCGAGATGCGCGGCCACTCTATTGAGTGCCGTATCAATGCAGAAGATCCCTACAACTTCACACCATCGCCCGGCCGCATCACCATGTGGCATGCGCCCGGCGGCCCAGGTGTGCGGGTAGATTCGCATGTTTACACCAATTACTTTGTACCACCGAACTACGACTCGATGATTGGCAAGCTCATCACCCACGGTGACACCCGCGAGCAGGCCATCGCCCGTATGCGCACCGCTTTGGCTGAAACGCTGGTTGAAGGCATCAATACCAACATCGCTTTGCACCGTGATTTGATGGTGGACGCGAAGTTCATGGCGGGCGGCACAAATATTCATTACCTTGAAGAGTGGTTGTTGCAGCACAAGCGCTGAACACATCCCTTTCAGCAGTTAGCAAAACCATGTTTGAACTAAAAATCATGTGCCCCGAGGCACATATCGACGAGCTGAGCGAAGCACTGGATGCCTTGGATGCGCTCAGCGTGTCGGTGGAAGACGCGGATGCGCAAACCGATGCCGAGCAAGCCTTGTTTGGCGAACCCGGTATGCCACCACCCAAAGAAGGTTGGCAGCGCAGCCGCGTGATTGCTTTGTTCTCCACCGAACCAGAGGCGCGTGAAGCTGCTCAGTTGCTGGCTTTGCAAGACTTTTTTGCAGATTGCACGCTCTTGGGTGTGGTGGCTTTGGCCGACCAAGACTGGGTGCGGTTGACGCAATCGCAGTTTGCGCCAGTCGACATCACACCGGAGTTTTGGATTGTGCCCACTTGGCATGAGCCGCCAGCTGCGGCCACCAAAGTCATTCGACTTGACCCGGGCTTGGCTTTTGGTACGGGCACGCACCCGACGACACGCATGTGTTTGCGTTGGATTGCCAAACAAACAGATTCTGCGAATCTATTCAAACGCGTGCTGGACTACGGCTGCGGTTCAGGCATTTTGGCCATCGGTGCTGCCAAGTTTGGCGCTTTAGATATTGATGCCGTAGACATTGACCCTGCGGCGGTGGAATCTACCGTGTTGAATGCAGAAGCTAACCATGTCACCCTGAATGCGGGCCTGCCAGACAAAGTGAGTGGTCACTATCAAACTGTTTTAGCCAATATTTTGGCGACGCCATTGAAAGTGTTAGCCCCCTTGCTGTGCGCTCGCGTGGCCGCAGATGGTTCTTTGGTTTTGGCGGGCATTCTTGAGCGCCAAGCGGATGAGCTCAAAGCCGCTTACGCGCCCTACTGTCAATTGACCGTGTCGGACACCGAAGATGGCTGGATTTTGATGACCGCTAAGCTATAAAGCGATCAGGCGGCTGCGCCCACTCTACAATCACTGGGTCATGAGTCTCAACACACGCTGCCCCGCCTGCGAAACCGTTTTTAAAGTCGTCCCTGACCAACTCCGTGTATCGAGTGGTTGGGTGCGCTGCGGTCGCTGTGCAGAGGTGTTTGATGCGGCGACACACATGTTGCCGCCAGCGGGGATGCAAGTTCAAAGCTTGGCGGCCACTTTTCCAGAGTCGTTCATTCCAAAGTTAGCACCTAAGTCAGAACCTAAGCCGACCCTGCCCCCACCAGCTTACAAACCTGCTGCACCGGTGATTTCGCAACCCGACATCAAGCCCCATGAGATACCTGAGCTTTCCTTTGTGCGTGAGGCAAAAAACAAGGCGTTTTGGCAGCAGACGTATGTCCTTCGAGCCATGCTCGCATTGGTCGTCGGCCTTACTGGTTTAATGGCTCTGCAAATCATCGTTGATCAACGGAATCTGCTGGCTGCAAAATATCCTGCCACGCAGCCTAGCTTTGAAAGCTTTTGCACTGTTTTGAACTGCGTCGTTGAACCCGTTAAGCAGATTGATGCACTCAAAATTGAAAGCTCAACCTTCCAAAAAACACAGGAATCAGCGCTTGGCGATACCTTTGGCCTGAAGGTCACCCTCAAAAACACCGCAACGCTACCGCTTGCGCCGCCGGCATTCGAATTGAGCTTGACCAATGTCAACGACAAAGCAGTGATACGCCGCGTTTTGACGGCACAAGACATGGGGTTTCAAGGTAAAACATTGGCCATGCAAGGCGAATGGAGTGGCGCTTTGTCACTTTTTGTGAGTGCTAATTCTGCCCAAAGTAACAGCCGTACGCCCATCACGGGCTACCGGCTGTTGGCGTTTTACCCTTAGTTATATCTTTTGTTTTTGGCTTTTGTTCTTGCTTTCTTTTTAGTTTATTTTTTTCACTTAACCTGAGTACTCTATGGCAGCAGTAATTTGTGGCTCTTTGGCCTTTGACAGCATCATGAATTTTGGCGGTCGCTTTTCTGATCAAATCTTGCCAGATCAATTGCATAACCTCAATGTTTCCTTTTTTGTACCGACATTGCGTCGCGAATTTGGCGGCTGTGCAGGCAATATCGCCTATGCTTTGAAACAACTAGGTGGCACGCCACTGATCATGGCCACAGTGGGTAGCGATGGTGCAGATTACACCCAGCGCATTACCGCCATGGGCATGAGCACTGAGTTTGTACGTGTGGTGAGTGACACCTACACCGCGCAAGCGATGATCATGACGGATCACGACAACAACCAGATCACCGCCTTTCATCCGGGCGCGATGATGCAAGCGCATGTAACGCAGGTGGTTTCGCATGCTGACACTAAAATTGGCATCATCTCTCCAGATGGGCGTGACGCCATGTTGCAACACGCCGAGCAGTTCAACGCAGCGGGCATTCCCTTCGTATTTGATCCAGGCCAAGGCTTACCGATGTTTGATGGCAAAGACTTGCTGCATTTCATCGAGTTGGCAACTTGGGTAACTGTGAATGACTACGAAGGCAAAATGCTGAGTGACCGCACTGGCCTCTCTAGTGCAGAGATTTCTCGCAAAGTCAAAGGCTTGATCGTCACCTTGGGCGAGCATGGCTGCGAAGTCTGGGTAGATGGCGTTAAAACGCTGGTTGCACCGGTCGTAGCCAAAGAAGTGCTAGACCCTACAGGTTGTGGCGATGCATTCCGCGGTGCGCTGCTGTTTGGCTTAGAGCAAGGTTGGTCTTTGGCTCGTTGCGCCAAATTAGGCAACCAGCTCGGTGCGCTCAAAATTGCACAACGCGGCGGCCAGAATTACACCGTCAATTTAGGCGATTTAGACCTATAATTTAGCTATAGCCGGCATATTGTATAGATAGTTTGCTATTTTTTATATAGTAAATAAAATGCCCGACATCTTGCAACATCGGGCAATTAACGTAAACCAGTCCATGAGTTGTGTCGCCGCGTTAGGCAACTACACAGCTCTAACCTGTTTACCGCCGCATCCTTAGGGCTTTTTAGCCGTCGGAAAAGGCCAAGCCGCTTGCGGGTTCAGAGTTGTCTGAGCAGCAGGGGCTGGTGGTGCAGCAGGAGCAGGTTTGGCAGCGGGTGTTTTCGCGGCTTTCTTAGCTGGCGCTTTGGCAGCTTTTTTGGCAGGGGCCTTAGCAGCAGCTTTCTTGGCAGGCGCTTTCTTGGCTACGGCTTTTTTAGCCGGCGCTTTTTTGGCGGCTGCTTTTTTAGCAGGAGCTTTCTTCGCAACAACTTTTTTAGCTGGTGCTTTTTTTGCCACTACTTTTTTAGCTGGCGCTTTTTTAGCAGGGGCTTTCTTTGCAACAACTTTTTTAGCTGGTGCTTTTTTCGCCACTACTTTTTTAGCAGGGGCTTTCTTCGCTGGGGCCTTTTTTGCGGCCGGTTTTTTCGCAGTTGCCATTATGTTCTCCTTGATCACATTACAAAGAGCACTTCATGCTTGTTTTTTTATGCACAAAGCGATTCATGGTGTTGCGCCACGCTTAACGTAACCGTTAACTGCGCGCAGCACCATAAACAGGGTGAACATGCAGCCTGCAAAGCTCTTTGGCCTGGTCATAGCTACATGTAAATTCAAAAATCTTTTTTATTCTCGCAATCAACCTAACTCTAGCTTCATCCTCAATCAGTTTCAACTCAATCCCATGAAAGCGCCCCACCCGATTGGTACTCAATCACGCGGGTTTCAAAAAAGTTGCGCTCTTTTTTCAAGTCAATCATCTCGCTCATCCAGGGGAAAGGATTTTCTTCGTTCGGGAAAAGAGTTTCCAGACCAATTTGCACAGCACGTCGGTTCGCAATATACCTCAAATAACCTTTGAACATCGAAGCATTCATGCCCAACACGCCACGCGGCATGGTGTCTTCTGCATAGCGGTACTCTAGATCAACTGCTTTTAAGAACAATGCTTTGATTTCAGCTTTGAATTCTGGCGTCCACAAATCTGGGTTTTCCAACTTCAACTGGTTGATCAAATCGATGCCGAAGTTGCAATGCATAGACTCGTCGCGCAAGATGTATTGGTATTGCTCTGCCGCACCCGTCATTTTGTTTTGGCGACCTAAAGCCAAAATTTGCGTGAAGCCCACATAGAAGAACAACCCTTCCATCAAGCAGGCAAACACAATCAAAGACTTGAGCAAGGTTTGATCAGCCTCATGCGTACCTGTTTTGAACAATGGGTCGCTGATAGCTTCAATAAAAGGAATCAAAAACTGGTCTTTGTCACGAATAGATTGAACTTCGTTGTAAGCGTTGAAAATTTCCGCCTCGTCCAAGCCCAGTGATTCAGTGATGTATTGGTAAGCGTGCGTGTGAATCGCCTCTTCAAACGCTTGGCGCAACAAAAATTGACGGCATTCAGGCGCGGTGATGTGGCGGTACGTGCCCAACACAATGTTGTTAGCGGCCAAAGAGTCTGCGGTCACAAAGAAACCGAGATTGCGTTTAACCAAGCGACGCTCGTCTTCAGTCAACCCATTTGGATTTTTCCACAAAGCGATGTCGCGGGTCATGTTGACTTCTTGCGGCATCCAATGGTTAGCGCAAGTAGCGAGGTATTTCTCCCAAGCCCACTTGTATTTAAACGGCACCAACTGGTTGACGTCTGTCTTGCCGTTGATGATGCGCTTGTCTGCCGCATTGATACGTTGGTAAGCTGCAGGGATTGTTGCCGAAGCGGCAGCAGGGGCAGCTTGTGCAGGCACTGAGCTTGCTGCAGTAAATGTAGCAGCCGCCGAAAAAAGAGGACGCTCGTCCATGTGATTTTTTGGCAAATCATGGTTGATTGCGGTTGGCAATGAGGGCTTAACTTCTTCGTCCCAGGTCAGCATATGTTTTCCATTTCTCAGATTATGAAAGCAGTCCAAACAAAATGAAAGTGTTCATTGCATTTGCTGCTTATTTGTGTTGCGCTTATGTTGCACTTTTGCATCGCAAAAAAATCATGCGCACATCATCCACCGTTTTTTTGATGTTTGATGCAGCATGATTTCCATGTTTTGCAAATAATTTTTTAACGATTTTTTGTA
>JAYVSU010000095.1:0-14567 GCA_043775055.1 Polaromonas sp.
GATGTGGTCAAAGACACGCTGGTATTGGAGTTCAACAACATCGCCCAACTGGAAGAAACCTTTGCCCTGCACGGCAAAGAATTGGCTTGCGTGATGATAGAACCCATCGCCGGCAACATGAACTTTGTTCGCGCCAGCCATGCTTTTGCCAGCCGTTGCCGCGAACTTTGCACCGAATACGGTGCTTTGCTAGTGTTTGATGAAGTGATGTCTGGCTGCCGCGTTGCTTTGGGTAGTGCGCAGGCGGTTTTGGGCATCAAGCCCGACATCACGGTTCTTGGCAAAGTCATTGGCGGAGGCATGCCGCTGGCGGCTTTTGGTGCCTCCCGCGCCATCATGGAGCACCTCGCGCCACTGGGCGGCGTCTACCAAGCAGGCACACTATCAGGCAACCCAGTGGCCACCGCTTGCGGTTTGGCAACGCTCAAAGAGATTCAAAAACCCAATTTCTTTGAGGATTTAGGACGAAAAACCCAAAATCTGGTCGCAGGTTTGACCCAAGCAGCCCAAAACGCAGGTGTGCCCTTCTGCGGCGATAGCCAAGGCGGCATGTTTGGCTTTTTCTTGATGAACGAACTGCCGCAAAATTACGCCAAAGTCATGACCACCGACAGCCCGCGCTTCAACAAGCTCTTCCACGGCCTGCTGGACCGCGGCGTTTACATCGCCCCCGCACTATATGAAGCCGGCTTTGTGAGCGCCGCACACAGCGATAATGACATCTTGCAGACCATTGCTGCAGCCAAAGAGGTGTTTGCAAGCCTCTGAGGGGCGTTAAAAGCTCCAAAAGCCGAATTCACCCATTTTTACCCCATAAATTCGCCTCTAGCCGGCGTATTTGTTGAATAGTTAGCTATATTATAAATAGCAAATATCTGTACTTTTTTGCACACTCTATGACAACTTCTGAAACCATCGAATCCGTAGACACGATTGCCATTGAAACCGTGGCATCTGCCGCACCTGCAAGTGCCCTACCCGCTGAAAAGCAGCAACCGGGCAAATCAGGGAAACAGAAAATCGACGCAAAAATCGACGTCCAACCCGTGCTGCAAAAGCTGTTTGAGTTGTATCCGCACCTGTTTGGCAGCCAGTTTTTGCCGCTTAAATTAGGCACTTACCAAGATTTGCTAGCTGCAAACCCTGAAATTTTCACAAAAGACACCCTGAAAGCCGCCTTGAGCTTCCACGCCCGCTCCACCCGCTACCTGCAATGCGTGGCAGACGGCCACCAGCGCCACGACCTGCAAGGCAACGCGGTCGAACCCGTGTCGCCCGAACACGTCTACATCGCCCTCCTAGAACTCTTCCGTCGCCGCGTCATCAGCAACAACAAAGCCCGCACCAAACTAAACCTGCGCCCCATCTTTCGCAAACAACTCATCGCCGCCTACGTCGCATCAGGTTTAAGTCGCCAAGATTACCAACTGCGTGTGCAAAACGCCGATGTGGAGGCGACTGCGCTTTTGGAAGAAGCCCTGGCCGAACACGATGCCAAGCTGGCCAAACAAACCGCCCTCAAGCGAGCTTTTGAAGGCAGCGGTAAGAAGACGGCTGAGTTTGCTGAGATGTATGGCCTTGACTTGGAAGAAGTCAAAAAAATGCTACAAAAATAGTAGCTACTTAGGCAATAAATAAGCCGGCTAGAGGTGTATTTAGCATCTGAACTTCGTAGGTTGGGTCAAGACCCAGCTGTTTCCACGCTAAGAAGCTGGGTTACGCTTTGCTAACCCAGCCTACGGGTTTCGGGCGGATTCCTTGTTCGATCTCACTATGCACTATTTCGACCGAAGGCTGATATTGCATGCGGGCTTCAATTTCACCTATACAGCCCCAGCAATCCCCGCCACAGTCGCCGGATAAAGGATCGTCTTTTATATTTAATTCTCTACTACAGATAGTGCATTTACTCATAACGCCACCTTAACAACTGCGCTGCCACCGCCACCGCAATCACCTCAGGCTCTTTGCCTTTGATACTCTCTATCCCAATCGGGCAAGTCACCTGCGCCAATTCTGCCTCTGAAAACCCACGTTCCGACAAGCGATGGCGGAAGGTTGCCCACTTGGTTTTGCTGCCTATCAGGCCGATAAAGGGCAAATCTGCTGCTATGCGCTGGCGTTTCAGGCAGGCGGCGACGATGTCTAGGTCTTCGGCGTGGCTGAAGCTCATGATGAGGACGCGGCTACCGGCGGGTAGGTCGGCCACGGCGGCTTGGACGGGGGCGGAGTGTTCGCAGGTGATGTTTTGCGGTAGTTCTGAGGGGAAGATTTCATCGCGGCTGTCTACCCACATCACTTGCAGGGGCAGTGTGCCCAGGATGTTGACAATGGCTTTACCCACGTGACCGCCGCCGAACAGGGCGACGGGTTGTAAAAGCGATTTTTGAGGTATTTTTAGGCTATAGCCGGCGTATTCATTGCCTGAGTAGCTATGTTTTTCATAGCATAAAACCATGACTCCGCCGCAACATTGGCCAAGACTTGGGCCTAGAACGTAGCGTATGGAAGGCTCGACAATAGGTAAATCAGGCTGACTTAGATACTGTCTAGCCGTGGCAATCGCCTCAAACTCGACATGGCCGCCACCTATCGTGCCGACCACTTTTTCGGCAAAAACTGCCATCCAAACGCCTGCGTCGCGCGGCACGGAGCCCTCTGTCGCTTCAATGGTGACTAAAACGCTGTCCACAGGCCACCTCTGAATTAAGTCAAAAAGAGATTATGGCTTGGCCCAATCCCCTAGCAACTGCCGCTCTTCTGGGGTAATAGCGGTCGCATTGTTCATGGGCATGAGCTTGGTAACTGCAACCTGTTGGTAGATCATCGCTTTGTTTTTTTGCACGTTTTCAGGTGAATCCAGACGAATATTCTTCATTTGCACTTGCTCGCCGTGGCACATCACGCAACGTTGCTCAACGATTTTCAGAACGGCTGGCGTCAGAGCGCCTGGGGCAACCGTACTGGTTTGCGAACTCGCTGGCGTAGATGCGGAAGTAGCAACTTTTGAGTCTTGACCGTTTGGTGCCAGCCAAACAATAACCCCAAAAATAGCTGCGACGCCCACTGCAGCATACGGCAAGGGGTTGCTGTTACGGCCGAGTTTGTAGCCATGGCGCATCACAAAGAATTGCCGAATAGCTGCGCCTGCAAACATCATCAAAATCAGCACCAACCAGTTTTGCGGGTGGGTGTAGGTGAAGCTGTAATGCCCGCTGAGCATGGCAAACAGCACCGGCAGCGTGAAGTAGGTGTTGTGCACGCTGCGTTGCTTGCCGCGTTTGCCATGAATCGGGTCCGCGGGCTGCCCAGCTTTAATGGATTCAACGACTTTGCGCTGCCCGGGGATGATCCAGAAAAACACGCTCGCACTCATGCTGGTTGCCAGCATGGCACCCACCAGCAAGAAGGCCGCACGCCCAGCAAACCAGTGGCAAGCCAGCCATGAAGCGATGCACACCAGTACCAAAACCAGCGCGCCTACGATGGCATCGCCATTTTTGCGCTGCCCAAAGTAGCGGCAAATGGCGTCGTACAAAAGCCAAAAAACTACCAAAAACCCCAAGGCTACAGATATGGCCATAGCAGGCGACCAGTCCATCTTCGACTTGTCGATGAGGTAGGTACTGGCGCTCCAAAGGTAAGAGATGGTGAACAGCGAAAAACCGGACAACCAAGTGGAATAACTCTCCCAATAAAACCAGTGCAAATGACTGGGTAGCTGCGGAGGCGATACATTGAACTTTACAGGGTGGTAAAACCCACCGCCATGCACAGCCCATAGTTCGCCACTCACGCCCTGTTTTTTTAGATCATCATCAACCGGCGGTGTCAGGCTGCTGTCCAGAAAAACAAAGTAGAACGACGACCCCACCCACGCGATGGCTGTGATGACATGCACCCAGCGGATCAAGAGGTTGGCCCAATCTAATAAATATGATTCCATGTGTATAAGTGTATACAATTTTATAAGTCAAAGATACTCACATCATCTTAAATTGTGCTGAAGTATGCTCTTTAAGGGTTATCACTTAACTTAGACTTCCTTAAAGTGTATACAGTTCAAGTACTTTAATTCACACGGAGCGTCTATGAATTCGTCATCACATCCAGTTGATGAGCAGCTGCCAGCCGCCAAGCTAGGGGTGCTTGGGTTGCAACATGTTCTTGTTATGTACGCAGGAGCAATTGCCGTGCCACTTATTGTGGGTCGTGCACTCAAACTCAGCCCTGAGCAAGTGGCCTCGCTCATTTCTGCCGACTTGTTTTGCTGCGGCTTGGTGACCTTGATTCAATCTTTGGGCATGACGCAGTGGTTTGGTATCCGCCTACCAGTCATGATGGGCGTGACCTTTGCCTCTGTGGCACCTATGGTAGCCATGGCTAATGCCACGCCGGGTGCGATGGGCGCGCAGATGATTTTTGGCGCCATTATTGGGGCAGGCGTTTTGTCGATCTTGCTTGCACCCGTGGTTAGCAGAATGTTGCGGTTTTTTCCGCCAGTCGTCACGGGCACCATCATCGCGGTGATAGGTATCAGCTTGATGCGCATTGGTATCAACTGGATTTTTGGAAATCCGTTTGGTCCAACCGCCCCAAGTATCGTCAACCCAGACCACGCTAAATGGCTGGCTGACGTGACGGCCTTGGCCAATGCGACAGGTGCGACGGTACCAGCTGTACCCAAAGGCTTGGCCTTGGTGGGAAGTGTGCCAAATCCTAAATATGCGCCACTCTCAAGTTTCGGCATTGCTGCTTTGGTTTTGGTCTCGATTTTGTTAATCTCCAAATATTTCAAAGGCTTTATCAGCAATATCTCCGTTTTACTAGGCATTGTGATTGGCGGTGTTGTGGCCGCTGGCATGGGCATGATGAGCTTTGAAAAAGTCGAGAAGGCCGCTTCATTCGGTTTTGTGATGCCCTTTCAATTTGGCCTACCCATCTTCGACCCGATCTTGATTTTGACCATGACGCTGGTGATGATCGTGGTGATGATTGAATCGACCGGCATGTTCTTGGCCTTGGGTGAAATGACCGACCGCAAGATTGACCAAAAAGCACTCAGCGCAGGCTTGCGTACCGACGGTTTAGGCACCTTGATTGGCGGTATTTTCAACACCTTCCCGTACACCAGCTTTTCGCAGAATGTAGGCTTGGTCGGCATCACAGGCGTGAAGAGCCGCTTTGTTTGCGTCGCAGGCGGATTGATTTTGATTGTGCTGGGTTTACTGCCCAAAATGGCTGCGCTGGTTGAGTCTCTTCCCACCTTTGTATTAGGTGGCGCTGGCTTGGTGATGTTTGGCATGGTGGTTGCCACCGGCATTCGTATTTTGGCGAATGTTGATTTCAAAAACAACCGTCACAACCTGTTTGTCGTGGCTATCTCTATTGGTATTGGCATGATCCCGCTGATTGCGCCAAACTTCAAGCAATGGATGCCACACAACATTCACCCTTTGATTGAATCCGGCATTTTGTTGGCATCACTCAGTGCCGTCTTTTTAAATCTGTTCTTCAACGGCGCAAAGGGTGATGCACAAGCGAGCATCAATGCCGCTAAGCAAAGCGATGGCGCACATTAAACAAGCGATCCATCAGCCAAAAGATATTCACTGAATCTTCTCACTCTAGGTACAAAAGACCTAGAGAGATTTTTTTTGTTTATTTGAGCTTTTGATTAAGTTTACGAACCACGATAAGTCGAGTAACTCCATGGGCTCACCAAAAGTGGGACGTGGTAGTGCTCTTGGGGATTTGCGATACCAAAATCCAAGTTCACAATATTTAAGAAATTAGGTTCGGGAAGCACCACTTTACGCGACTTGAAATAGCCTGCGACGTCAAACTCTAGCCGGTAGGTACCTATTTTCAAACTATCATGGTCAAACAACAGCCCATCAGGATTTCGACCATCAGCGTTTAATTGCATCGCTTTAACCAGCGTTGCTTGCGTGCCGCCATGCGCGGTCGCAAAAAGTCTGACTGACATGCCCGCAGCTGGGCAGCCATGCATCGTGTCAAGAACGTGTGTCGAAAGTCCCATGTATTTCCCCCAAAAATTTAAAAACTGTATACAATTTTGCCATGACTTCAGCTATTCAGCCACAACTTTCGCAGCCAGCGGCAATCCTCACCAAAGGAATTTCCAGCACAGAGCATATTGTGCAGGCTTTAACAAAGGCCATCATTGAACATCAACTGCAACCAGGTGAAAAATTGAAAGAGCAGCGGATTGCCGACCAGTTTGGCGTGTCGCGTACGCTGGTGCGCCAAGCTTTGTACCAGATGTCACAAAAGCATTTGATTCGCATTGAGCAAGCACGCGGTGCCTTTGTAGCCTCCCCGTCCAGCAAAGAAGCGCGCGAAGTTTTTGCGGTGCGTATGATTTTAGAGTCTGCGATGCTTGATTCATTGATGTCATGCATTACGCCGCAAAAAATCAAAGTGCTGCGAGCGCATATTAAAGTTGAAGCAGCTGCGGTGCATGGTTCTGATGCCGCCAATCGCACAGAATTGCTCGGAGATTTTCACGTTTTGATGGCTGAACTGCTGGATAACGAGGTTCTAGCGCAATCATTGCAAGATTTGATCTCGCGCTGTTCGCTCATCACACTGTTGTACCAATCAGAAAGGGCTGCGGGTCACTCACATAATGAGCATGTCGAAATAGTTACTGCTATGGCAGATCAAAATGTAGCATTGGCCAAAAGTCTCATGCAGACGCATTTGCAAAGTGTGCTTGCTGGGTTAGATTTAAAAGACGACAGCTCTTTATAAGTTTTATAAGAATGACGAACATGAATTACGACAGCACACAAAGTTACCCCCGAGACTTGTTGGGCTATGGTCGCGATGTACCGCATGCCGCTTGGCCAAATCAAGCACGCATTGCCGTTCAGTTTGTCTTGAATTATGAGGAAGGGGCTGAAAACTCGGTCTTGCATGGCGATACAGCTTCTGAGCAATTTTTGTCGGAGATGTTCAATGCCAGCGCCTTCACAGCACGGCATCAGAGCATGGAGAGTATTTATGAATACGGCTCTCGCGCTGGTGTGTGGCGTATTCTGCGTGAGTTTGAGCAGCGAAAGCTTCCGCTCACAGTTTTTGGCGTCAGCATGGCCTTGCAACGTCACCCAGAATTAACATCGGCATTCAAAGACCTTGGTCATGAAATAGCCTGCCACGGCTGGCGCTGGATCAGCTACCAAAACGTCGATGAAGCCACCGAGCGCGAGCACATGCGAATCGGCATGGACATCATCAGCCAGTTGACAGGCGAGCGTCCGCTAGGCTGGTATACAGGCCGCGATAGCCCGAATACGCGGCGTTTGGTGGCCGACTATTGTGGTTTTGAATATGACAGTGACTATTACGGTGATGACCTACCTTTTTGGATGCAGGTACAAAAAACCGATGGCCATGTTGTGCCACAACTCATCATTCCCTATGCGCTAGACACCAATGACATGCGCTTTGCATCTGCGCAAGGCTTTGCGCAAGGTGACGACTTTTTCACCTACCTGAAAGACAGCTTTGATGTGTTGTATGCCGAAGGTGATCCGCTAGGTTTGAACGCACCAAAAATGATGAATATCGGCATGCATTGCCGCTTATTGGGGCGGCCCGGGCGCGTGAAGTCTTTACAACGTTTTTTGGATTACGTACAAGCGCACAACTATGTGTGGATTTGCCGTCGCTTAGATATTGCTCAGCACTGGAAGCAAGTTCACCCCTATTCAGCCTCATAAATAGGCCTTCAGAACTATGACCTCCACATTGACTTTAATGACTTTGCAAGACCTCAACAACGCATCCACGGCTGAGGCAGCACGTATGCTAGACGGCTTGTACGAACATTCGCCATGGATAGCTGAGCAAACTTTAGCGCAACGACCTTTTCGCTCACTCCCTCATCTTAAGTATTGCTTGGTGCAAACGTTGGCAGCCTCAGACCGTGCAGCGCAAGTTGCGTTGATACGGGCACACCCTGAGTTGGCTGGCAAAGCCATGCTAAGCCAAACACTCACAACAGAGTCCACCAACGAACAAAACAAAGCCGGATTAACGCAGTGCACACCGCAAGAACTAGAGAAGATTGCGCAACTCAACGCCGCTTATGGTGAAAAGTTTGGATTTCCCTTCATTCTCGCTGTACGGGGCGCACGCGGCGTGGGCTTATCTAAGCAACAGATCTTCGCAAACTTTGAGCGCCGCTTGCACAACCACCCAGAGTTCGAGTTGCAAGAATGCTTGCGACAGATCCACCGCATCGTAGAAATGCGTCTGAATGACAAATTTGGTGTCATCCCCAGCGTGGGCAATGATGTTTGGGATTGGCAAGAAAAGCTCAGCCAGCACACCGACCCGGGCTATGCGGAGCTTGGGCAGCTCACCGTCACCTACCTCACTGATGCACACCGCGCTTGTGCGCAACGCATTTCCAAATGGATGCATGACTGCGGATTTGACGAGGTCGGCATCGACGCCGTTGGCAATGTTGTCGGGCGCTACCACGCCACGACGTCTTCTGCAAAAAAGCCATCTAAGACATTGCTCACGGGCAGCCATTACGATACTGTGCGCAACGGTGGCAAGTACGATGGTCGCTTGGGTATTTTTGTACCCATGGCTTGCGTGCGAGCGTTGAAACGCCAAGGCAAACGCCTGCCATTTGATATTGAAGTCGTTGGTTTTGCAGAAGAGGAAGGTCAGCGATACAAAGCAACTTTTTTAGGCTCAGGTGCTTTGATCGGTCAATTCGACACACGGTGGTTGGATCAAGAAGATGCTGATGGCATCACCATGCGACAAGCTATGCAGCATGCTGGGCTGTGTGTGGATGACATCGTCAAACTGCAGCGTAACCCTGAAGACTATTTAGGCTTCGTAGAAGTTCATATTGAACAAGGGCCTGTCCTCAACGAACTGAGTATCCCCTTAGGGATTGTCACTTCTATCAATGGCAGCGTACGTTATTCCGCAGAGGTTTTGGGTACGGCTTGTCATGCGGGCACCACGCCCATGAACAGACGTTCAGATGCAGCAGCAGCGGTTGCTGAGCTGATCTTGTTTGCAGAACAGCGTGCTGCGCAAGACGGCGACTCGGTTGCCACGGTGGGACAGCTTCTGGTGCCGAATGGCTCCACCAACGTTGTACCTGGCCGTTGCCAGTTCACGCTGGACATGCGCGCACCAAGCAATGCGCAGCGCGATGCCATGGTCAGCGACATCTTGGACAAGTTCAAAGCTATTTGCGAGCGCCGGCAAGTCCGTTACACGTTGGAAGAAACCATGCGTGCGGCGGCTGCACCGAGTGCACCAGCGTGGCAACAACGCTGGGAACAAGCTGTAGATAGTCTGGGCGTGCCCTTGCATCGCATGCCCAGCGGCGCGGGTCACGACGCCATGAAGCTGCATGAAGTGATGCCTCAAGCGATGCTTTTTGTCCGTGGTGAAAACTCTGGCATCAGCCATAACCCGCTGGAATCAAGCACCAACGACGACATGCAACTGGCTGTGGATGCATTCAGCCAATTGCTCATCCAGTTATCTGCCGAATTTTGATATTTTTCCCCAACTTTTATGACTACCTACGAACAACTAGACACATGGATTGACGCTCACTTTGACGAGCAAGTTCGCTTTTTGCAGGCTTTGATTCAAGTACCTACTGACACGCCGCCCGGCAACAATGCACCGCATGCCGAGCGCACTGCACAGCTGCTGGATGGCTTTGGCTTTGAGGCCGAAAAACACGCTGTGCCAACGGCAGAAGTGCACGCTGCTGGCTTGCAGTCCATCACCAATCTGATTGTCAGGCGGAAATACGGTGCAGCGAACAGCACAGGAAAGACGATACTGTTGAATGCCCACGGCGATGTGGTTCCACCTGGCGAAGGCTGGACACATGACCCCTATGGCGGTGAGATTGAGAACGGTAACATCTATGGCCGTGCAGCAGCTGTCAGTAAATGCGATTTTTCCACCTACGCTTTTGCTGTTCGCGCCTTGGAAGCCGTTGCCAAACCATCGACAGGCAGCGTGGAACTGTTGTTCACCTATGACGAAGAATTTGGTGGCGAGGTCGGCCCGGCTTGGTTGCTCAAACACAAGATCATTAGCCCCGATTTGATGATTGCTGCTGGCTTCAGCTACCAGGTCATCACGGCACACAATGGTTGCCTGCAAATGGAGGTGACCGTTCACGGCAAGATGGCGCATGCAGCCATTCCCGACTCGGGCGTTGATGCCATGCAGGCGGCAGTGCGCATCCTGAACGCTTTGTATGCGCAAAACACACTTTATAAGCAGATCAAATCTAAGGTTGAAGGTATCACCCACCCCTACCTCAATGTGGGGCTGATTGAAGGCGGTACCAACACCAACGTCGTCCCAGGACGCGTGAGTTTCAAGCTCGACCGCCGTATGATTCCTGAAGAAAACCCGGCTGAAGTAGAGGCAACGCTGCGCAACATCATCGCGGACACCGCAGCCCAAACAGCAGGTATCAGTGTTGATGTGAAACGCATGCTTCTAGCCAATGCCATGCAGCCATTGGCCGGCAACAAACCCTTGGTGGACGCGATTCAAAAACATGGTCAAGCCGTTTTTGGCGAACCTATCCCCGCTACTGGCACGCCTTTGTACACCGATGTGCGCTTGTTTTGTGAAGCAGGTATTCCCGGTGTGATCTACGGTGCTGGACCGCGCACGGTGTTGGAGTCAAACGCCAAACGCGCTGACGAACACTTGAAGTTAGAAGACCTGCGCCGGGCCACCAAAGTGATTGCACGCAGCCTGAGTGACTTGTTAAACGAATGAGCTAGTAAGCTAGTTCGCCTATGAATCGAGATTTAATCGATTCATTAATCATTCAAGGTCGCCAAAAACTGCTGTAACTCAGGTGTTTTAGGATTCGCAAAGAGCTCTTGCGGCGGCCCCATCTCATGCACACAGCCTTGGTGCATGAAAATGACACGATCGCTCACTTTTCGGGCAAAACTCATCTCGTGGGTCACCATGAGCAGCGTCATGCCCTCATCCGCCAAGCTCTCCACCACGCGCAGCACTTCGCCAACGAGTTCGGGGTCGAGCGCTGAAGTAATTTCATCACATAACAAAACCGCCGGCTCCATGGCCAAAGCACGGGCAATGGCGACACGCTGTTGTTGTCCGCCAGAAAGCTGGTCGGGATAAGCATCGTATTTCTCTGCCAAACCCACGCGCTCCAGCAGTTTGCGCGCTTGTGCCTCGCCAGCAGCAGAGTCGGTTTGCTTCACCAACTTGGGGGCCAGCATCACGTTTTTGCCTACGGTGAGATGAGGAAAGAGGTTAAAACCTTGGAAAATCATACCGACACGCTGGCGCAATTCGCGCATGGCTTGGGCATTTTCATGCAATAAAGGCTTGCCATCAACCGTGAGATGACCGCTTTGAAACACCTCTAAACCGTTGATGCAGCGCAAGAGTGTGCTTTTGCCCGAACCGCTCTTGCCAATGATGGCAATCACCTCCCCTGGTTGGACCTGCAAGTCAATGCCTTTGAGCACCTCATTGGTGCCAAAACTTTTGCGCAGTTGGCTGATTTCTATTAAATTCTTTGAACCATCGGTGATATGTTTAGTCACGATTTAACTTCCTCTCAAGTCTGCGCGCCAACAGCGACACAGGAAAACACAGCGCAAAATACATGAGCGCCAGACAGCTGTAAACCAAGAAGGGTTTGAAGGTGGCATTGGTGATCATGGTGCCGGCCTTGGTCAACTCCACAAAACCAATCACCGATGCCAAAGCCGTGCCTTTAATGACCTGCACCAAAAACCCGACCGTCGGAGGAACCGCAATTTTGACAGCTTGCGGCAGGACCACGTAACGCAGTTGTTCCCCAAAATTTAACGCCAAACTCTCAGCCGCTTCCCACTGCCCTTTGGGAATGGAGTTAACACAGCCACGCCAAATTTCAGTCAAAAAAGCACTGGTGTAAAGCGTCAGCGCGACAGCAGCGGCCACCCAGGCCGAGGTATTGATGCCAAACAACGCGATGCCGAAATACGACAAAAACAACTGCATCAGCAAAGGCGTGCCTTGAAACAACTGCACGTAACCACTCACCAGCTTGTCAGCCCCGGGCAATTTTGACAGACGCAACACCAACAATGCCAAGCCGACCAAACCACCTCCGATGAATGCAATCAGTGAGAGCGCGACTGTCCAACGCCCAGCCAGTAGCAAATTTCGGAAAATATCCCAAAGTGAAAAATCAACCATGTGCAGTCGCTGTTAGCGCCCCCATAGAAAACGGGGTCCGAGCCAGTTCAGCAAACGCCGCACAGCTATAGACAAGGTTAAATAAATACCTGTGGCCACAATAAAGGCCTCAAACGCGCGGAAATTGCGGCTTTGAATCAAGTTGGCTGCATAACTGAGCTCCTCTGTGGAGATTTGTCCGCACACGGCCGAACCCAACATCACGATGATAATTTGACTCACCATGGCTGGCCAAACTTTTTTAAGTGCAGGCGGTAACACCACGCGCGTGAAGGTTTGCATGCGGTTTAATGCCAAGCTCATGGCCGCTTCGATCTGCCCTTTGGGTGTAGCTTCAATGCCTGCGCGTATGATCTCGGTCGCATAAGCGCCCAGATTCACCACCATGGCGATGACTGAAGCCGTTTCTGCCGACAGCTTGACACCGGCAGCAGGCAAACCAAAGTAGATGAAGAACAACTGCACAATGAACGGCGTGTTGCGGATCAGCTCCACATAGGTGCCCACCACCCATTTCAACCAGGTTGGGCCACTGGCACGAGACCAGGCACACGCCACACCCACCACCACGCCAATGGTTGCGGAGATAGTGGTCAAAGCTAGCGTCCAAACCACGCCTTTCAACAACAGCGGCCATTGGCTCAAAATGACCAAAAAGTCCAGATCGATCCGCATCTTATTCAGTCCAAATAATCAGTCTAAAACTTGGGCTTAGAGCATCTTATTGCGGCAAATCGCCTGCGGGACGACCCAGCCATTTGCTGGCCATTTTGTCGAGGTCGCCTGATTTTTTAGCTTCAGCAATGATCTCGTTGACCTTCATACGCAGCTTGTCTTCGCCCTTGCCCACACCGATGAAGTTAGGCGAATCTTTCAACAACAATTTGTACTCTGTGCTCAGTTGTGGGTTCTTGGCCATCATGTTGCCAGCCACTGATGCACCTGTGGCCACGGCTTGCACTTGGCCAGCTACAAAGGAAGATACCGTGGCGTTGTTGTCTTCATAGCGCTTCACATCTGCACCAGCAGGCGCGAGCTTGGTCAACTCTTGGTCTTCAATCGCACCGCGTGTCACGCCAATACTCTTGCCGGCCAAATCGGCAAAGCTTTTGATGCTGAGTGATTTAGCCGCAAACACAGCCTGGAAAAACGGCGAGTAGGCAGCGGTGAAATCGATCACGCGCTCACGCTCTGGGTTTTTACCGAGGGTAGAAATCACCAGATCAGCCTTTTTAGTCTGCAGATAAGCAATGCGGTTGGCACTGCTCACAGGCACTAATTCCACCTTCACGCCCAGTATTTGACCGATATACAGGCCCATATCAATGTCCAAACCTTGCGGTTTGAGGTCTGTACCCACAAAACCGTAGGGCGGAAAGTCGGTAGGGACGCCGATTTTGATTTCTTTGGCCTTCATCACATCATCCAAACCGCTTTGCGCACTGGCGGCGCTCATGCCAAGCACGGCTGACAAGCTCACTGCGACCATTGCTAACGTCTGTTTTAGATACGTTCTTTTAAAAGATGTCATGACAAAGCTCCTGAAGAATAAAGGGATTTATGTATGCAATTTAGATGCCAACTTTAGGCTTTTTCAACGCCGAACCGTCAAAAATAAGGCAAGCGGGCTTTCATTATGCGGTGCTTCCATTGTTTTTTGTATACAGTTTTCACCTTTGGAGTCAGTGTTTTCCCTTGATTAACACTGTTTGAGACTAGCGCTCCGTCTCTAAATCCGGAATCCGCGTAAACGCAATCCGCATGGGCGCATTGTCCAGCGCACCGTGGGCGCTGGCGTAGTACAAAGCGTTTTTGCCGTACAAGCGATTGATCTTGTCTACCGCTGCAGACAATCGGCTGCGATTTATTTTTGAAGCGGCTGGCTCACTGGCCTCAAACAAAGTCGGCGTGTGCTGGGCGGCTGGCACCAGGCCAAAAAACGTCATCCCGACCGCGACGGGCATGGGTTGCATCATCAAACCTTGCCCAGCCGGCTGGCTCCACAGCTTGGTCAACACGTGTAAGAAGAACGACGTGTCTTGCGTTTCGCAAAACGTGGTGTCGCGCTGCCGGCCAGATTTCATGTCGCCAATACGCCGGCCCTTCACAAACACGCTCATCCCGGTCGCGTAAAAACCTTGTTTGCGCAACCGCATCGCCGCTTTTTGAGTCAGCCGGTTCAGCACGTTCCAAGCGCCTTCAGCACTGCGCAGCTCGGGCGGTAGCACGTGCGAGTGCCCCAAACTTCGCGTGACCACCTCGCGCGGGTCGTACCACTGGCCGCGCAGTTTGTCGTACAT